>VGYW01000108.1 GCA_016872875.1 Planctomycetota bacterium | reverse complement strand
GGGGCGAGGTCTGCCGCATTCGGGCGGCGGACGGCGCCTGCGTGGCCTGGGGCGGGACGAAGGCGCCGGCCCCTCCCGCCCAGGGGCCTATCTGCTGGGCCGCCTCGCCCGACGGGGCGAGCCTGTTCCTCGCAGGCTGGTATCACGAGAGCCGCAAAGTGGCCGACGGGCAGGTTTTCAAGGTTGACCCCGCGACGGGCGAGCGCTCCGCCTTCATCCAGATTGACGTCCCCCCAGACAACTTCTGGGCGAAGGAGAGGAACGGGTGGTATCACTACACCAACTGGGGCCGCAAGAACGGCCTGAGCGCCCTCCACGGGCTGGCCGTGGACAAGGAGGGGCGCCTCTACGTCTGCGACCGCGTGAGCCAGCGCCTCGCCGTCTACGACGCCGCCGGCAAGCTCCTCGGCTCAACGCCCGTCGAGTGGCCCGACCACGTGGCCCTCAGCCCAAAGGGGCCGGAAATCTACCTCACCACCCGCCGCATCGTCAACGGCTACAAGGCGGTCAACGAGGTCAAGGTCCTCAAGCTCTCGGGCTGGAAGGACGGGAAGGTCCTCGCCGAGTTGACGCTGGGCGGGTCCAACGCGCCCTCTATGGCCGTGGACGCTACGCAAGACCCCGCCGTCATCTGGCTCAGCAACGTCTGCCAGGAGGCCATCCACCCCGAGGGGCGAGGAATGAGAACGGAGGGCGTCACGCGCATCGAGGACCGCGGGAAGGAGTTTGCCGTGACCGGCAAGCTCGGGGGCGGCGAGGCCCTGATGCCCGAGGCCGTGGTGAAGGTGTGGGCCGACCCGCTCTCCGACGACATCGTGGTGAGCGACGGCTGGGCCGGACTGGTGCGCTGCGACGGGTTGACGGGCGAGAGGAAGCCCTTCCCCCTCAAGGGCATGGAGCTCGCCTTCGGCCCCGACGGCTACCTCTACGTCTACGGCCAGCAGGGCTGGCACGAGCTCGTCGCCCGCTTCGACCGCGAGTTCAAGCCCGTGCCCTTCCCCGCCACGGGCAAGAACACGACCACGCTGACGACGGCGGGCAAGGACGTCTATGGCCGCTACGGCCACGGCTGGTCCAACAAGGGCCTCTGGGTCGCCCCCTCCGGCCGCATCTACGTCCAGCACATGTTCGACTGGTGCAAGTACCACGTCAGCGTATGGGATGCGACCGGTCAGGCGGAGGGGCACCCCGGCCCGGCGGATGGCTTGATTGGCCCCACTGACCCGCAGGGCGGCGGGCTGTGCGTGGACGCTGCGGGGAACCTCTACGTCGGCCTCCACGGCGCGCCGGCCGGATCGGCGGCCGCCGCGGACAAGCGTCTCACCAAAGGCACAATCGTCAAGTTCGGCCCCCAGGGCGGCGGCTATCTGAAGCTCGCCAAAGGCGAAGAGCCTGACGGCAAGGGCATTGCCTGGGCGCGGAGCCAGGTCGGCAACTTCGTCAAGGGCGCACTCGGCGCCTACGACGCCACCCTCGCGGCCCAGGTGGAGGGCGGCTGCGTGTGTAAGGAGGCCCGCTTCGACCTCGACCCCTGGGGCCGCCTCCACGTCCCCAACGCCCTCGACTACTACGTGGCGCTGGTGGACAACGCGGGCAACGAGGTCCTCCGCTTCGGCCACTACGCGAACCCCGACTCTGGGAGTTTCGCGTTTCGCGTTTCCAGTTCCGAGTTGCCGAACGCGAAACCCGAAACTCGAAACTCGAAACTGGCTTCCGATGTTCCCCTCGGCTGGCCCATCGCCGTGAGCGCGGGGCAGATTGAGAAGGGCCGCCTCTACGTGGCCGACGCCATGAACCGCCGCGTGGTGCGGGTGGAGCTCAGCTATGCGGGAGAGGAGACTTGTGACGCGCAGTAGGGCGTGCACACTTGCACGCGGAAGAAGAAGAATCAGGTAAAGTGATTACGGGTAAAATGATAAGAGAAGAAGGGACCAGGAGGGCGAAGACAATCGAGAGGAGAGCGGGGCCGGGCTCTCGACTCCTCGCCTCGCAGACCCATCTTCGCCTGTCTTCTCTTCTCCTATCATTTTACCCGTAATCATTTTACCTTCTCTCTTCTCGGTAGGATGGCCAGCACCGTGAAGGGGCCCGGGAAGCGTCTGGCGAATGAGTGGCGGCGGCTGCGCGTGGCGCTCATCGTGCTGGCGCTCGGGGGCACGGTGTGGACCGTGGTGCTGCGCTTCACGACGGGGCTGAAGGCCCAGTTGTGCGACCGTTTGCCCGCCACGGTGGGCCTTGTGCTCGCGGCCGCCGCACTTGTGCTGCCCCTTGCATCGCTGTGCGGCGACGGGCGTCTCGCGCGGCTCGCGGCCCGGCGCGGCGGCAGGCTCCCAAGATGGCCGATTCTGGCCCCCAAGTTCCTCGTCTGCCTGGGGGCCTGGGTGGTGCTGGCGGCCTGGGCATCCGCCGTAGGGTTCGCCTGCTCCCCCTCGGCGGAGTGTTTCGCCGAATGGCTGCGCATGCTGGAGGCCGGCTGGCTCTGGGTCCTCATCGCCATCGGCGGAGCCTTCTTCGCTTCGGCGGCGGCCAGCCAGCTCCCAACGGCAATCGTCCTCGCTCTCTTCCTCGCCATTCTCCCGCCCTTCCTCATGCGGTATCCCTTCGATCTGCCGCTCAGCTCTGGCGGCGGACACGCCACGCGCGCCATCGTGGGCGGCCTGGCGACCCTGTGGCTGCTCGGAGCGGCTGCCTTGGCCTTCCCGATGCGTTTCGCCGCCCTCACCAACTGGCGGGCGAAGGCTCTGGCCGGGCTGAAGACCGGCGCCTGCGTCGCCTCGGCAGTCCTGAGCGCAGTCTCACTGGCGCCGCTGCTCATCGTGGTTTCCTGTCTGCTCCTTGGGCCAGAGGACATAGTGAAGCTCACAGAGTTGAAGCTTTCCCCCGACCGGCAGCATCTGACCTTGACAGCCTACTTCGAGGGGTGGCCGTTCGACACACCCATGCGGAGCTGCTACGTGCTGAACGCCAAGACGGGCCAGGCTTGGCGTCTGAGCCGGTTCCAGAGGAGCACGGGGCGGCGAACGTGTCTGTGGGGTGGCGAGGGCTGGTCTCCGCAGGGGCGTTGTTTCGCCTATTCGATCACCCCGGGTCCGTTGCGTGCAGTGTGGCTGGGGTTGTGCGGGGTAGACCCGGGGTGCGACGACTCGGTCGGGGTCTTCGACACTCAGGCGGGCGAGGCGCGCGAGGTCCGCCACCGTGTAATTCGGTACGGCTCTTGCGTCTATTGGAAGGACGAATGCTACCTTGACGTATGGCCCGGAACGGGCCGGGCGGGCGAGAAGCCGGGCATGACCACAGAGGAAGGGTTCTTTCGCTATCGGGTGGGCGATCGAGTGGAACCCCTGCCGGCGGGGGAACTGGCCACGGTTCGATTAGAGCCCGGAAAATGGGAGGGCATTTCCCACCCTTCCAAGGTTGGATGGTGGCTTGTCCGCGACCATGAGACGGCGGATTTTGCCTTGGCCTTCTGGCAGGCCAATGCGCCGGGCAGTCAGGGTGGGAAGTTTGAGCTGAAGGACCACCAGCGCGGCACGACGCGGGAGCTCGGTGAGGTCAATGTGCCATTTTCGAAGGTGCGCGATCGCTCTGCGTTCTCCCCGGAAGGGCGCTGGTTAGCCTACCCTGCATTGGATGGTAAGGGGTCGCCGGCCATGTGGCTGCTCGAGCTGGCAAGCGGGCAACTGCGGAAGCTGAGCGCGCCAGGCGCGGCGCTCGAGTGGCTCCCGCGTTTCACGCCCGACGAGACGCGGCTGGTGTGGTTGCCCGGCGAGCAGGTGGCACGCCACACAAGCGGTGGCAAGGAGAAGCTCCGCTTCTATGTCCAGGAGCTGCCGTTGGGTGTACCACGACCACTGGAGTTGCCGATGCATGGTGGCGGAGCTCTCTGTGACATGGAATGCGCTGGCCCAGACAACATGTGCCTCTACTTCGTTCGCGGGGCCAGCCTGTGCCGCGTGCGGCTGGACGGGACGGGGCTGGAGTCGCTCTTCCCCAGGCGGGCGCCGCTGCCGAGATGACGCGCGGGGGGCCTTGTTTGTAGTGCGGCCTTCAGGCCGTTCTGGGTGGCGCCGCCGTCCCGGCGGCACGATGCCAGCGGGCTCCGTCGCCGGGTTCCGCCCCTGGAGGCCATGGCGGTGAGCAGTGCCGGGCGCCCGACGTGTCAGGTCCACCGCGCTGTGCGGCCCTCTCACCGAGTGGCTGCCCAAGCCCCAAGCCAGGGTGGGTGCCATGTCCCGACGCGTGCTTGAATTGCCAAGACATCGCCCCAGAAGATCGCCGCGCACTGCGTTGCTCTTGTCTTGGTCATTGGGATTTCGGGTTTCGGACTTCTTTCGGATTTCGCGCTTCGGATTTCGAGTTTCCCGCATTTCCCGCCAGCGACTGGTGGGAAATGCGGGCTAGTGGCAAATCCCTCGCCCCGCCGAGGATTCGCCGTGGCTAAGACTTGCCACATCTTGACTCTGCTCGCCGTTTGGCTATCCTGTCTGTCGTCAACTCGGCATGCAGGTTCCTCTTCTCAAGGGACAGGAGTTTGCCATGCGTTCGCAGGTGGGCCGTCTGCCAGTGGCGTGGGGGTTGGCGTTCGCGGCGTTGGCCTTCGCGGGCGAGAAGGGGGTGGACGACGCGACCTTCGCGAAGCTCCGCGCGGCCAAGGTGGGTGAGATGACGGGCGAGTTCGGCGCCGTGGCCAACGCCGCGGTCGCCTCGCTCGGCGACCCCGAGTTGCGCGAGACTCTTGAGAGGCAGCTCATCGGCCTCGTGGCCGACAAGGAGGCGACGTTCGACTCCCGCCAGTTCGCCTGCCGCCAACTGATGCTCATGGGCACGGCGGCCTGCGTGCCGGCCGTGGCCGCGCTCCTGCCCGACGAGAGGCTCTCGCACATGGCACGCTACGCGCTGGAGCGCATGGCCTGCCCCGAGGCGGGCAAGGCGCTCCGCGACGCGCTCGCCGTCACGAAGGGCCGGGAGCTCCTCGGCGCCGTCAACTCCCTCGGCGAGCGGCGCGACCCCGAGGCCGTCCCAGCACTCGCCAAGCTGCTCGGCGGCGACGACAAGGAGGTCTGTGAGGGGGCGGCCCGCGCGCTCGGCAAGACCGGCGGCGACGACGCGGCCAAGGCCCTCGCCGCCGCACGCGGCGCAGCGAGCGGCCGGCTCCGCGTGGCGCTCGACGACGCCTGGCTGCGCTGCGCCGACGCCTTCCTGGCGGCCGGCCAGAAGGCGAAGGCGAAGGCCATCTACGAGGCGATGTACGCCCCGGCCGAGCCGAAGAACGTCCGCGCCGCCGCGCTCCGCGGCCTCGTGGCCGCAGGCGGCGACGATGGGATCGCACTCATCCTGAAGTCCCTGACTGATGACGACGCGGCGCTCCAGGCGATGGCGGTCAGCTTCGTCCGCGAGGTGCCCGGCGCCGAGGCCACCAAGGCGTTCGCGGCGCAGCTCCCCAAGCTCGCCCCCGGCGTCCAGGTGCTCGTCGTCGAGGCCCTTGCCAGCCGCGGCGACCCCGCGGCGACCCCCGCCGTCGTCAGCGCGGTCGGCCGGCCCGAGGAAAGCGTTCGTGTCGCCGCGCTCCAGGCCCTCGCCAGCCTGGGCGATGCCGCCGCCGTGCCGCTCCTTGCGAAGGCCGCACTCAGCGAGGGGAAGGCCGAGGCGGAGGCCGCCCGCACCTCCCTTGCACTCCTCAAGGGCAAGGGCGTGGACGAGGCGGTCATCGCCGAGATGAAGAAGTCAGAGCCTAAGGGCCGCGCCGAGCTGATCAAGACCCTGGCCGCCCGCCGCGCCGAGGGCGCCGTGCCCGAGCTCCTCAAGTGCGCCGAGGAGGAGAGCGAAGAGGTCCGCCGCGAGGCTTTCACCGCCATCGGCAAGCTCGCCACGGAGAAGACCTTTCCCGCACTCGTCGCGCTCCTCGTGAAGGCGAAGGGCGACGAGGCGCTCAAGGCAGCCGAGCGCGCCGTCTTCACCGTGGCCCGCGAGCTGAAGGACGAGGCGGCGCGCACCGACGCCCTCGTCGCCGCCCTCCCCGCCGCGACACCCGCGGGCAAGACCGCGCTGTTGCGGACCCTCGGCAAGTTCGGCGGCGCCAAGGCCCTCGCAGCGGTTCGCTCCCAGCTCGCCGACAGGGACGACGCGGTGCGCGACGCCGCGGTCCGCACCCTGGCCGAGTGGCCCGACGCCTCGCCCGCCGACGACCTCCTGAACCTCGCCAAGGGCGCGGCCAACGAGACCCATCGCGTCCTCGCTCTCCGAGGCTACGTCCGAGTCCTCGCCCTCCCCAGCGAGCGGGGGATCGCCGACGTGCTGAAGAGCTACGACGAGGTGATGAAGCTGGCCACGAGGCCCGAGGACAGGAAGCTGGTCCTGGCGGGGATGGCCGAGCTTCGGCACCCGGCCGTGCTGAAGGCCCTCGAGCCGTTCGCGGCCGACCCTGCACTGAAGGCCGAGGCCGAGGCCGCGATCAAGAAGGTCACTGAGGCCATGAAAGCCCCCGCCAGAGTCACCGCCTCCGTCAACGCCGACAAGGCGGGCAACGCGATAGACGGGAAGCCCGAGAGCCGCTGGGACACCGGGGCGGCCATGGCCGGCGGCGAGTGGTTCATGGCCGAGCTCCCCGTCGAGCAGATCGTCACCAAGCTCACCCTCGACACCAGAGGCTCGGCGGGCGACTACCCGCGCGGCTACGAGGTCTACCTCTCCCGCGACGGCAAGGCCTGGGGCGCCCCCGTCGCCAAGGGCGAGGGCAACAATCCGATCACCGACATCCCACTCAAGCCCGGCTTCGGCCGCTTCATCAAAATCGTCCAGACAGGCAAGACCAGCGGCCTCTTCTGGTCAATCCACGAGCTCAAGCTCGAGACCAAGCCGGCCGAGTAGCCTGACGGCGGACGCCCACCAGAATCAACTGGGGTGGCCACTGAACCGCTGGCGCCGGCTCGCGTGGCGCCTGCCTGGGTTCGCTGGCTCGCTCGGGGTTCGGACCGGCCCTCGAGAGTGCCACTCCCCGGGGCGCGGAGAGTGGCACTCTCGAGCCGGCCTGTCGTAACTCCCTGTGGGTCAAGGGCTTGGTACTGCCTACGAGAGTGCCACTGTATGAGGCACACGAGTGGCACTCTCGAGCGGGGAAGATCAGGGGGCGGCGGGGCGGGACTGCGCGCGGATGAAGGCGTCCCAGAGCTCGCGGCGAATGTAGACGCTCAGGAGGACGCCGGGGCGCAGGCCCCGGATCTCGGTGAAGTAGGCGGCGCGGAGCTTCGGCTCGAGCTGGTCCGCCACGTCGGGCGAGGCGATGATCAGGTCGGCGTCGGGGTCGGAGGGGATTAGCTCGACGACCCCACCAGTCCTCGGGTCCTCTTTGGGCCAGTAGCCGCAGTTCGGGAAGCGGCGTAGGTAGAAGGGGAGGGGCCAGTAGTCGCGGCCGGGTGCGATGATCTTTATAACCATTTGGCGCCCAAGGGGATGCAGCGCGGCGAGCTGCTCGGCGCGACGCGGGATTTCGAGGAGGTCGAACACCGTGTGGGCGTAGACGAGGGGGTTGCGGGTGTCGCAAACCCAACGGCGGTCGAGGCTTGCGCGGTATGCCTGCACCGCGAGCTGCCAGGTGGGCACGGCGAGCGCCGCCAGCGCGACGCCCTTGAGGAGGTGGGTGGGCACAAGCCTGACGAGCGCCGCGGCCCCCACGCCCGCCAGAAGACATAAGCCATTGAGAAAGCTCAACATGCACCACGGCGTCTTGTAGGGCACCGCGGAGTAGAGGGCGGTGAGGAAGAGGGTGTAGAAGGCGAGGAAGGGCAAGAGGGGCGAGGGACGAGGGGCGAGGGGCGAGGGCCAGAGGGCGGCGACGAAACCGACCGCGGCGAAGGCGAGGATGAGGGTCTCGCTCCAGACCGGGCCGCGGCCATACTGAAAGTGGTCGAGGAGCTTGAGGTAGTAGTTCCAGGGCTTGTCGTGCATGCCGGCCCCGCCAGAGCGACGTAAGTAGTTGGCAAATGTCAAGATAGAATCGAGCAAGCCACGCCAGTTCGTGAAGAATGAGGAGAAGAGAAGAACGGAGACGGCGAGGGCGGCGGCGAGGGCGATGGCGAGGTGGGTCCAGCGTAACCTCCCGAAGGCGTTGGAGCCTTCGGGAGGGCGCATGCCCCAAAGCCAGCGCCAGCCGACACTTGCGGCGAGCGCCAGGGCCATGGCGGCGAAGGCGAGGATGCAGGTTTCCTTCGTCGCGTGCATGAGGGCGAGGGAGACGGCGGCGAGGATGGCCCAGACGAGCTTGCCGCATCTCGTGTAGCGCCAAGCAGTTGCGATTGCGGCAAGGGTGAAGAAGACGAGGGGCGTCTCGTGGATGTAGTAGCGGTTGTAGAAGACCATCGCGGGCGAGATGGCGGTCAGGAGGGCCGCCGCAAGCGTGGCGGGCCAGCCGAGGCCATCGGCAAGGAGCGGCAGGAGCAGGATGAGGCCGACGCCGAAAGCCACATCCACAAGGCGGAACGTGACTTCGGACGACTCGGCGAAGCTCCCAGCCCCGCTGAGCCACAGGAAAGGCAGGGTCGCGTAGTGCAGGGAGGGGCCGTGGTATTCGTGCGGGTCGTAGCGGTAGAAGCCCTCGTCGTAGAGGACGCCGGTCTTGAATGCCTCCACCGCCTCATCGCCGTGCATCGGGCGTAAAGCAAGGCGTGGCAGCCGGAGGGCCAATGCTCCGGCTGCCACGGCGAAAAGGGCTGCGATGGGGACGATGCGACGGGTCATCTTGCCGGCGTGCCGTAGACCTCCACCTCCACGTAATGATTCATGTCGTTCTCGGTGCTGCCGCGGGAGTAGAGCCGCACATACGCCGCGGCAATGTCCTTGCAGGGGATAACCCGGCCGTGATGGGTCTCCATGTACTCGCGGTCCTTGCCGATGCCGAGGCCGGAGCTGTTGTCGTAGTCGCTGTTGAAGAGGGTTCGGACGTTTGCGATGAAGTCCGGGTCGTCGGCGACCTGGACGACGACGTCGTGGTAGTAGCGCAGGGCGGGGCGGAAGTGCCAGACGACGACGCCGTGGATGTTGTGCTTGCCCTTGAGGTCAATCTGGACCCACTGGCGCCCGGGGCCGAGCTCCAAAACTGTGTCCTCCGTGCCCCTCTTATCGCCATCGGTGAGCTGGGCATGCTCGCCGTGGATGGGCGAGTCGTCGCTGCTGGTGACGGGTTTCTTCAGGGCGATGTTCGTGGCGCCATCGGGCGCGAGGAGCTGCGGGGGCCGGGCGTCGGCAGGCGGAGGCGGCTCCTGGTGCTCGTTGGGCCTGAAGTTCTTGGGGCTCGGGATGGGGATTGCCTTCGGGAAGTCGAGCTTGACGGGGACCAGCCCTTGTCCGCCCCTTGCCTCGGCGGCCCACGGGCCAGTGGTGGTGCAGACCAAGCAGGCCGCGACGGCCCCTGCCAGAGCCGCGGCGAGCACGCAGAAGCGGAGCATTGCCGGCCCCCTCACTTGGCTGGCGTGGCGTACACCTCGACCTCGGTGTAGTGGTTCATGTCGTTCGCTGTGCTGCCCTTCGAGTAGAGGCGGAGGAAGCGGGCCGTCGTGTCCTTCACCGGGACGAGCTCGCCCTCGTAGCTCTCCATGTACTCAAGGTCCTTGCCGATGCCCAGGCCGGACGAGTTGTCGTAGTCGTTATTGAAGAGTGTCCGGACGTTCGCAATGAAGTCCGCGTCGTCGGCGACCTGGATGACGACATCGTGGTAGAAGCGGGCCTCGCCGTGGAAGTGCCAGAGCAGGATGGCGTGGATGTCGAACTTCTCCTTCAGGTCAATCTGGACCCACTGGCGTCCTGGGCCGAGCTCCACGTAGGAGCCATCGCTGCCCTTCTTATCGCCGTCGGTCACTTGCGCGAGCTCGCCGATGATCGGCGCATCGTCGCTGCTGGTGACTGGCTTCTTGAGTGCGACGTTCTTCGCGCCCTTGGGGACCATGAAGGCTGGGCGCGGCTTGCCCGACGGCTTGCGCATGTGCTCGGAGAGCTTGATATCCTTCGGCGTGCCGCGGAACATCGGGAGAGGCAGCTCGGGCTTCAGCTCCTCGAGCCCCTCTTTCGCGGGCTCTGCCGCGCGAGCCGTTCCGCCACCGAGGCTCAGAATGACGAATCCTGCCGCCACAGCCCCCGCGCCCACCAACCACCGGCTCGACATCGGCATCGACTCCTTCGGAAAAAAAAGGCCACACGAACAAGTCCCATTCGGCTTCCACCGGACATTATACTCAGATCGGGCGGCAGATTCCAACAAAATTGGCGGAGGGCTCGGGCGGCGCGGGGAGGTTGGCTGTCGGCTCCTTCAGGAGGGCGGGAAGCAGCGCGTCATCCCCGTCCATCGTCGAACTCACGCGGTTGGCCACCGCCGCCTCGTGCACAACGTCCACCAGATCCCCACAACGCAACCGCCTCGAATTTCGTAATGCCTCAGTTACGGGTGGCGGCAGTGTGTGGCGCATGTTCGTAGTGCGGGCTTCAGCCCGTCTCTTGGGCCTGCGACGGCCTAAAGGCCGCACTACAAACTGAGAAGCCCTTCCGCCGCCACCCGTTACTGAGGCATTACCGAATTTCCACAATTTCGGTTGCAATCGGCGCCTTGCCATGCTAGAATCAGGCGCCCCCCGGACTAGCGCAACATGCGTCGAAGCCCCCGTGCGTAAGCGCTAAAGAACATCAGCGCTTAGCGTTAACGGCTGAGGCGTAAGTCTGGGCGAACCGGGCTCGGTTCAGGAGCGTACCCAGGGCCAACTGGCTGGAAAGGGGTCAGAGATGGGGACGACGAGCAAGAAGGAGCTCACGAACGTAGTGGCGGACAAGCTGAAGCTGCGGCAGATGCTCGTCCGCGAGGTGGTGCAGACGTTTCTCGACGCCTGCATTGACGAACTGGCCAGGGGCAAGCGCCTGGAGTTCCGCGACTTCGGCGTCTTCGAGTGCGTCTCGCGCGCCGCGCGAAAGGCCAGGAACCCCAAGACCGGCGAGATCGTCGAAGTCCCACCCAAGACCGTTGTGGACTTCAAGATGGGCAAGGAGATGAGGGCCATCATCAACGCCGGCGCGCCAGACGAAGGCAACGCCGGACAGCCGGCGGCCCCCGGCTGCTGAGAAGAGACGGGCCAAAGCTCGCACTCCAAACGCGCGCGACCGAGGCAAGCGAGCCGCTTGTCTCCAGCCGTGGCCCCTGTTCCCTCCCCACACCCGTCAGGAAAGGCACCGCAATGAGGAGCTGGCCCGTCCTGGCCCTCGGCCTGGGGGCGCTGGGTGGGGCCGCGGCCCCCGCCGCGGACCCGCCCCATCCGCTCATGGCCTGGGTGAAGCAGCACCCCAGGGAAGGCGCCGCAAAGCCCTCGCCCAGAATGGGCTATGAGACGACCTATGGCTACGACTGGCTTCGGCGCCTCCTCATCCGCCACGCCGGCCACAATCAGGGTGGCGGCGGCGAGCAGAACAGCGAAACCTGGACCTATGACCTCGAAGGCGACATCTGGACTCTGAAGGAACCGAACGACGCTCCGCCAGGCACTTGCTGCGACCAGCAAAACGTCTTCCACGACGCCACGCGCAAGTTCATCCGCTTCCCCGCCTTCAGCGGCAGCCACGGCTGGCAGTCCCCCCGCGAAATCTCGCTAAAGAACAGCTCTGTCTGGACTTATGACCTCGACTCCAACACCTGGCGCTACATGCGCCCCTGCCCGGAGGTCTGGCCCGCCCCTCTCCGCGGCGCTGCTTACGACCCCCACCACGAGGTTGTGGTCATTCACGGAGGCGAGGGCTCCGGCCACGGAACAGTCGTATATGACCTGTACACAAACACTTGGACCGAGATGAAGCCGAAGCCGCCCGTGCCCGCGCCCAACCTGTCGCAGCCAGGCTTCACCTACGACGCGGCCAACCGCCTCTTCGTCCTCTTCGGCTCCCAGTTCCAGGAGGACGAGCGGACCTGGGTCTACGACCTCCGCCGTAACTCCTGGCGAGTCCTCGACGTAGCGGACCACCCGCCGGGCAAGCGAACCAGTCCGGTCCTCGCCGCCGACACCCGCAACGGCATCGTCCTCTGTTCCGTCCAGCGCGATGGCGAGAAGGACAAGACTCTCGAGACCTGGGCGCTCGACGTTGCGAAGAGCAAGTGGACACGGCTCGACATGAAGGGCGGGCCAGACCCCTCGGGCAACAGGAATCGTGTACTCATCTACTTGCCGGACAAGAACCTCTTCGTCCTGGAGAACCGCACGGACAAGGAGCAACAGGTTCTCACCTTCCGGTACGCAGAGGCCCCCATCCCTCCGCCGAGGCCGAGGAACCCGAGGGCCGTGACCGACGCCGCGGGCACGGCCCTGACCTGGGAGCCGCCGGCCGACGGAGCCAAGCCCCGCTACAACGTCTACCGCGCCGAGGGACCGACGCTCTGGGAGGCCGACTGGAAGCCCATCGCCCAAGGCCTTGATGCCACGACACTTAGCGACACGAACCTCACCAAAGGGGTCACTCACTGCTACCAGGTCCGAGCCATCGAGTCCGATGGGAAGGAGGGGACGCCCTCCTTCATCGCCCGGTCGCAGCCGCGGCCTGTGGCCGACCTCTGTGTGTCTGTGGCCGGCCCGAGGCGGGTCGCGTTGGCGTGGGCCAGGGCCGAGGAGGCGGATGTGGTGGGCTATCTCGTCGAGCGCGCAGATGTAGCGGTCTACTCGACCGATGAGGTCCTCCGCGTCAAGCAGCGATACCGCCCGACGAGTGACCTCGCGGTGGGGCGCGTCAAGCGCATCGGCCAGTTCCGCCCCCTCACGCCAGAACCCATTGACAAGGCTGGCTTTGTGGACGACGTGGTTGACCTGGCGGCGGGCCAGAAGGCTCCCGCCGAGCCCGCCCTCGGCGGCTCCCCCCTCAAGCCCGACCAGTTGGCCCCGACCGGAAAGCCTTATCGCCTCGCGGTTTACGCCTATCGGGTCCGCGCGGTGAACCGCCTGGGAGCAGTCAGCGGCCCCTCGCCCTTCGCCTTCACCTACCCGGCCGCGCCGCAACACGTCTTCTCAAAGGAAGAGGGGGCGGGCGCCACCCGCCTCAAGTGGCAGCCCAACCGCGAGAGGGGGACCAAGGGCTACCTGGTCTACCGCCACGATGGCCGCTACGACAAGAACCCCATCGTGCGGCTAACGCCGCAGCCGATAAGCGCCACTGAGTTCCTGGATGAGCAGTCTGGCGAGGCCACCCGCCGCTACGAGGTAGTGGCGGTGGATGCCCTCGGCCAGGAAGGCGAGCCCTCGCAGCCGGTCTGGTCGCGGCGCGAGTGGCGGGCCTTCTACGTGCCCTACGTCGGCGAGTGGCACCAGTGACGCCGCCCGCCGACGCGGCGAAAGGAGGTGAACGGCGAGAAGGCAGCTCGGCTTCGGCTATGAAGGAGGTCCTGCCCTCGGCGCGCCGAGGGCGCAACCCCAGGAGGTCGCCACGTGAGATCGAGGCTTTTCGCGCTCGTTGGTTTCTGCATCGGGCTTGTGCTGGTGGCGGGCCAGGCGATGGCCCGCGAGAAGCCCGACAAGCCGGCCAAGCCCAAGCCCGTCGTCGGAACCGTCGCCGTCACCAAGGAGAAGGTCAAGGACGACAAGGGCGCTGAGACCGAGGCCATCAAGAGCATCACCATCAGCACCGCGGGCAAGACCCCCGCCGTCTACAGCGTCGTCCTCGACGACAACGGCAAGAAGGTCGCCGACTTCGATGGCAAGCGGGTCAAGGCCACTGGCACCATCGAGGAGAAGGATGGCAACAAGTGGCTCACCGTCCAGACCTGCGAAGAGTTCGTCAAGCCCCCCAGGAAGGACAAGCCGGTGAAGTAGCTTCAGCTCCGAAGCTACTCCGTGGCCGCGGCCCCGATGCCCGGGGCGCGGCCACTTTCATTGGGCCTCTGATGGGATGGGCGAGTTCGGAGTGCGGGCTTTAGCCCGTGCCCTCGGACACGGCCTGAAGGCCGCACTACAAGCCATTCGCCTTGCCGGGGCGGGCAGGGCCAGCTATAATCGCCTCGGGCGGGGGCGGAAGGATACCCGTGGCCGCACTTCTGTTTCAGGGCCAGAGGAAGCTGAGGCTGGGCGACGCGGCGGCCGCGCTCGAACTCCTCGAGCGCGCCGCGGCACGCGAGGCGGACTCTCCCCATGTCGCACTCCATCGCGCATTGGCTCTTGCGGACGGCGGCCGCCTCGACGACGCCCTAGCCGCCCTCGCCGATGGCGCCGCGCGCTGGCCCGCGAATCCCGTCTTCCCGCTCTTCCGCGGCGGCCTCCTGGCCGAGGCCGACACGCTCGATGAGGCCACAGCCGCCCTGGAGGGCGCCGCGAAGCTCTCGCCCGGCAACCTCCTGGCCGAGGCTTACATGGGGCTCGTGGCCATGCGGCGCGGCGAGGTGGAGCGCGCGCTCCGAAGGCTGGCCGCCGTGGGCCTGACCGACAACCCGCGCGCCCTCACAGCCATCCTCGCCGAGGTCGAGGCCGAGCTCTTCTGCCGCTTCGGGCCAAACAGCGATGGCAAGCCGCCCCCCGCCCCACCGGAGGGCGAGGGCGACCCACGCCTCGCGCGCCTCAGCGCAAAACGCCTCGAGGCCCTCGGCCGCGCGCGCCTCGAACGCGGCGAACCCGGCGCCGCCTGGCTCCTCCTCAAGCTCGCCACGCGGAAGAATCCATCGCTGCCCGACCTCTACGCCCACCTCGGCTTCGCAGCCCACGACCTCGGCCGCTACGAGGAGGCACTCGACCACTTCGACCGCGCAGGTTCCTGGACCCAACTGCCGGGCGCGGTCCAACTCCACCGCGGCGCCAGCCTCTACAAGCTGGGCCGCTTCACCGAGGCCCTCGACGCGCTCCACGCCGCCGAAGCCGCCGACGAGATGGGCGACTACACGGCCTGGACACAGCTCTTCGTCGCCCGCACCCTCGTCGCCCTGGGGCGCGTCCGCGAGGCCAGGGAGCCCCTCCGCCGCCTCCTCGACGCCGAGGGCGACATGGCCCTCGCCCGCCTCCGCCAGGCCCGCGAGCTCCTCGGCCTCGCCGTGCCCGAAACCGCTCCCGACGGCTACGACGTCATCGCGGAGGGCAGGACCACCCTCGTCGTCAAGCCCCCCTACGCCGACGCCCTCCGCTCGCGGAGCGCTCCACGCGCCGCAAGCGAAGGCGGTGGCACGAGCGTTGGTGGCACAGGCGTCCCGCCTGTGACCGGCACAGGCAAGCCTGCCCTGAGCGAAGCCGAAGGGATGCCTGTGCCACCACCCTCCGGGCGCGCGCCGATGGAGCGCATCGCGCTGCCCGACGGCGGCACGGCGCTCGTGCGCCGCTGCCGCCGCGGCGGCATCTTCGGCCGGCTGCTCGGCCACAAGCACTTCAGCGGCACCCGCTTCCTCCGCGAGCTCGCCCTCTCCGACGCCCTGCGCCGCCGCGGCATCCCCACCCCCGAGGTCATCGCCGGCATCCGCCACGAAGTTATGCCCCTGCTCCGCGGGGGCATCGTCTTCGTCTACCGCGCCGAGATCATCGTCCGCGAAATCCCCGGCTCCCACGACCTTGCCGCCGCCCTCCGCTCACTTCCCCAGTATCAGGGTGACGGTGGCACAGGCGTCCCGCCTGTGTCGGCCACAGGCGGGACGCCTGTGCCACCAACGCCTTACGCAGCCCTCGCCTCCGCTGCAAAACTCCTCCGCCGCGTCCACGACGCCGGCCTCTGGCACCCCGACCTCAACGCCCGGAACATCCTCATCGCGCCCGACGGCACGGCGATGATCATAGACCTCGACCGCGCCGAGCTCTTCGACGAGTTGCCCCTCAACCTCCGCATCGGCAACCTCGCCCGCCTCTATCGCTCCTTCCACAAGCTCGGCCTCGCCCCCGACCCCGTGAGCGACGACGCCTGGTCCGCCTTCTACGCCGCCTACGCCGACGACGACGAAGCACTCCTGCGCCTCGCCCCCGATGTCCTGGCCCGCTGCCGCCGCGAGCTCCGCCGACATCAGCTCTGGTGGCGAATCACCCGCTCTGGAGCAAGGCCCTGGACCCACCGGAAAGGCACCTGGCAATGACCGCCAAGCACCGCGTCCCCACGTCGCCGGGGGAAATCCTCGATGAGGAGTTCTTGTGCCCACTGGGGCTGACGCAGACGGCCTTTGCTCGGCACGTCGGCGGAGTTCTGGATGAATGCGCAATCGAGCTATGACCTGGCGACCCACAGGATTGACGTACGAATCAAGCCCCTTGCCCAGGTGGGCTGATCGAGACTTCTGAAATCGCAAGTCGCAAATCGCAAATCGCAAACCTCTCTCAGGCGAAGCGGATCGCCATCATCCGCCTGAGCGCGCTGGGCGACGTGATCAACACGCTGCCCGCCCTGACGGCGCTGCGGCGCGCGCGGCCCGACGCGCACATCGCGTGGGTGTGCGAGAGCGCCTCGGCGGGCATTCTGGAGGGCCATCCGCTCCTCGATGAGGCGATCGTGGCCGCGCGAACGCGCTGGAGCGCCCGGCTGAAGAGTCTTCGCGGGCTGCCGCGGCTGGCGGGCGAGGTGCGCCGCTTCGCACGCGAGCTGCGCGCCCGCCGCTTCGACGCCGCCATCGACTTCCAGGGGAACCTCCGCAGCGGCGTCATCACCTGGCTCACCCGCGCCCCGCTACGCATCGGCCCCGCCCGCGGCAAGGAGCTCAGCCACCTCTTTCTCAATCACCGCATACCGCTCCCGGCGGAGCCGATGCACCGAGTTGAGCGCGGCCTCGCCCTCCTCCGCGCACTCGGCATCGCTGTTGCAGACGCCGCCCCCGTCATCCCTGTCACCGAGGCGGACCGCGCGAGCGTGGACGCCTTCCTGGCCGCCAGCGGCCTGGCGGCGGGTGGGTTCGCCGTGGTTCACGCCGGCACCAGCCCGTTCGGGCGCTACAAGCAGTGGCCTGAGGAGCGCTGGGCAGAGGTCGCCCGCCGCCTGGACTCCGAGCTCGGCCTACGCACCGCCTTCACACGAGGCCCGGCCCAATCCGAGACGGAGTCCGCCGAGGCGATGGCCCGCGCGGCCGGCCCGTGCGCGCTCGTCGCACCTGTCTTCTCGCTCCGCGAGCTGGGCGAGCTGTGCCGCCGCTGCCGCCTGTTCCTGAGCGTGGACACCGGCCCGATGCACCTGGCCTCAGCGGTGGGTGCGCCGGTGGTGGCGCTCTTCGGGCCGAAGGACCCGCGCCTCTACGCCCCCTATTTCGGCCTGAGGGCCATCGTGGAGAAGCCGCTGGACTGCCGCCCCTGCCGCAAGCGCGCGTGCCGCGACCCGCGCTGCATGCTCGCCATCATGCCCGACGACGTGCTGGCCGCGGCGCGCTCCCTCGCCGGCCCGCGCGAGTCGCACTGAAGTCATTCCGCGGGTTGCTTTGGGGCGGGCGCGGGTGCCGGCGCGGGAGCCGGCTCCACGGCCTTTGCCTTGGCCTTAGGGGCAGGCTCCTCAGGCTCTTCTGGGGCCTTCGCCTTAGGCACCGGGGCGGGGGCGGGTTCCGCGGGCTCGGGGGCCTTGGCCTTGGGCGCAGGGGCGGGCTCGCCGGGCTCGGGCGGCTTCGGGATGGCTTTGGGCGGGATTCTGGGGGCTGGGCCGTTGAGCAGCTTGGGCCGTGCCTTGGGCGCGGGCGCCGGGGCCGGCTCGGCGGGAGGGACCGGGGCGACCTCGGGGGCCTTGGGCGCGGGGCCGGCAGGGGGCTTCGGGGCCGGCCGCGGGCGCGGCTTGGCGGGGATGGCCGGCCGCGGAACCTTGGGGAGGAGCGCGCCGGAGACGTCCTGGACGCTCTCGGCCATGGTGTTGAGGGCTTTGGCGCGCAGGTTGTGGTCTTCGGCGGCGCGGCGTTCGTCGCGGAAGCGCTGGGCCGCGGTGTCGTTGTCGCGGCGGACGTTTTCGAGTTCCTGCTGGTAGCGGCGCTGGAGGTCGGCGTTGCGCTGGCGGAGGGTCTTCAGGGCGTCGTCGTTGTACTTGCGGCGCTCCTCCTCCTGGGCGAGCCAGTCGGCTAGGAGCTTCTCGTTGGCCTTGGCGACCGCGTCGTAGCGGCGGGCGTAGTCGCCGTAGGTGGCGGCTTTGGCCGCGGGGGTGGAGAAGGTGAAGAGCCAGGAGCGGGCGTTGGGGGCGAGCGACCAGGGCTGCGCGGTGTCGAGCGAGCCGAAGGTCAGGCGGCCGTCGGGCGAGCCCGGGGTGATCTGCTGGATGTAGGCGTCGCGGTCGTCGGGGACCGTGCGCCAGGCGTAGTTGAGGGGGAGGGTGAGGGGTGTGGTGAGGGTGCCGACGAGCGGCGTGCGGTCGAGGCCGGAGTAGGTGGCGTCGAGGAGGTCGAAGATGCCTAGCGTGCCGAGGGAGAGCTGGAAGATGTAGTTTGAGGAGCCTGTCGGGTGGTTCCGCGCGGAGGTGGCGAGCGGGAAGGTGGTGGGGAAGGGGTCGTCGGAGGCGAGGTGGCCGAAGGCGAGGGAGCGGCCGGTCTGGATGTCGTCAATGAAGCGCTGTTTGGTGCCGGCCCTTGTGAGGAAGGAGAGGCCGGCGTAGCGGTAGAGGGCGGAGGTGGGGGCGCCGAGGAGCGGCACGCGGTCGGCCGTGAGGAAGACGGCGTCGAAGGCGTCGCGCGGGAGCCCCACGCCGACGTAGAGGAGCGCGGTGAGAGGGTTGGGGAGCTGGGGCGGGACGGGGATTTCGGGGAGGGGCGCGAGCTCGGGCTGCGGGACGGGCGGCTTGAGCGGGCGCTCGATGTCTTCGAGGGTCAGGGGTGCGGGGGGCTTGGGGTCGTCGCGCGGAACGGGGGGCTCGGGGACGGGTTTCGGCTCGACGTTGAGGAAGGAGTCGGAGCCGCGGAACTTGCCGGCCCAGGCCTCCGCGCCGTCGCGGAGGGCGACGAGGCGCATCGAGAGCTCCACGGAGCGGGGGTCGGCGCTGCGGATTTCACCAAAAAGATAGCCGTCGAGGGCGAAGGCTTCGGCCAGGGTCTTCTTGTTTGCGTCGGCCGTGGCCTGGCTGTCGCGCGTCCAGGCGGCCACCAGCCGCGCGATGTGGGTCGGGTCCACGTAGGCGTGGTTGCCCGTCCGGCAGATGGCCACGAGGAGCTCGTCCTGGAACTTCTTGATGTCGAAGGTGGCGTTGATGGGGTTCTGGATGCCGATGCCAGCCGAGCCGTCCTTCGTAGGGCTTGAGAGGGTGATGAGCTTGAGGGTGGGTTCCTTACCGGCCTCAGGGGCGGCGGGCGCGGCGGGCGCGGCCGGGGCTGCGGGATTCGGCTCGGCGCCCGCGGGGGCGGTGGGGGGCGGCTCCAGGGGGTTGGCCTTGCGGAGGCTCTCGGCGATGGCGGTGGCGAGCTCGCGGTAGCGCGAGGCGCCCTTGGCCGGCTTCGTCTCGCCCAGGAGGGCCTTCAGTGCGGCGGGATTGGCCCCCTCGATGAACGCCGCCCAGGCTATCGAGGCCGTCTTCGCCTCCGTGAGCTTGGCCAGGATGACGCAATAGGTGTCGGGCTCCTTGAACTCGGCGTGAGCGAACGAGGTGTCGAGGACCTCGACGGAGAGGAAGCCGTCAATGCCCGCGGCAGCGAACGCCTTCATCGCGGCAGGGTCGGCGAGCTGGGCGACAGTGACCTGGTGCTCGCGGAGAATCTGGCGGAAGCGGTCGCGGTTGAAGTACTGGAAGCGGGCGGAGTTGATGAGCGCGATCTCGAGGTCGTCGCGGAACGCGCGGCGGACGGGCTCGGGGAGGGCCTCGTCGAGCCAGAGCCAGACAGCGATGCCGTTGATCGTTTCCTCTGGCGCGCCGTCCTCCAGTTGAGCCACGAGCTGCTGGACGGCCTGGTCGAGGCAGGCGGCAGCGCGTGCGCGGGCCGGGGGGATGAGGAGGACAGCAAGGGAAAAGGCAAAAGGCAAAAGGCGAAGGGGAAAAGGTAGGGGACCTCTGATCTCTGGCTTCCGGTTTCTGATTTCAAGCGGCAAGCGGCAAGCGGCAATCGGCAATGCTCTGGCTCTCATGCCGGGTCTCCTTCGCGCGAGGCGCGGGGGTCAGCAAGCAGACGTTTTCACCAGAGTACACTTTCGGGGCGGGGAATTCAACTGGCGGGCTGGGTTCGGACACGACTTCCGATATTGGCGCACGCCCCGCCGTTCCCTTTGTCGTGCTCGTCGTCGTCCTCGTCGTCGAATACCTGGTTCCCGCCTCCTCCGAGCTCAACGACGAGGACGACGACGATGATTCCCGACCAGCTCATGCATGTGCGGCTGGCTCGGCCTCGAAGCGTTCCGACTGTGTCCCCAGCAGGTCGAGGAAGCGCTCGCGGTCACGCCCGTCATATGGACTTGACACCCAAGGGACGAGGATACTGGCTTGACAGGGTCCGACGCACCTGAGCCGTGATAGGGTAGGGCATGTCGGACGCAGTTGCCCGGGCCGGTTCCTCCCGGCTTCGCTCTCTTGGCCTCTTCCCCTCCTATCATTTCACCCGGAATCATCTTACCTGGTTTGGTCCTTGCTTCTTCCGCCTCCTGGCCGCCAGCCCCAGGCCCCCGAGGAAAGTAGGTGTCAGATCTTCAGATTCAGAACTCAGATCACGTATTGCGTGAAACGGGCAGAAAGGTGGGTTTCAGGGGCAGGAATGGGGGAGGAGTGGGATTCATAGATAACACCAATAAATAGTCCGCATTTCGCTTGACATGGGGGCCA
>VGYW01000107.1 GCA_016872875.1 Planctomycetota bacterium | reverse complement strand
GATTCGGACGCCGCTCGGCGGGCCGCCCTGGAAGCGGTCGTAGACGCAGGGGTCGGGATACGCCCGCCAGTCGTGGACCTGCTTTGTGAGTTCGAGGGAGAGCGTGTGCTCCTCGCGGAAGCGCGACGCGATGGTCACGCTGTCGAGCTCGATGGGCACGAGCCACAGGCTCCCGCTCTTCCCGTCGGCGAGTGTGACAGGGAGGCGCACAGGCGGGACGCCTGTGCCACCGGCCCGTGCCACCCCTCGCGCGCTGCGGGCCGTGAGCGTGGGCACTTCGGCCGCTGCATCCACTGCGAAGCCTGCCCGGGGGCGATAGAATCGGGCGGTGACGATGGGCGCCTTGTTCGGCTGGCCATCCGAGGCCGCGACGAGCCACAGCCGCCGCCAGGGTCTGTTCGGCACGCTGAACCGAATCCGCGCCGGGTCAAGCGACCCCGGCTCCGGCCACGTCGTGTTCGCGTCGAAATAGCCGCTCTGGTTGCGGTAGTGGAACAGGCTCTCGCCCACGTCCACGTGGTCAGAGCCCCCGGTCTTGGGTTGCGGGAACTCGAATGGTATGGCTGCGACGGAGACGGTTTGCCAGAAGTGCGGGATTGCGGCGGAGTCGAGCAGCTTGCCCGCCGCGGCGTTGCAGGCGCCGCCAAGCCTCACAGGGCAGAAGCCCTCCAGGTTGGTAGTGCGGCCTTCAGGCCGTGTCCGAGAGGACGGGCTGAAGCCCGCACTACAAACCGCCCCCAGCGCGCCAACGCGGACGTTGCCGCGGAGCAAGAGGCACAAGTCGCCGGCGATGCGCCCAGGCGGCCGCCGCTCCGCCACCAGGAAGCCGTCCTTCCAGAGCCGCACGGCGTCCACGCCAATCTCGATCCGCAGGGTGAACCATGTCTTGTGGACGAGCGGGACCCTCGCCATAGCCGCCTCGATCTCCAGGCGGAACGCCTCGTCCCAGGTCGGCGAGATGTCCCTGAACCTGTCGCTGAGCGTCGCCGCGTGGGGCCATTGGATTCGTATGGGGTCCTCGATGGGCGGGCGGGGCGTCTGGTAGGCTCGGCTCTCCGGCGTGCCCATGCTCGGCGCGAGCGTGAGGCAGAAGCGGCCAGTTGTTGGGGCCGAATAGGCGTCGAGGGCGTAGGCGCTCCGGGGGCTGGCGCTCTCGCCCGTCACCCCGCAGGCGAGGGTGGCTCCGTGGTGGGGCGCCTTCTCCTCCGTGATCCGCACGAGCGCCAGAATCTCGCACGGCCCCTCGACCGGCTGCTTCGAGCGCAGGAAGCCCACCGCCCCACCCGAGTGCTCCAGCACGGGAGTGTCGATGACCTCATCATGGACAACCTTCAGCCCCGGCCCGACCACCCACGCGCTCTTCGCCCTCTCAATGCTCATGGGCAGACTGGCGAGCGTTGCGCCGGGGGGCAGCGCCCTCCACCACTTGCCGCTCGTGGGCGGGGAGCCGACGTGGGCAGTCGGAACCGCGGAGAACAACGCGACGCACAGTACAGCGAACGCTCCCATCGGCCTCTCCTTTCGTCCTCAGGGGCGCTACGAGGCCACACGCGCCTTACCATGGGGACGCACTATGCTCCTCGCGAGACAGCGCAACAGACCCTCGTCAGCGCTTCCACGCGCGGCCCCGCTTGGGTGGCTGAGCCTATGGGTTGTATGTGAACCCATTGGCTGGCCCAATGGCATGTATGGCAATGCGGGAAAGAGAAATGGACCTTGACAAGAGGCGCCGATAGTGCTTTGATTACAATAGTGGTGTTTGGCGGGTGCGATGGGGAAAAGACCCTCCTTCCGGCGTGCAAGGGTTGAGCATGGACGAGCTTGCAGACAGAGAGGAATGCCGCGATGCTCCGTTGGAACTCACCGTTAGCGTTGACCTCCGAGTGAGTCCCTTCGGAAGCCTCGAAGCCTCGGAGGCAATCTTCTTGGAGGTCGTCCCTGAAAGCCATCACCTTCCGGCGCTCCTTGAGCCCACGACGCTGGTTGACGACGTTGTCACAGAGTCGGCTTCCCATATTCTGCTCCCTACATCTCCTCTTGGGTGACGTCCCGCCAGTACCCTTCTTCCATTCTGCCCTCGATGCGTAGGACCGGCGATTGTCGGCGGGTTTGTTCTTGGACCCACCTTGGTGCTTCCCTTTGGACCTGCTGGATCATCTGGTTGATTGCCTCTCCGATCTGTTGAGGCAGCGCTGCCGGGTCTAGGTTGGGGGGCAATGACACTCTCGCGTTCAGATTGATGTTGACTTGGGGTGGCGTCTGGCGGATGCGCTTGAACCTCAAGTTCCCCTGGAAGGCCGAGGTCCTGGCGACGGACTCTATCAGAGCGATCGTGACCTTCACGTCCTTCTCATCCACGTTATCCCCCATCAGTGCGTTCGCATCCATTGGCTTCCTGAGTTCCAGCATGTCCTCGTAAGCTTCGAACAGTTCCCACAGCAGGCGCTCGAGCTTCTCAGATGGCTTCTTCACCGGAAGGCCGATCTCACGCGCCTCCCCTGGCCCCACGGCATGGCCGTGGAGATACGTCTTTTCCGCCAGTGTTTCGATGATCAAGCTCATGGCCTGCTCCTCCAGGTGTTGCCTGTGCAAGCCCAGGAGCTTTCTCGCCACCATTCGTATATGGGCGTGCGTTCTGTAGATCCCGCCGAGCACCCAGGGCGACAACTTCTCGGTAAGAATGCTGACATTACTGGCGACCGCCGCCTGGTCCCCGAGGCCAGCCACGTCTCTGAGGAACTTGATGAAGGACATCACATCCTCGACCCGGATCTCCTCTTTGACGGCGGTACCCCGGTCCTGAGCGATGCTGAGCGCTGGGTCTATCGGGCCGAGTTCCGCCTTCCTGCCCATCACCAGTTCGTCGCAGCCGAGTGCAATGAGGGTCGCCGCGCTGTAGGCTCGATAGGGAATGATCACGGCAAGGTGGTCGCAGTGCTCCCGCAGCATGGTCACGATGCGCCAGGGCACTTCCACGGCCCCGCCCCGAGAATACAGGAACAGGTCAATCTTCTCAATGTCGCCGAATGACTTCAGGTGCTCGTACATTGGCCTGACCGCGTCGTCCCCAATCTGCGATGGCGCGCCGGGGCGGTCCCCGCATATGTAGCAGAGGACCCGTGAGCCGCGCGCCCTCTCGATCCCTCGGATCAGATCAACCCTCTCCACGCGCGAGCGCCGACCCTCGATGCCCGGCGTTGCAGCATGCTGCGCGGAGGCCTGTGGTTGTTCCGTCCTGCTCTTCTTAACCATTGCGAGACACCTTCCCCCAGGTGAATACGGGCCGCTCACTCTTCCCCATGCCCGTATCATAGGCGGAGGTCCCTGTCGAGTCAAGACCGCGTGAGGCACCGTCAGCTTCGCTTGACGCCTCTGCCCTTTTCTGCCAATATGTCCCCGGTCTTCTTTCGCGTCCTTTCGCGTGTTTCGCGGGCAAATTCTCCGGCAAGGGAGTTCCCGTATGGAAATCAAGCTCAAGTACGGGCTGAACCCGCATCAGAGGTTCGCGCGGCTGGTGGTCGAGCGGGAGCCTTCGCCGCTGAGGGTGCTCAACGGCACGCCGGGCTACATCAACCTGCTCGACCTGCTGGGCGCGTGGCAGGTGGCCCGCGAGCTGAAGCAGGCAACCGGGCTGCCGGGCGCCGCCTCGTTCAAACACGTCAGCCCCGCGGGCGCCGCCGTCGCAAGGCCGCTCGACGAGGCGTTCCGCCGCTCGCAGTTCATCAGTGAGGATGAGGAGCTCTCGCCCGTGGCGACGGCCTACGCGCGGGCGCGGGGCGCCGACCGCCTCTGCTCCTTCGGCGACATCGCGGCCGTGAGCGACACCGTCGACGTGTCGCTCGCCAAGCTCATCGCCCGCGAGGTCTCCGATGGCCTCATCGCCCCAGGCTATGAGCCAGAAGCCCTTGAAATCCTCAAGTCGAAGAAGGGCGGCGGCTACCTCGCCATCGAGATTGACCCGGCCTACGAGCCGCCCGAGCTGGAGTACCGCGACGCCTTCGGCTTTCGCCTGGAGCAGACCCGCAACACGGCGAAGATCACCCGCGACCTGCTGAAGACTGTCGTGTCGAAGAAGAAGGAGATTCCCGAGGCCGCCGCCCAGTCGCTCCTTGTGTGCAGCGTGGCGTTGAAGTTCACGCAATCCAACTCGGTCGGCCTGGCCTACGACGGCCAGGTCATCGGCATGGGCGCCGGACAGCAGTCGCGCGTCCACTGCGTCCGCCTCGCCTGCGGCAAGGCCGACAAGTGGTTCCTCCAGAGCCATCCCCGCGTCCTGGGCCTCCGCTTCAAGAAGGGGCTGGGGCGGCCCGAGAAGACGAACGTGGTGGACGCCTATCTCCTGTGGGACGAGCTTGCGGAGGCCGAGCGGCTCTGGCTCCTCGGCCAGTTCGACGAGGCGCCCGAGCCCCTCAGCCGCGAGGAGCGGCTTGATTGGGTGAAGCGCTTCAATGGCACCGTCTGCTCCTCCGACGCCTTCTTCCCGTTCCGCGATTCCATTGACCGCCTGAGCCGCACGAACGTGCAGTACGTCATGCAGCCCGGCGGCTCCGCCCGCGATGAGGACGTCACGGCCGCGGCAGACCAGTATGGGATGGTCATGGTCCACTCCGGCCTGCGCCTGTTCCTCCACTGAGGAAGCAAGAAGAGACTATAAGGAAGGCAGGAATGCAGGAAAAGAGAGAGGCCCGCGAAACACGCGAAATGCGCGAAAGAGAACAAGGGACCAAGAAGCGTTCTTGGGCTTCAACCCAACTCCCCTTCCTCTTCCGTTTCCTTTCCTGCCTTCCTGCATTCCTTATAGCCTCTTCTTCTATCTGCGGTGAAAAGCGCTGATGCCTAGGGATGGGGCGGGCTAGTTGGGGGTGATGATGACGCCCTCGCGGCGGGCGATCTCGATGATGGCGCGCGAGTCGTCCTCCACCCACTCCCGCTCGCCGCAAGGAACCGGCTCGATCCGGCAGTCGGTGCGCGCTGTGAGGCGCCAGAGACGGGTGACGTCGCCTTCGCGCTTCCGCCCGTCGAAGCGCGGTGACACCACAATCAGGTCAATATCGCTCCACTTGTCGGCAGTCCCCTTAGCTTGGGACCCGAAAAGGACAGCGAAAGTCGTTGCGATACCCTCCTTGGCCAAAGCACTCAGGTACTGGCGGACGCTGTTCACAATCTCTGGAGCAACCATTCGTATAGCTCCTCGACGCGCGGGAGATGGCGCGCCACGGTCTCCGCGCCTATCGGCCGGGCTTCTTCGTCAGGATACCGCCCCTCGCGACAGAAGCCGTTCATGTCTGTAAGCGTGTCTTCCTGCCCGCCAATAGGCCACCTGTCTTGCAATGTCCACCATCGCTCGCTATCCTTACTCCCAACATAGGATACCCGTGCATGCCGAAGCTGTCAAGAGAGGAACGAGATTGATGAGATCCATTCCCGCACTCGTCCTGGCCTTCGTCGGCACCACTGTTGCCGCAGAGCTGCCCGAAGTGGTACACATCGGCATGGCCGCGCCGGACATCATCGAGGTGGTCGTGCAGGCCGGGCGGGCGGAGTATGGCCAGCAGGTGCCCTATCAGCCCCAGCCCGACGACAAGGTTGACCGGAAGACGCACCAGCGCTGGGTCCACCGCGACGGGAAGTTTCTCGGCGCGCTCGTGGGCAAGGAGGAGAAGCTGCTCTACACGCCCGACCGCGTGGTGGGGCCGAAGCTCGACCTCGCCTGGGCCGACGCGCCCGCCAGCTACGGCGTCCGCTGCCCCGACGACCCGAACTACGCGGGCGACGGCGCCGCCCCCGTCGCCGTCCACCGCAAGAGCCGCCCGACCGACTTCGCGCGCGTCGGCCCCTGGCAGATGGAGGCCCCGATGGAGCACACGCTCTACCTCCGCCTGCCAAAGCCACTCGTCGTGGGGCGCGACTACCTCGTCTGCTTCCGCGGCGGGAACCTGACGGCCACGGGCTTCACGTGGCACCCCGCGAAGCTCCGTAGCGAGGCGGTTCACGTCTCCCACCTCGGCTTCCGCCCCGACGACCCCGCAAAGGTCGCCTTCCTCTCCTGCTGGATGGGCAGCGGGGGCGGCGTGGCCTATCAGGAGGGCGCACGCTTCGACGTGCTCGACACGAACGGCAAGAGCGTCTTTCAGGGCAAGGTCGCCCTCTCGAAAGCCGCCGCCGAGCCCGAGGACGCCTACAAGCGCAACTACAGCGGCGTCCCCGTCTACGAGATGGACTTCTCCACGCTCAAGACGCCCGGCACCTATCGCGTGGCCGTCGAAGGCGTGGGCTGCTCCTACCCCTTCGCCATCGCGGACGACGCCTGGCGCAAAGCCTTCTACGTCTCTGCCCGCGGCTTCTACCATCAGCGGAGCGGCATCGCCCTCGGCCCGCCCCACACAACCTTCAAGCGCCCGCGCCCCTTCCACCCCGACGACGGCCTCAAGGTCTTCCACTCCACCTGCGGCCTCATGGATTCGGGCAACGGCCTGAACCGCAAGGACGACGGCAACTTCGGCAACCTCAACAAGGGCCGCACCGACCAGCCCGTGGCGAATGCCTGGGGCGGCTACATGGACGCGGGCGACTGGGACCGCCGCATCCAGCACCTCGCCGTCGCGCGGCTGCTCCTCGAGCTGGCCGAGTTCGCCCCCGACTACTTCGCCTCGCTCAAGCTCGACACCCCGAAGACCGACGAGGACATCCCCGACATCGTGGACGAGGCGCTCTTCGGCCTCGACTGCTACCGCCGCATGCAGACGCCCGAGGGCGGCATCCGCGGCGGCATCGAGAGCGAGGAGCACCCGTGCCACGGCGAGGGGAGCTGGCAGGAATCCCTCACCGTCATGGCCTACGCCCCGTGCGTCTGGTCGAGCTGCGTCTATGCCGGCGTCGCCGCGCGCGCCGCACTCGCTCTTGAGAAGCTCAAGCCCAAGCTGGCGAAGGTCTACCGCGAGAGCGCCTTGGGCGCAATGGCCTGGGCCGAGAAGGAGGTGAGGGCCGCGGGCGACCGCCAGTTCCCGCCCGAGGTCCGCGACGCCCGCGACCTCGCCGCCGCCGAGCTATTCCGCCTCACCGGCGACCCCGCCTGGCACGACCTCTTCCTCGCCACCACCGCCTTCAAGGACCCCCAGGCCGAACTCTTCGTCTGGCAGAAGCACGACCAGCGCGACGCTGCCTGGGTCTACGCCCGCACCGGCCGCCCCGGCATGGACGCACAGGTGAAGGCCAACTGCCGCGCCGCCATCCTCCGCGAGGCCGACGAGCGCCTCGCCTCCCAGGCCAAGGCCGGCTTCCGCTGGATGAAGTATGCCTGGCGTCCCTTCGCCTGGGGCGCACCCGTCACGCCCGAGGCCGAGAGCGTCGTCCGCGCCCACGCCCTCACCGGCGAGCCGAAGTATCTCCGCGCCCTCGTCCTCGCCGCCCAGTTCGGCGGTGGGGCGAACCCGCTGAACCTCTGCTACACCACGGGCCTCGGCCCCAAGTGGCCTCAGCACCCCCTCCACATTGACTCGCGGGTCACCAACCAGCCGCCCCCGCCCGGCCTCACCATCTTCGGCCCCCAGGACGTCGAGCGCACGAAGAACGACTGGGGCGCGAAGCTCGTGGCCCGCTTCGCCCACCCCCCACTCGCCCAGTGGCCCACCGCCGAAGCCTACTTCGACGTCTTCTGGTATCCTGCCATCTGCGAGTTCACCGTCCAATCCCCCATGGCCGCCAACGCCTACCTCTGGGGCTATTTGGCCGCGAGGAAGTGAAGGCCGCTTGCAAATCTGCGACCGCGGAGTATGATTAAGGTATGCGAAAGGTTTACATCGAGACCACAGTCGTGAGCTACTACACAGGGCGTCCTAGCCGCGACCTCTTGATTGCGGCGCGGCAGGAAGCCACGCACGAGCTCTGGCCCCGTCTGTCCAGCGAGTTCCAAACCTACATCTCGGCTGTGGTCCATGATGAGGCCAGTGGCGGTGACGCTCAGGAAAGCGACAAGCGCCTCAAAGCTCTAGGGGCATTCGGGGTGCTGCACATTGCCCCGGAGGCCAGGGCATTGGGCCGAGCTTTGGTCGAAGGGAAGGCAATTCCGGAGGAGCATCCCGAAGATGCGCTTCACATCGCCGTGGCCGCGGTGAACGGTATGGATTTCTTGCTGACGTGGAATTTCGCCCACATCAACAACCCGTTCACCCGTCTCATGATCCGCCAGATTGTTGAGAACGCAGGATACCGTTGCCCGGAGATCTGTTCGCCCGAGGACTTCCTGGAGGCCAAACCATGAAGGACCCTATCGTAGAAGAAGTGCGCAAGCGCCGCATGGAGCACACAGCCAGGTTCCACGGGGACCTGGACGCCATTTGCGATGACTTCCTTCGCATCGAGCAGACGCTCGGCGACAGGGTCGTCCGCCTTCCTGCCGTGCGCCTGAAGCCGAAGAAGCAACCTACCGCGTCCTCGTAGGCCGACCGTGAAGGCTGGGACCGTCCTGAGCCGCGAGAGGACGCGTGCAATGCCCGACACGTATACGGCCGCCATCAATAAGCGACGCGATTGGTGGATCGGCTGGATCGAGGAACTCCCCGGCGTGAACTGCCAGGAGCGGACCCGCGAGGAGCTCCTCGGCACGCTACGCGTCACGCTGAAAGAGGCCATCAGGTGGCACTCCCATGGCAAAGCCTCTGTATAGCTGCCTTACAAAGGCCACGACAGCCGAAGGGGAGGAGATTCGGTTCTCCCTCAATTGGATCGTGTCGCGCCGCGGGATCCTGAGGGTGATGCCCGATGCGCTGGTTTGTGGCGACTGGACTATTCCCTATCAGGACATTGACGAAGCGGTGCTCTTCTCCCTATGGGGTCTGTTCGTGCCCGGATACGTCCTGCGCATCAGGTCGCGAGGCAGGATCTACCAATTCGGGCTGAACTGGAACCCGTTCTGGAAGAGAGAACTGCCTTTCCCGGTGCGGCGTCAGAAGGGCAAGCTCCAGCACTCCGGCTTCAGCATAGTGGTCCGGCTGGTGTTCGTCGGGTATCTGATCTATTTTGCGTGGAAGTGCTTTGCCAGGTGATCGGCCGACCGAAGAAGAAGTGATAGGGAAAGCAGGAATGCAGGAAACGGAGACGCCGAAGGAGCAAGACACGGAATGGGAAGGCCCGTTGACCGAAACGCCACCCGGCGGCCTCCTCTCTGGCTCTGCTTCCCAATGTCCTTTCCTGCCTTCCTGCATTCCTTATAGCCCCTTCATCTTCCCGTCCTCATGTCCCTCTTGACAGATGCCGCCGCCGGGCCTATGCTTATGGCCGTGTCGTGAACCGTTCGCAGGGAGGCCACTGGCTAGGCGCTCTCCATGCTCACGCCCGCGGAGAATCTGAGGCGGCTGTTCGCGAAGCAGCCGGCCGAATATGTACCCCTCTTCGATAGCCCCTGGGGCGATACGATGCGGAAATGGGTCACTCAGGGCTATCCCACCCAAAAGAACAAACGCAAGGTGAAAGAGAAGGCCGTCGAGGACGGCAAGGAGGTCGAACGCGAGGTCGAGAAGGAGTTCGACGACCCCGTGAACACGACCGAGCACTTCGGCTTCGACATGGCCGGCGTCGGCGGCTGGTTCGACATGATGCCGCTCAAGGGCGTCTCGGAGGTCATCGAGGAGACCGACGAGTGGCGCGTCACCCGCAACGGCGCGGGCGCCGCCTTCAAGTACTGGAAGAACAAGTCGGGCACGCCCGAGCACGTGGACTTCCGCATGACGAGCCGCGAGGTGTGGGAGCGCGACTACCGCCCCCACCTCCTGGCCGTTGACCGCTCCCGCGTGAACCTCGACGGTGCGAAGAAGGCGCTCGAAGAATGGCGCGGCAAGGGGCGTTGGACATTCTTCGGCCACCTCTTCATCTGGGAGTGCATGCGCCAGAGCCTCGGCGACATCTGCCTCTACCAGAGCCTCCTCCTCGACCCCGGCTGGATTCACGACTACAACCGGGTCTACACCGACTTCTACAAGGGCCACTACAAGCTCCTCTTCGACGAGGCGGGGGTCCCCGACGGGATGTGGATGTATGAGGACCTCGGCTACAACAAGGGCCTCTTCGCCTCGCCGCGTGTCCTCGCCGAGCTCATCTTCCCCTACTTCAAGGAGGCGGTGAACTTCTTCCACTCCTACGGGTTGCCCGTGGTGCTCCACACGTGCGGGAGCACGCGCGAGGCCCTCCCGATGATCGTCGAGGCCGGCTTCGACGGCCTCAACCCGATGGAGGTCGCCGCCGGCAACAACACGCTCGAGTACGCTGAGAAGTACGGAGACAAGCTCCTCTTCGTCGGCGGCTTCGACAAGCGGATCATCGAGAGCCACGACCGCGCCCTCGTCCGCCGCGAGGTCGCTCGCTTCATGAAGGGCATGAAGGCCCGTGGCGCCCGCTTCGTCTTCGCCTCCGACCACTCCATCTCCACCAACACCGACTACGCCGACTTCCTCTACGCCCACGAGGTCTACCGCGAACACCGCATGTACTAATCACCCATTCTCTCGTTCCCACGCTCCGCGTGGGAACGCACATCCCGGACGCTCCGCGTCCCGTTGTCCTGGCGACGCGGAGCGTCGAAGGCCTTCGTTCCCACGCGGAGCGTGGGAACGAGAAAGCATCGCCTGTATTGAGGAGAGCTGACGTGCCTTTCATCTCACGCGAGGAGGCCCTGAGGCGGCTGCGGGGCCAGGTGGCCGCGAGGCGGCCCATCCTCGGCTGCGGGGCGGGCACCGGGATTTCGGCGAAGTTCGCCGAACGGGGCGGGGCCGACATCATCATCATCTACAACTCGGGCCGCTACCGCATGGCGGGCCGCGGCTCGCTCGCCGGCCTGATGCCCTACGGCGACGCCAACGCCATCGTGGTCGAGATGGCCGCCGAGGTGCTGCCCGTCGTCAAGAACACGCCCGTCCTGGCCGGCGTGTGCGGCACCGACCCCTTCCGCCTCATGCCCGTCTTCCTCCGCCAGCTCAAGGCGATGGGCTTCGACGGCGTCCAAAACTTCCCAACCGTCGGCCTCATTGACGGCACCCTCCGCGCGGGCCTCGAGGAGACAGGCATGGGCTACGGCCTCGAGGTCGAGCTCATCCGCCTCGCCCGCGAGCTCGACATGCTCACCTGCCCCTACGTCTTCGACGAGGAATCCGCCGTCGCGATGGCGAAGGCTGGCGCCGACGTCCTCGTCCCCCACATGGGCCTCACCACCAAGGGCAGCATCGGCGCCCACACCGCCCTCACCATCGGCCAGGCCGCCGAGAGGGTCCAGGCCATGCACGACGCCGCCAAGGCCGTCAACCCCGAAATCCTCGTCCTCTGCCACGGCGGCCCGATTGCGGAGCCGGACGACGTTCGCCACATCCTCGCCCACACGAAAGGCATCGCCGGCTTCTTCGGCGCCTCCAGCATCGAGCGCCTGGCAGTGGAGGGAGCGCTGGAGGCACAAACAAGGCGCTTCAAGGACTTACAGCTCGGGGGCGCTATGTGAGAGGATGAATGGATGGGTGGATGGGTGGATGAATGAAGAAGCGGCGGTGAGACTTCGGCCGTCCGTGGTTTTCGCCCCCACCGACCCTGTGTCGGTGGGGCGCAGGATTGGCCACTACAGGCGGGCACCCTCACCCCCCACCCCCTCTCCCCCGCCCGCCGAGCGGCGGGCGGGGGAGAGGGGGGAAAGAGGGGGAGGGTCGCGGCGCGTTATTGACCTCTGCATAAGTATGCAGGGGCAGGCCCCGGAGCCATGACCATGTGGCACAGCCGCCCTCGGCTGTGCCGCCGTTCGCAAGGGCATGCGCCTATTTCCGGGGCACAGCCGAGGGCGGCTGTGCCACACAGGCTTTGCTTCGGCCGCACATTACTTATGCAGAGGTCAATAGTTGCCAATCCTTCGCCCCACTGGGGCAAGCCCAGTGGGGGCGTGTGCCCGACAAGGCTAAAGCACTACTACACGAAAGGGCGATGGAATGAACAAGCTCGGCAAGGGCGCAGTCGTGAGGCCGGCGGACGTGGAGACGCTGGTCTACGACTGGGGGACGATTCGGCTGCTGAGCGAGCCGAAGCTCACGGGGGCGAAGAAGATGACCTGCGGCCTCGTGGAACTCGCCCCCGGCAGCGGCCACAGCCGCCACAACCACCCCGGCACCGAGGAGATCATCTACTGCATCTCCGGCACCGGCGAGCAGATGGTGGACGACGGCGGGACGGTGAAGGTGGGGCCTGGCGCCTGCATCTTCGTCCCCACGGGCGCCTACCACTCCACCCTCAACACGGGGAAGCGGACGATGCGGCTGCTGGTCGTCTACTGCCCCACGGGGGCCGAAAAAGTCCTCCGGGCGATCCCGGGCGTCAAAACCGTCCCGCCCCGGTAGCCCGCCTCTCCGAGGCGAATCCCCGCACGCCCAAACCGGTTGGGAACGTCCCAAGTTCTTGAGTTTGCATCGGCGGTCAGCGGCGCTTCGTGCGAGTTTCCATGTCGAGCCCGACCCTGGGGGACCCGTCCCCCAGACCCCCTGGGGATTTACCGCATGAGGCCACCGGCAGCCTTCTGCGATGCGAGTTGGCCACGAACTTGGGACATTGTCAACCGGTTTGGGCGTGGCATTTCTCACCAGCCCATACCCTTCGAGAAGGGAGAACGCCCTCCCCTTGTCATGCTGAGCTTGTCGAAGCACATTTCAAGGGAGGGGACTCCGGCAACAGGGCGTGCTCTGTAGCGTCAGCGCGGAGTATGGCCCCCAATCCTGGTGAACTGATCGGGCGCCCCGATAGGGGCGCACTATATCAGCCCAGGGCGAAGCCCTGGGAAGCGGGGCCGTGCGTGGGCTAGCCCTGAAGGGGCGTGCTACGGGGCAGGGGCGGCACCGTCTCCCCTCGCTGGTTAGCACGCCCCTACAGGGCTAGACCGGGGCGGCCCGCTTCGCTCCGCTCGGAATGACATGGTTTCTGGCGCGCTGGTGAGAAATGCGGGCTAGGCCTGCCAGCCCACCCTGGGCGCATCGCCCCAGAGCATTTCGAGCTGGTAGAAGCCGCGCGCCTCAGGGCTGAAGAGGTGCACCACCACGTCCACGTAGTCCAGGAGCACCCAGCCGCCCGTCGCGTCGCCCTCCACGCCGAGGCAGGCCACGCCCTGGGTCTTCAGGTCGCGGTGCATCCTGTCGGCGATGGCCTTGAGCTGGCGTTCGCTCCCCGCGGTCGCCAGAACGAAGAGGTCGGTGATCTGCGTCAGCTTGCGGACATCCAGGACCAGGATGTCCTCCGCCTTCATCTCGTCGCACAGGCGGGCACAGGCGATTGCCAGGTCGGTTGGGCTCAGGCGCCTTCTCCTATGCTGTCAGAGTGATTGGATGAATGGATGTCTGGATGAATGGATGGATGAAAGGCCCGACCTCTCGGACACCCATCCACCCATCCATTCATCCATTCATCCATTAGCACTGCCCCCATCATGAAGCGAAGCAGCCCGTGTTGTCAAGGGTAAAATTGCAGAGGGGGTAATGCCTCAGTTACGGGTGGCGGCGGCATGTCGCGCATGTTTGTAGTGCGGGCTTCAGCCCGTTTCTTTGGCCTGCAACGGCCTGAAGGCCGCACTACGAACAAAGAAGCCCTCCCGCCGCCACTCGTAACTGAGGCATTACCAGAGGGGCGCACTAACGGATTCGCACGGCGGACCGTAGCGTAGCCGCAACCGTCCCGGTTGCGGACGCCTGCCGCCACCCCGCCCAATGTGGCGCAATGCTGCTCAATGTGGCGCAATCGCGGATCTGCCCTTTCGTCGCGTCCGGCGGGCGAGTTTGCCAATGTGGCGCAATGTGGCGCACAAATGCGCCATGCGCGGCCCCACCCCTCCCCCCGGCAGGCGCCACGGCCAGCACCGCGCCACCCCCTGGTTGCACCCACGGAGAGGCGCGCGCTCTCTCCCCCCAGTACAACGAGTTTCACCGCCCATAGTGGGCGGGTGGGAATCCGGAATGTCGCCCGATCCCCTTCTCCGCCGTAAGTGCTTGGCACGCATAGCCTTCCGTCAAAAACCACCCCGGCTCGCCACATCTCCTTTCGACAACGGCACTTACGTCCTGATGCCCGCGAACCCGGCCCGCCTGGTCCGTCCGCCTGGCCGCCAAGCCTGCCAAGACGAACAAGACGGGCCTCACGCGAACCTCTTCCCCCGAAAACCGAACACCGAACACCAATAACCCAGACTGGCAGGGCAATGAGGGCAGGGTCTGGACAAGTCCTCGCCCCGTCCCGCATTGCGTCCGCCTCAGGAGAATTGTCCCATCTCCCATCCGCGCCCATCCGCGTAATCCGCGGTCAGACTCCCCGTCCTCGCCCGCCGAAGAGCGAACAACCGCGGATTCCGCCGATGGCCGCGGATGCTCCGTCTTCGCTCTCCCTCGTCCACCTTGTATACCCGGCCCGCGGAATTTTCTCGAATTGGCTTGACTTTTGCTAGGGGGGGTATACTCAGGCCGTCCAATCACGGGTTTGGAGGTTGTGTCGTGCGACGGGCGGCTGATCCCTCCTTTTCATCCCATGCCCCACAACAGGATGTCTCTCATGAGGACCGGTGCAAGGATAGTGCGCTCGGGGGCCAACGACCGAAGGCAGGCAGACACACCGCGGCTCTCTCGTTCCCAAGCTCCTGCCTCTTCTCGTTCCCAAGCTCCTGCTTGGGAACGGGCCGGGGGCAAGCTCCCGCTTCCCAGTGCCCAGCGGAACTGGCGGAGCCGCGTTGCGAAGCAGGAGCTTCGCAACGAGAAGAACAGACCCGAGCCCCTCGCCCTTGAGCCCCTCGAGCCTAGGGTGCTGCTCTCGGGCACGGACTCGGCGCTTCAGCTTTTCAGCGTCTCACCGGCGCTCTTCGCGCCGAACCTTGGCCAGTGGGCCGACGAGGCGGTGCGCTTCGTCCATAACGGCAGCGGCGCCAATGTGGCGATGACCGACTCCGGCCCCGTCTTCCAGCTCTTCGCCACTGAGCCTGTGGGCGGGGCCTCCGCGCCCCGCGACTCTGTAGGCGGGGCGTCCCTGCCCCGCGAGACGGACGACGTTCGGGCCATCCAGTTCTCCGCCTCATTCGTCGGCGCCAACGCCGTCACGCCCGTGGGTCTTGAGCAGGCCGAGACCGTCTTCAACTACCACGTAGGCTCCGACCCCTCCCGCTGGCTCGACGGCGTGCCTACCTACGAGGTCGTGGCCTACGAGGGGCTTTACGACGGCATTGACCTGCGCACCTGGGGAAGGCGCGATGCGCTGAAATACGAGTTCCACGTGGCGCCCGGCGCCGACCCAGGCCAGATTCGCCTCCGCTACGATGGCATCGAGGGCCTCTGGCTCGACGACGGGGGCGCGCTTCACATCGCCACGGAACTCGGCGAGATCGTGGACGACGCGCCGTTCATCTACCAGGACATCCAGGGGCAACGAACCCAGGTGGAAGGCGCGTTCCTGCTGCTTGGCACGAACACCTACTCCTTCGCCATCACCGGCGGATTCGACCCCGATGCCGAGCTTGTGATTGACCCATATGTTGCCTGGGGGAGTTTCCTCGCTGGCTCGAGTTCAGAAGATGGGCTCGGAATCGCGGTTGATCCATGGGGCGATGCCTTCATCACGGGTTGGACGCGCTCTCCGGACTTCCCAACGACCCCAGGCGCGCATGACCGCGAGCTGGGCGGCATTCACGACGTGTTCGTCACAAGAGTGAGCGGGACGGGAGCCCTCCTCTGGTCCACGTTCGTCGGCGGTTCCGGCGTTGACACGGGCAGAGGGATCGCGGTGGATCGCTGGGGAAACGCATTCATCACGGGCACTACCACGTCTTCGGATTTCCCAACGCCTGGGGGATTCGACGCCACCATGGGCGGTGGAGACGATGGCTTCGTCATGAAACTGAGTGCGGGAGGTGCCCTCTTGTGGTCGAGCTACCTGGGCGGGTCAATAGAGAATGACGTTCCAACGGCAGTGGCGGTAGATGATTCCGGAGACGCATTCGTCGTGGGCTACACGTTATCCCCCGATTTCCCGGTCCCTGGCGGGTTCGACACCTTTCTGGACGGCGCAGGCGACGCCTTCGTGACGAAGGTGAGCGGCGCAGGTGGGCCGGGCGCTCTGCAATGGTCCACCTTTCTGGGCGGCGGGGGCGCCGACTATGGGTGGGGCATCGTCGTGAATGGGGCGGGCGATGCCTTCATCACCGGCACGACAACTGAGATTGCCGGTTCTGTGAACTTCCCGACCACGCCTGGGGCCTTTGACACAACGCTTGGTGGCACCGCGGACGCCTTCGTCACGAAGGTCAGCGGTACGGGCAGCCTTGTGTGGTCAACCTACCTGGGTGGCTCAGATTCAGAGTGGGGGTTCGGCATAGCCCTGGATGTGTCCGGCAACCCGCTGGTCACGGGCCGGACGGCATCGGCCGATTTCCCCACATCTCCGGGAGTCGACAGAACATTCAATGGGACAACCGACGCTTTCGTCACGAAGTTCAGCGGGTCGGGCGCCTTCGAGTGGTCCACCTATCTTGGCGGGGCGCAGGAGGACTGGGCCGAAGGCATCGCAGTGGATGGGCAGGGCAACAGCTACCTGACCGGCTACACCGAATCGCCGGATTTCCCGACCCCGAACGGGTTCGATGCAACGTATGGTGGGGCGATCGATGCTTTCGTTACCAAGATGAGCGGGTCTGGCGTTGTGTTGTGGTCTAGCTACCTTGGGGGGGCGGCCGTCGATTGGGGTCGGTCTGTTGCACTGGACCGCTCCGGCAGAGTGTTTCTGACGGGCATGACAAAGTCTTCAGACTTCCCGACACCCGGAGGGTTCGACCAGACACTAGACGCCCATGACGCGTTCGTGGCCATAGTCCAGGAGAACCAGCCGCCCGTCAACACGGTTCCCGGCGCCCAGACTGTGCTCGAGGACAACAATCTCCTTTTCTCGGCCGGCAACGGGAATGCGATATCGGTCAGCGATGCCGATGCTTCGACGCTCCTTGTGACCCTGGCTGGGACGAATGGGGTGCTGAGCCTCAGCGGAACGAACGGCCTGACGTTCTCCATCGGCGATGGGACGGCCGACCCGCTGATGGAGTTCACAGGCACGATCGTGGACATCAACGCCGCACTGAATGGCCTGGTGTTCAGTTCGCCGCAGGACTACAACGGCCCGGCGAGTGTGCAGATCGTGGCCGATGACCAGGGCAACACCGGCAGTGGGGGGCCGCTCACCGACACTGACACGGTGAACGTCACGGTGAACGCGGTGAATGACCCGCCGACGGCGAACTCCCAGAGCGCGACCACGCCCGAGGACACGGCACTGGGGATCATCTTGACGGGTACCGATGGCGACCCGGACGTGGTGCAGGTGCTCACGTTCGCTATCGCGACGGGCCCGAGCCACGGGTCGTTGAGCGGGTTCAACCCGGCTACGGGCGCGGTGACGTACACGCCCGTAGGGGACTACAATGGTCCTGACAGCTTCACGTTCACGGTGACCGATGACGTCTCGGCGGGATCCCCCGTCAATCTCACCAGTGCGCCAGCGACAGTGAGCATCACTGTAACGGCGGTCAACGACGCGCCCGTCGCTCAGGCCGGGGCGTTCGGCGTGACCGAGGACGGGAGCCACTCGGGCAGCGTCGCCGCAACCGACGTGGACGGCGACCCGCTGACCTATGCCATCGTCACCGGCCCCGCCCACGGGGCGTTGACCGCCTTCAACACGTCCACCGGCGCCTTCACCTACGAGCCGGCCGACGACTATAACGGCCCCGACGGCTTCACCTTCAAGGCCAACGATGGGACCGTGGACTCCAACACGGCAACGGTGACGATCACGGTCACGCCCGTCAACGACGCGCCAGCGGTCAACGACCAGACTCTCGGGCCGATCGCGGAGAACAGCCCCAACGGAGCCGTGGTTGGCTCGGTGCCAGCGAGCGACGTGGACACGGGCCAGACGCTGACCTATGCAATCGTCGGAGGGAACACGGGCGGGGCATTCGCCATCAGCTCCAGCACGGGGCAGATCACCGTCGCGAGCGTGGCGGCGGTTGACTTCGAAACAACGCCGAGTTTCGGCCTAACGGTACAGGTGACAGACAACGGGTCGCCGACCCTCTCCGACACGGCGACCGTGACGATCAACCTGACGGACGTCAACGAGACCCCGGTTGTCAACAACCAGGCTCTCGGCCCCTTGGCCGAGAACAGCGCCGATGGCACCGTGGTGGGGACCGTGACGGCCAGTGACCCGGATGCGGGCCAGACACTCACCTATGCGATCACGGGCGGAAACACGGGCGGGGCGTTCACCATCAACTCCAGCACGGGGCAGATCACCGTCGCGAGCGTGGCGGCGGTTGACTTCGAAACAACGCCGAGTTTCGGCCTGACGGTACAGGTGACGGACAACGGGTCGCCGACCCTCTCCGACACGGGGACCGTGACGATCAACCTGTTGGATGACGACGAGGTGCCTGAGTTCGTCGCGCCATTCCCGGGCGACCCATCCATTGTCATCATCGGCCAGCCATTCGAGTTCGATTTCAGCGCGAGCGACGAGGAAGCTGGCCCCCTCGCTTACAGCCTCATTGCCGGGCCCACATGGTTGAGCATGGACGCGGCAACCGGTGTGCTGTCGGGCACGCCCGGCCGTCGCGCGCACCTGGGCGACAGCGACGTAACTGTGCGCGTGAGCGACGCAGGGCGAAGTGATGATTTCACGTTCCGGCTGACGGTCCAGGGCCAAGTGATCACGCTCTCGGCCGCGCTGCCCATTCCGCTGACGAAGACGACCTACATTGACGCCGGCGGCGATCTGGTGAGCGTGAGCGCCAAGGGCCTGGGCACGTTCTACCTCGTGCGCGGCGTGGCCCCCGACGGCACGGGCAACTACAGCAACAACACGCCCGGCGACCTCGTGTCCATCGAGGGCGAAGGCACCGACGCCAAGTCGGCGCTCAGCCTCAAGGTCTCGTCGCCCACCAAGGCGCCCTCGCCCAACACGTCGGTGCGCGACATGGTGGTGAACGGGTCGTTCAATCTCGCGGCTCCGGCGCTGAATCTGCTGGGCGACATGAGGGTCACGGGTGGCGTGGGGAAGCTGACGCTGGGCGACGTGGCGGACCAGCACACGCTCTCAATCGGCGCGGGGCCGCTGATCGCGTCGGCCAGCATCGTGCTGGGGCGAGTGCAGGATGCCAGCCTCACGTCGGCCACGCCGCTCAAGTCTCTTTCTGTGGTCGAGTGGCTCGATTCCTACCATCCCATCCAGCGGCCAGAGGACCCACCTGACGTGATCACGGCGCCGTGGATTTCGAGCCTGGCGACGCGGCGGAGCAAGGTGGTGGGCGGGCCGGCGGGGAACTTCCAGGCGAGCGTGAACCTGAGTGGCGCCGGGGCGACGAAGGGGACGCTCGGGAAGGTCTCAATCGCCGGCTCGGTGCTCGGCGGGACGTGGAGCATCACGGGGGCCGCTGGGTCGGTGGCCGTGCGCGGCAACTGGTCGAATTGCTCGTTCCAGGCCGACTGGCTGAAGTCGCTCAGCGTGGTGGGGCGCATCACGGAGGACAACACGGATGGCGATTGGGATGTGATTCGCGTGCTGAATGGGGTCTTCTCGGTGCGCGACGTGACCTGGAGCGGCTCCGTGCCGCCCGAGCATTGGTTCGATGAGGGGCCGAATGCCGGCGTGCGCGCGTATGTGGGGTGAGGCAGGCCGGCAAACGTTGAAAAGCGCCGCCCATGCGGTATAATGAGGCGGCGAGCGGTTTTGTCCCCCTTCGAAGAGGCGGACCCCGATGGCATTCCCGATAGCTCAAGAACCTGTGCCCTTGGCGGCCGACGCGGATGGCGTGGTGCGGGTGGGCGGGACGCGCGTGACCCTCGACACCGTGGTGGCCGCGTTCCTGGAGGGCGCCACGGCGGAGGAGATCGTGTCGCAGTATCCATCCCTGGATCTGGCGGACGCCTACGCTGCCATCAGCTACTACCTGCGGCATCGCTGCGAGGTGGAAGCCTACCTCCGCGAACGTGCCGAGCAAGCGGAGGCGGCCCGGGCCGAGGCCGAGCGCAGGTTCCCGCCCGATGGCCTCCGCGCCCGCCTCCTGGCCCGCCGCCAGGCCCGAGGCATGTAGCGCATGCTCCGCTATCTTCCACTACGATGAGGCATGCGGAATCTCTCACCACAGAGGGCGCAGAGGGCACAGAGACCGCCCTGAGAGAGGCAGGGCCGGCAAGCGGGCGTCCAAACCAACCCCAATCAGGTCTTCTATTCCCTTGCCCCCATTCCCCTGCCCGTTCTTCTCCTCTCCTATCCGCGCCCATTCGCGTCATCCGCGGTTGGGATCTCTTCCGGCCACCACAGAGGGCGCAGAGGGCCCATCGCGGCAAGCCGCAACCAAACGCGGAGGAGAAATCTTTCCGTAAAACAAGATTCTGCATGTTTGTAGCACAGAGTCCGCACTGAGTGAAGCAAGACCGGGAAGCGGGCGTCCAACCCGACCCCAATCCGGTCTTCTATCCCCTTGTCCCCATTCCCTTGTCAATCTTCCTCATCTCTTATCCGCGCCCATCCGCGTCATCCGCGGTTGGAATCTCTTCCCGCCACCACAGAGGGCACCGAGGGCACAGAGGCCGCACTGAGTGAAGCAAGACCGGGAAGCGGGCGTCCAACCCAAACCCAATCCGGTCTTCTATTCCCTTGCCCCTATTCCCCTGCCCGTTCTCCT
>VGYW01000106.1 GCA_016872875.1 Planctomycetota bacterium | reverse complement strand
GCTTGGTGCTTGTGGTTTGGTGGTTCCCGCATTTCTCACCAGCCGCTGGTGAGAAATGCGGGCTAGTTCCCCTTGCAGGAAGTCGTAGGGACACGCGGCTCGCGTGTCCACCCCCCACCAAAGACGCCAGGCGAGCCGCCCGTCGCTACGCCGCCTACCCGTCGCCTCAGAGCAGCCCCATCTCCCGCGCCATTGACTTCGGGATCACCAGCCCGTTGGGCAGACGCAGCAAGGTGAGGGAATCCGAGATCTCCGGGTCGCATAGCCCCTCGTGCCCCATCCGAATCTTGCACTTCCGCTCGATCTCCGCCGCCTTGTTCGCCGTCGTTGACTTCCTCGTCCCGAAGAACGCGCAAATGTCGTCCGGCGGCAGATAGGCCGGGCTCTTCGGGTCGAAGAGGAAATTGAGCCTCGCGATCGCGTAGACCACCGCTGCTGCCCACACCTCCTTGCCTCCCCCCGTGATCACATAGGTCCGCGTGCGGCCCACCTTCTCCCACAGGCTCCGCACGTAGCCGCCGAGCTCCGGCGAAAGCTTGGCCTGGCAGAAGGCATCCAGAAGGGCCTGCACCTCCTCAATCCGCTCCTGCCTTCGAGCATCCATCGTCGCTCCTTTGCGGCTCTCCCGAGGGTGCGCCGATCATATGTCGCCGAGCCAGCGTGTCAAGAGCGTTCGCAGCCGCGCAGGTGACCATTTGACAGGAGGCCCTGCCGGGGGTAAGATGAAACTGAAAGCAGTCGGCTGAAAGGCGTTACGGGCCGAAAGGGGCTTGAGATGTCGCCGCGAGCGGAGGAAGTCCTGACCGAGGCATTGGCTCTGTCGCCCTCGGAGCGTGCCGAGCTGATGGAGCGGCTCCTGGGCAGCTTTGAGGCATCGGAGCGCGAGCGGGTTGACGCACTGTGGGCACAGGAGGCCGAGGATCGCATTGATGCCTACGAACGCGGGGAACTCCGCGCGAGGCCGGCCAGCGAGGTCTTCCGCCGAATCGAGCGGAGCCGAACCAGGTGAATGTTGACTTCCTCGACGAGGCGGAAGAGGAGTTCCTGGCCGCGATAGGCCGGTACAATGGCGAGCGTGAGGGCCTGGGCGACGAGTTCGCCGGTGAAGTGCGGCGAGCGATTGAGCGGATCATCGAATACCCCCAGGCATGGGTCGCCCTGTCGCGTCGCACTCGTCGCTGCCTGATGAACCGGTTCCCCTACGGGGTTCTCTACCAGTTGCGCGGCGACACCCTCCTGATCGTGGCCGTGATGCACCTCAGCCGCGCCCCACAGTCCTGGCGGAAGCGACTGCCACCCGGGGAGCGCTGACGCCGGCCTCACGTGCAGAAAATACGCTCGATCTGCCATTGACAGCCGGCGAATCCCGCGATATAATTGATTTAGAGCAGAAAACGTGCTCCGAAGGTCGCGCTCCCAAACCTGAGGTTTCACCATGTTGATCGAGTTCCGCGTGAGCAACTTTCGTTCGTTCCGCGAGGAGCAGGTGCTGAGCCTCGTCGCCAGCCGGGACAAGGCGCACCCCGAGAACCTCATCCCCGCCGGCAAGTTCTCCCTCCTCAAGTCCGCCGCCATCTTCGGCCTCAACGCCTCGGGCAAGAGCAATCTCATCCAGGCCATGGCAGTGATGGAGGCGTTTGTCCTCGGGTCCGCGACAAAGATGAACCAGGGGGACAAGATTCCGGGGATCGTCCCTTTCCGTCTCACCCCCGAGACACGCGACAAACCGTCTACGCTCGAGGTGACCGCGATTGTTGAGGGAGCACGCTTCAACTACGGCTTCTCAGCCACCCGAGAGCGGGTCCACGATGAGTGGCTAACCGTGTGGCCAGACGAGGGGAGGCCGAGGAACTGGTTCGACCGGCGATTCGACCCAGCGACCCGGGAAACCAATTGGGTGTTCGGAGGCCCTCTGAAGGGTGAGGAACGAGTACTGAGGGAGAGGACTCGGGATAACGGTCTTGTCCTTTCTCGGGGTGCAGAAATGAACATAGGCGCGGTCGCCAGGTTCTTCACTTGGTTCCGTGAGGGAATCTTCTCCGTTGACCTCTCGGACCGCCCTGACTGGCTTATGTCGCTGACCGCCGAATGGGTGAAGGACTACGCCAGTTACAGGAAGTTCGTCACCCAGCTTCTCCGGCACGCCGATCTCGGAATTGACGGGGTCAGCCTGCTGCAAGATGACCCCCGGAATGCGACCCCCCCAGTGACAGGGAGGGCCGCTCCACCAAGAAGGATCGCGATCCGTTCGCTGCACCGCATCGCTGGCACGGACCAGGTTGAGGAATTCGGCTTTGAAGAAGCTGAGTCCAATGGGACCAAGCGCCTTTTTGCTCTCGCAGGCATGCTGCTCCTCGCCCTCCAGTCCGGGCAGGCCCTCGTCGTGGACGAACTGGACTGTAGCATGCACCCCTTGCTCACACGGAAGGTCATCGAGTTGTTCCAGAGCCCGACGCGCAATGCAAAGGGGGCGCAGCTCATCTTCGCGACGCATGACAGCACGTTGATGGACCCTGAGCTGTTCAGGCGAGACCAGATCTGGCTGACGGAGAAGAACGAGGCCGGGGCCACGCAGTTGTTCTCTCTGCACGACATTGAGGAAGAGAAGCGGCCCCGGAACACGGAGGCCTTCCAGCGCAACTACCTCGCAGGACGCTACGGCGGCGTGCCGAAGTTCGGGCCATTCCTCGAGGACATCAAGGCCAAGTGAGAACCCATGGGCGGCCCAGCGTCAATCCGCCACAAGCTGTCCCGGGGCGTTCCGCGCAGGGCAAGAAGTCCCCGCCCGATCAAGCGAACCATCCTCATCGTCGGCGAGGGGCGTGAGACTGAACCAAACTACTTCGATGGCCTGAAACGCGAAGATGCGGTCTCGGCCAGGTTCGCTGTCACCGTGATCAAAGGTCCCGGGTTTTCCCCAGAACAGGTCCTCGACGTGGCACTCAACCGCATGAACGTGGCGAGGCGGCGGGGCGAGGACTTCGACGAAGTCTGGTGCGTCGTGGACGTAGAAGGCCTCGGGCGACATGACAGCCTGAGGAAGATGCGGCAATCAGCGAGGAACGCGGACATTCAGCTCTGCCTCTCGAACCCCTCGTTTGAGGTCTGGCTGCTCTCCCACTTCGTCAGGATCGCCAAGTCGTATAACGGGTCCGATGCAGTTGCCGCGGACCTGACCAAGCATTGGCAGGCGTGCTTTGGGCAGGAGTACCAGAAGAACGACGAGCGGGTGTACGAACGCCTGGCCGCGCGAACGCCGACCGCGATCCAGAACGCCCGGTGGGTCCGCGAGAAGCACCATAGAGGCAAGCCTGACATGCTGGACTGCAATTCCTCGACGGAGGTCTACCTACTGGTGGGGCACCTGACCGGCCTGTGGTAGCATTCCGCGTGCAAGTGTGCATGCCCTACCGTTGGTCTTCTTCACGCGGGACGCGGCACGCGGGACGGGACCAATGGGACGTGTGGGACTCGTGGGACCGGTGGGTCTGGAATCACGCGTCACGCGTCACGCGTCACGCATCACGTATCACGCATCAGGCAAGTGCCACGGCGCGCGCATCGGAATATCCACCAGCCGATTCGCCTCCTCGTCGCCGATGCACTGCTGCTTGACGGGGTCCCAACGGATTTTGCGGCCAAGGCGAATGGCGATGTTGCCGAGGAGGAAGAGGGTGTTGGCACGGTGGGAGCTGTCGGCACTCCCGCCCGAGGGCTTGCGGGTCTTCTCGGCCTCCTCGAAGCTGATCAGCGGCTTGGTGTCGGGAAGGGCGTCAATGCCGTCGAGGAGGCCGTGCGGCTCGGTGCGGCCGCCGGGCCAGACCTTGCCGTTGGGGCCTTCGAGGAACGGGGCGGGCTGGGGCGGAACCCCCCACTCGCCGCTCTCGATGAGAATGGCCACGTCGTCGGCGTAGCGGATGGTCACGCTCTGCCAGGGGCCGCAGGCGTCGTAGTGGGCGGGCCAGGGGGCGACGGCCTCGACCTCGGCCGGCCCCGTGTCGTCCTTGTCGAGCATATACTGGATGGGGTCGAGGTGGTGCTGGCCCTGGTCGGCGAGGCCGCCGCCGTCGTAGTCCCAGTAGCAGCGGAACATGAAGTGGACGCGGTGCGGATGATAGGGCTTGAAGGGGGCGGGGCCGAGCCACAGGTTGTAGTCGAGGTTCGGCGGCACGGGCTGGGGCGGCAGGTGGTGGAGCCCCGTGAACCACTTGACGTTCCAGCCGTAGCCCTGGGCGCGGCCGGCGCGGACGAGGAGCGGCTTGCCCAGGCGGCCGCTCTGGACCAGCTTGCGGAGGCGGCCCATGCTATAGCGGCCGTAGGTGCCGATCTGGAAGACGCGCCCGTAGCGGCGGATGGCGTCGGCGATGGCCTGCCCCTCGCGGATGAACTTCGTCATCGGCTTCTCGCAAAGCACGTCCTTGCCCGCCTGGGCGGCCTGGATGCTGATGAGGGCGTGCCAGTGGGGCGGGGTGGCGATGCAGACCTCGTCGATCTCGCGGACCTCGAGGAGCTGGCGGAAGTCGGCGTAGGGGGTGCAGCCCGTGCCGACCCGTTTGGCCGCGGCCTCGACATGGCCCTTGTCCACGTCGCACACGGCCACCACGCGGCGGTCGCGCGGCCCGAGGAAGGCCTGCCCGCGTCCCCCCGTGCCGACGACGCCGCGGGCCATCAGGTCGCTGGGCGGCTTCTGGCCCGGGCCGCCGAGGGCCATTCGGGGAACCACGCTGAACATGGCCAGCGCGCTCCCCTGAAGCAGTTGCCTACGAGAAACGGCCGTTGCCGACATGATGGCCTCCTTTGAGCGATTGGGGTTGCGTGCCCCGTCCCGCGTCCCGCGTGCCAAGAGTCCTGGGCACGCGGGACGCGGCACGCGGCACGAAAGACAAGGGACCTCAGGGACCACAGGGACCTAAGGGACCGGCCCATCGCTTGACGGGTCACGGGTCACGCGTCACGGGTCACGCATCAGAGCGTCTTCTTCTCCGGCAGCTCCTTGATCTTGACGTTCCGATACCATACGGGGTTGCCGTGGTCCTGGAAGCCGATGAAGCCCTTGCGCGGCATGTCCTTGTAGGCCGTCTTGAACTTGTTCTTCGAGCCGTCGGGGTTCTTGCCGGGCTCGGTCCACTGGTCGAGGTCCATGTCGATCACCTTCTCGCCGTTCAGGACGATCTCGATCTTGTTGTCGTTGCAGGCGAGGGTGACGTGGTTCCACTCGCCGACGGGCTTCTCGGCGTTCTTCGAGGGGGCGAGGACGTCGTAGATCGAGCAGCAGTCGTTCTTGCCCGGCTTCGCGCGGCCGGTGGAGTCGAGCACCTGGACCTCGATGCCTGTCTGGACGGGGTCGCCTGTCTTTGCGGTGCGGATGAAGATGCCGGAGTTTGCGCCCTTGGAGACCTTGAAGTCGAGTTCGAGGACGAAGTTGCCGAACTGCTCCTTGGTCCAGATGTAACCGCAGCCCTTCTGCCAGGCGAGGGTGCCGTCGGCGTCAATCGTCCAGCCGCCCGTGGCCTTCTGGGTCCAGGCCTCGAGGCCCTTGCCGTCGAAGAGCACCTTCACGCCCTCCTCGCCCGCGGGGGCGAGCGACGCGGCGAGCCACAGCCCACACACCACGGCGACCATCATCCAACCGCGCATGACTTCTCCTTTCTCAGCTACGGGGTCGGGGCCGTCCCGCATAGGATAGCGCGCCGCCGCGCGCAAAGCAAGATTTCCCGGTGAACTTCCCCGCCCATTCCAGCATCTATATGTGTAGCCCCTCGTCGCGGGACGCTGTAGCGACAAGCGCCCCGCTTGTCGAGGGCGGGAGTTACAGAGGCGTTACACACCGCGCCGCCCCGAGCGGATATGATGTTCAGGGGGTGGACGCCGGCGTGATGGAGAATAATCTGGCAGACCGCTTGACAAGCCAGACAGTGTGTGATAGCATATGATAGCCAGAGGGGATGAGCGCGGCTCCGCGATAGCCACACAGGCTCCCGCAGGTGCCCGACGCCTGCAACACGAATGGAGGGCGACGCGATGGGCGGATTCAGGGTCGGTCTGGCGTTGGCTGTTGCTCTGGCCATTGGCTCGGTGGTGTCTGGCGGCGAGACGCCGCTGGAGCGGGCCACGTATCACGCGGCGGTCCGCGACTCCGCGTTGGTTGTGGATGTAGTCTTGGAGTTCACTCGCCCAGTCCGCGGTGAAACCGCGCTCCGCCTCATGCCCGCCTGCTTCCCACTCGTCGGCCAACTGCCCCCCGCGACGGACGCCCGGCTGGTCGTCCGCGACGACGCCTACTGGCTCCACATTCTCCCAGTGGGCGGGTGGCTCTTCCCGAAGCCGAAGGCCGCCGAGCTACGCTTCGCGTTCCGCGTGCCGGTGGCGAAGGACGCCGAGACTGCGAAGCCGCTCGCGGCCATGCTGCGGAAGCTCGACCGCGCGGGCGCGCTCCCGCGAGACTGGGCGCCGGCAGGGGCGCCGGAGGATGGGCCACGGCTCTCCGCCATCCCCATCCTCCCCGCAACCCAACTGGTGATGGACCTTCCAGGCGACCTGCGTGAGCTGGCGGCCACGCCCGCGGCGCCGGTGGAAGCGGCGGCCGGCAGGCTGCGGCTCCACCCGCCCGCCTGCGAACTGCTCGTGCTCCAGTGGCGTGCGGCGCCCCCCGCCAAGGAGGTGCCGCCCGTGTTCCGCGTGGAGGCCGACACGAGCGTGAGCGTGGCCGCCGCGAGCCTTCGGTCCGAGGCCGTGCTCGCCATCGAGGTCCTCCAGGGCGAGGTCCGCAGCCTCAGCTTGCTCCTGCCCGAGGGGGGCCAGCTCCGCTCGCTGGCCGGCCCCGGTGGCACAGGCGTCTCGCCTGTGGCCCGCTGGGAGCAGGCGGGCGGCAAGGTGAGCGTCGAGCTTCGCGGGCCGGTGCGGACGAAGGCCGAACTGACGGTCGTCTGCGAGCAACTTGCGGGGAAGGCTGGCCTCGTCTGGCAGCCGGTTGTGGTGGAGGGCGCGCAGCACCAGGGAGGCCGGGTCTACTTCCGCGCCGAGCCGGGCCTGCTTCTGAAGGCGGCCGACCGCAGCGGGGTGGAGCGGGTGAGCGACGGCTACGCGCCCGACGAGGCGGCGGGACGCCAGACCCTCGTCCTCGTCTACCCTCGCCTCCCCGCCTCCGTGCGGCTGGCGACCGAGCCGCTGCCCGCGCGCCTGACCGCCGCCGTGGCCGCCGTCGCACAGCTCGAACGCGGCGTAATCACCCAGCGGGCCGTCATTGATTTCACAATCCTCGACGTTGGCGTCCGCCAACTCCAGATTCAGGTCGGCCAGGGGGCCGACGTGCTTGAGGCATCCTGCCCCGGGCTCCTCGGCTACGATGTTGAGGGCGGGGTGCTGACGATACGGCTCCGCGAGCTTGTGAAGGACAAGGTGCAGGTCAGCCTCGTCGTCCAGCGCGCCATCGAGCGTGCGGACGGCGTGGTGATCCCGCGGCTGCTGGCCGTGGGGGTCGAGCGGCAGAGCGGCCTGGTGGGCGTGGCGGCGAGCGCCGACGTCGAGCTCCGCCACGCCCGCGCGGCCGAGGCCGAGCAGGTGGACGTCCGCCTCCTGCCCGACTGGGCCCAGAAGCTCGCCCCGCGCCTCGCCTATCGCTGCTTCGATAGGCCGAACAGCCTCGTGGCCGTGGAGACCGCCCCCCTTCAGCCGGAGTTCGACGCCGAGGCGAAAGAGACCGCCACGCTCAGCGACGACGGCTGGACCCGCGAGGTTGCATGGCACTGCGAAGTGCACCGCGGCGAGGTCTTCGCCTGGCGCGTCCGCGTCCCCGATGGCGTCGTGCCCCTCGAGGTGGCGGCGACGGCGGCGGAGCCAGTGCCCGACAAGCCGCCGGTCGAGAAATCTGTGCTGCGGGACTGGGAGTTCGACGCGAAGTCCCGCGAGCTGCGGGTCGCGCTGGCGAGGGGTGTGAAGGGCGCGGCCAAGCTGTCAGCGCGCTTCAGCCAACGCGTGGCCGCGCCTATTGCGGAGTTCATGAACTCCGCAATAGCGCTCCGCGGGCCGGCGCTGGAAGGGGCGCGGCGCTGGCAGGGTGAGCTGCTCGTCCGGGCCGGGGTGCCCGTCGCCCTCCGGGCGGCGGGCACCAAGGGCCTGGAGGCCCGCCGCGGAGCCGAGCGCCAACTGGCCTTCGCCCAGGAGGCCCCCGACTGGGAGCTCACCCTCGCGGCGACCGCCATCGAGCCGGCCATCGAGGTCAGGAGCGCCACGGTGCTGGCCGCCAGGCCGGGCCAGGTCGCGGCCGAGGCGGAGCTCCTCTTCTCGATCCAGAAGGCGCCCGTGAACTCCCTCGCCCTCCGCCTGCCGGAGGGTGCCGCCAACTCCTCGGTGCAGGGCGCCGACATCAGGAGCAGCAGGCTCTCAGGGCGCGACTGGGAGGTCCGCCTCGCACGAAAGGTCCAGGGCGACTACCCCCTGCGGGTGACTTGGGACCACCTGATCCCCGCCGAGGGCGGCGCCTGTACCATAGGCGCCATCGAGGCCCCAGGCGCCGCGCGACACGAGGGCGCCATCCTCGTGGCCAGAGAGAGCGACCGCGTTGAGGTGGCGGTAGAACAGCGAGACGGGCTGGCCGAGGTGGATGCCGCGGATGCTGCGCCGAGCGACCTTCTGGCCTCGGTTCGCGGCCGGCCGGTCCTCGCGGCCTATCGCTACACGAACCGCTGCGGGCTGCGGCTGCGGGTGGACGTGCTCGGGCAGGCGGAGGTGCTCCAGGCCAAAGCCCTGGGCGCCGTGGTGGAGACGATGTTGCGGCCCGACGGGCAGACCGTGACCCAGCTCACCTACGACATACGGAACGCGAACCGCCAGTTCCTCCGCATCGGCCTGCCGCAGGAGGCCGTGCTCCTGGGCGCCTACGTGGACGGCGAGCCGGTGAGCGCTGCGGCTGCGCCCGATGGCGCGCGCCTCGTGCCGCTCCTGGGCAAGCGGGGCGCTGACCGCGCCGTCGAGGTCTCGGTCGTCTACACCGAGCAGCGCGAGCCGCTCGCGGGCGGTCGCACGGTCAAGCTCGCCTCGCCGCCCGTGGACGTTCGCACCGAGGCCCTGAGCTGGGCCGTCTACCTCCCTCGCGGCTTCCGCGCCCAGAGCGCCGACGGCAACATGAGCCTCCTCTTCCGTCCGCCGGGCGACCGCGAGATGACGCTCGTCGGCTCGATGTTCGACGACGAGTCGCGCGCCCTCTCGCAGCTCTGGCGCTGGGTCGAGCCGTGGGCCGGCGTGTTCCTGGGGCTGCTCGGCGCGGCTGCTGTGGCCGTGGCCGTCGGCTTCGGCATCGTGCGAGCCATGAAGCGGGCTAGGCGCCGCAGCACGGAGGCGCGCAAAAGGTCATTCCTGCGCCGGCCCATCTCGTTCGCCAGGGCCGCAGCCGTGCTCCTCGTCTGCCTGGCAATCGGCCTCGTCCTTGCCGGGATGTTCCTGCCTGTGATGAGCGCCGCGCGCTCCGAGGCCCGCCGCACCCGCGCCCGCAACAACCTCAACCAGATCGCCAAGGCGATGGCCACCTACCTGAACGAGGCCGGCGACAACCGCTTCTATCCGAACACACTGCGCGCACTGCGGAAAAGCAACATCATCCCCGACGATAGCGTCTGGTTCGACCCCACGACCAACCGGCCATTCGTCTACCTCTACGACGGGATGGCCATGAGGGATGACTTCCCGCCCAATGAGCCAATGGGCTACATGGAGGGCGCCGGCGGCGTCAATGTCCTCTTCTTCGACAGCCACGTGGAGTTCCACGCCTATGACTCCCCGAGGCTGAAGGAGTTGCTCCCCGGCCGCCGCTTCTCGCCACCCACAGATGGGAGAGAGATGCGGGGACCCGCAACGTCCCCCACCCTGGACGAGGCGATCACCGCGCGCGAGCTTGTGGACCGCTACGAGACGGAGTACAAGGCCGAGGAGGAGCAGTCCGAGAAGGGCGCCGCCAGCTACGCCGACATGGGCGCCTGGGGGGCGCTCAAGTACTTCGAGCAGAGGGTCCAGCGCGACCCCAACGACAAGGAGGCCCTCGAGGGGCTGAAGAAGGTCGGCGGCAAGCTCGGCCTGAAGATTGACGAGCAGCGCTTCGGCGACCTGACGGCCAAGTACACCTTGCAGCGCTCCGTCGCCCTCGAGGCGCAGAGCAGGGAGCTCAAGAGCCAGTTCGACGAGGCGAAGCGGCTCCACAAGGAGGGCCGCTACAACGAGGCGGCCGAGCAGTTCGCGCGCGCGGGCGCGAGGGCCAGGTTCCTCGCTCCGAAGGTTGACCTCGGCCGGCTGGGAGAGGACGCCGAGATTCTGCTCCAGGACAGTCTGGCCCGCCTCCGGGCCGAAGCGCCGGGTGAGGACATTGACGATGCTGCCAAGGTGATCGAGCGCGATGGCCGCGGCAAGCCGCTCGACCACGGCCAGAAGATGCTCATGGACCGGCTGGGCCAGCGGAGTCGCATCAGGGCCGTGCCTCGGCCGGCCCCGCGCGCGAGGCCAGGCGCGCCTGAGCCGAAGGAGCTCGTGGCGATGGAGACGCCGACCAGGCCGAAGCCTTCCACCGCGGTCAAGCCCTCCACTGGGGTGCGGCCCGACGCTGAACCAGGACCGGAATACAAACCCGAGCCCGGGCCAGGCGAGAAGCCCCCGGCAAGGCCTGGGGCGCGGCGGGTGGCGAAGGTGGCGATGGGCCAGCCGCAGGCCTCGCAGTACCGCTATGCGCCGGTGCGCGGCGGACGGCAGAAGGGGGCGCTGCCGATCGCGTTCGAGCTTCCGAGCGAGAACACGCTCCCCTACGTCTTCCACCGCCCGGTGACGGGTGAGGCGCAGGGGGAGATCGAGCTGGATTGCCGGCCGACGGCGTCGCACCGTCCCGCGAAGGGGGTGCTGGCGCTGGGGGTGGCCGGCCTGGCGGCGCTCGTGGCCCTCGGCGCCGCGAAGAAGGTGAGAAGGAAGAAGAAGAGTCTCACCACAGAGGGCACTGAGAGCACTGAGAAAGACACTGAGAAGGAACCGAAGAGGGAATTGGACCGCCCGGAAGAATGAAGGCGGGCAGTTCGTAGTGCGGCCTTCAGGCCGTGGGAGGAGACGGGCTGGAGCCCGCACTACGAACCCGTTGACCCTTCCGAACCCTTCTGGAATAGGGGGACCCGCGATGAGACGAAGAGAGCTGTTCTGGGTCGTGGGGCTGGTGGTCGCAATGTCGGTTGGCGTGGTGGCTGGTGAGAAGGCGGAGAAGCCTGAAGCGCCGGCAACCCCTGCGCCCGTGGCAGCGCCCGCGCCTGCACCGCCCACGCCGGCGCCGCCTGCGCCGGCACCGGTTCCGACGCCGGCGCCGCCAACCCCGCCGCCGCCTCCCCCGCCCCCGAAGATGGAGCTCGTGCTCAATGAGGCCACGACGACGGGGATGATTGGGGAGACGGTGGCGAAGCTGAAGCTGTCGCTCGCCTTCGAGTCGCTGAGCAGGAAGCCGCAGGAGCTCCTCGTGCTGCCCGCGGAGGTGTCGCTGACGAGCTTCAGCTTCACCGGGCGGCGGGCGAAGGAGGCGAAGCTCATCCGCGGCGCCGCAGGCTATCTCATCCGCACGGCCGAGGAGGGCCAATACAACGCCGAAATCCAGTTCGTCGCCCGCGTGCAGCAGAAGAAGGAGAAGGAGAAGATTTGCACGCTGACCGTGCCGCTCATCAGCGCGGCGAAGGCGACGACGGAGCTGACCCTGCCGGGCACGTCGCTCGAGCTCTCGCTCGCGCCCGACGTGAGCTACGAGACCAAGGCGTCGGGCACCGACACCGTGGTGACGGTCTACGGCGCGCCCAGCCCTGCGGTGACGCTGACCTGGAAGCCGAAGGTGGAGGCGAAGGTGGTGCCGCCCGTCCTCTTCGCCGACCAGAGCGCGCGGGTGACGGTCGGCCGCGGAGTTCTCCGCATTGACACGACGCTCGACTACACGATCCTCCAGGGGAAGGTGAAGGAGCTGACCGTGGCGCTGCCCGAGGGCGCCACGCTGCTGAGCGTGAAGGGCGAGACGCTGCGGAGCTGGGACGTGGCGCCCCAGGCCCCCCAGCGCCTCCTCAAGCTCCAACTCGTCGAGGAGGTCAGCGGCAGCTACCACCTCGAGCTCCAGCTCGAGCAGGCCATCGGTAAGGGGAAGCTCGGCGAGGCGGCGGCGTTCAGCGTGCCCGCCATCGCCGCCCAGGGGGTGGAGCGCGAGACGGGCGCCCTCGGCATCCTCGTCTGGAAGGGCCTCAAGGTCGAGCCGACGAAGGTCGAGGGGGTCACGCAGGTGGACGTGCGCGAGATGCCCGCGGCCTTCCAGACCCTCAAGGACCAGGTTCACCTGGGCTACCGCTACCTCCAGAGGCCGTTCAGCGTCGAGGCGAAAGTCAGCGAGGTCGAGGCGAAGGTCGCAGCCGAAGTCACCTCGGTCGTGCGCGTCAGCCCCGAGGCGCTCCGCTGCTCCTCGCAGATCGCCTACACGATCAAGGACGCCGGCATCTTCCGCCTCCGCATCCGCCTGGGCAAGGACGTGAAGCTGGTGGACCTCGAGGGGGAGAACATCAACACGTGGGAGCGTGACGCCGATGGCCTGACGGTGGACCTCCGGTCGAAGGCCGAGGGGCAATACTCGCTCACGCTTGAGACCGAGCAGCCGATCCCGGTGGGGCAGATGCAGGTGGAGGTCGCGCCGATTGAGCTCCTTGAGGTCGCGCGCGAGCGGGGCCACGTGGCCCTCGCCCCGACCAGCGGCATCAAGGTCGAGCCGAAGACCGCCGAGGGGATCATGCAGATTGACGTGGCGGACCTCCCGAAGTGCAAGGGGTCGGGCGCCGAGCTCGCCTTCCGCTACCTCAAGCACCCCTACAAGCTCGCCATCGCGCTCAGCAAGGTCGAGGCCGAGGTCGCCGCCACCATCCACGCCGCGATGGAGGTCAACGAGAAGCGTGTGGACGTGACGGTGAGCCTGGCCTACGACATCCGCAAGGCCGGCATCTTCCAGCTCCAGGTCGCGCTCCCCAAGGGCTTCAGGCTCCTCGGCTGCGACGGGCCGAACATAGACGACTGGAAGGTCCAGGCCGACACCCTCGGCGTGGCCCTCAAGCAGCGCACCCAGGGCAGCTACACGCTTCAGCTCACGGGCAAGATGGACGTCGAGAAGCTCGCGGAGGTTCCCATGCCCGTCTTCAAGGCGCTGGGCGCCGAGAAGGAGACCGGCTTCCTGGCGGTCCGCGGCGACGAGAGCCTGCGGATGAAGACGGGGAAGACCGAGGGCCTGGCGGAGATAGACGTGAAGGAGCTGCCCGCCGAGCTTCAGAAGGGCAAGGTGCTCCTCGCCTACAAGTACTTCGCCCAGCCCTGGAGCGGCCTCGTGGCCGCCGAGCCGATCGAGCCGCACGTCACCGCCGAGACCTTCACCTTCCTCTCACTCGGCGAGGCACTCCTTCAGGCATCCGTGACCATCCGCTACACGATCCTCTACGCGGGAGTCCAGACCTTCCGCATCCAACTGCCCGAGACGGCGACGAACGTGGACTTCAAGGGCGAGGACATCAAGCACCGCGAGGAGGACAAGGCCAACCACACCTGGACCATCTCGCTCCAGGCGAAGAAGAAGGACCGCTACGACCTGTTCCTGACCTACGAGCAGAAGGTGGGCGGGCAGGCGATTGACCTCAAGCACTCAGGCCACCAGGTGCTCGACGTGAAGCGCGAGACCGGCTACCTGGCGATGGCCGCGCGGAGCGACCTCGAGCTCGCCGCGGGCGACGCGATGGCCGGCCTGACCCCCATTGACCCGCAGGAGATACCCGGCGACTTCAAGCTCGGGATCACCACCCCATTGCTCCTGGCCTTCCGCTACCTCAAGCACCCCTACACCCTCCACGCCACCGCCGCGAAGCACGACCCCGCCGACCTCCTCGTGGCCGTCGTCGAGGCCTGCCTCCTCTCGACCACGCTGACCGAGGACGGGAACCAGATAACCGACCTGACGTGCCGGCTGCGGAACACGCGGGAGCAGAACTTCGCCGTCGAGCTCCCGAAGGGGGCCGACCTGTGGCACGCCTTCGTGGACGGCCGCCGCGCCATACCCGTCCGCTCCCAGGAGGGCGACACGGCGTGGACCAAGGTGCCCATCGCCGGGGTGGGCGACGGCGCCCGCTCGTTCGTCGTGCAACTGCGCTATGGCCTGAAGGCCGACCCGCTGAAGGCCCACGGCGTCCTGCGGATGGCCTACCCGAAGATGGCGATTCCCGCGATGCGGCTCGGCTGGCAGCTCTCGCTCCCCGAAGGCTACGGATTGGTCCGCCACGACGGCTCGCTGCGCCACGTGCCCCACCTCGACCCCGAGCTGGCCGGCCTCGCGCGGGCCATGGTGCCCACGGAGACCGCGGCACCCGTGTCGCTCGTGAAGCGGGCCGTTCCATCGCCGGACTACAACGAGCAGGTTCAGGACCAGCTCCAGCAGTTCGGCGGCTCAGGAGCCGGCGGGCGAGGACGAGGCCAGGTCTCCATCTACACCGGCGCCAAGCCAGAGACGGCCAACCTCTACCGCTTCCAGACCCTCCTGGCGATGAAGGAGCCGGGCGAGATACGCTCCGTCTACCTTCGCAGTTCGGTTGACTACGTGATTCAGGGCGGGCTTGCGGCGGGGGTGGCGGTCGTGGTGCTGGGCTTCTGGCGCCTGCTCCGGCGGGTGAGCCGCGCCTGGCGACTCGGCGTCCTCATCGCCATCGCCCTCATCATCCTGGGCGCCCGCACCCTCTACGAGGACGCCTATCGCGACCAGGTCAACGTCGTCCTCTGGTCGTTGTGCGTCGCCGCCGCCGTCGCGCTCATCTGTGACGCCGTTCACGCCATCCGCGTCCGCATCGGCAACCACGCCCCCCGTCCGGCCCCCGCGCCGGTCCCGGCTACCCCGGCCTGAGGCCCTTCGAGGCGCCGAGCAGTCCAAACGACTTCTCTACTCCACAAGTCCCTGGGCTCTCAGGAGCTCGAGGTGCTCGAGTGGCAGGAACTGGGTTCGGGTGGCCCCCTTGCGGATTCGGGCGAGGAGGGGCTCGGCCATGCGCTGGTCGGGGCGGAGGTGTCCCAGCCGGAAGCCAGCTACGAGCGTGGCTCGCTCGACGAGCCGCGATCGGCGATAGCTCACGCAGGTCCGTCGCGTAACGGCAGGGTGCTCGCCTGCCTCGATGAGGCAGGCGTCGTCCTTGTCCGGTCGCCATGTGGTCAGGCTGACGAGCAGGACTGGGTCGTGCGGGTGGGCGGCGGGGTCGGAGATGATGACCCAGAGGTGACTCTCGAAAGCGGGATCAGCGGACCGAAGAGTGTCCCCTGCCTCGAACACGGTCAGCTCTCCCCGAAGAGGCGGGCGAAGTGTTCGTCGGCCGCCGCCTCCGCGCGGATCTCGGGGATGTCTGCCCCACGACCGACCGCCTCCAGGATGTCCTCAAAGGGGATAGGCCGGGACGAATCGCCCGGGGCGTTCTTCCGCCATTCCGGGAGCTCGTGGGTCTTCTCGGCGACGGCCCATTCGTCGTCGTGCTCGAACCGCTCGGCGATCTCGTTGAGCTTCTCGATCTCGTAGCGGCTCAAGCTGCCGGTGCCCGGCTGATCGGCCAGGCGGACATAGTAGTCAACGTTCTCGAAGCACCGGCTCCATTCGGGCGCGCGGACGTGCTCGCCTTTGATCAGATCGTACGTCTCGCTGAGGATGGGGCCGTGTTTCATGGCCACGGCGTGGTCACCCGTGATGGGCGCCCCGGTCTCCTTCAGGCTCTCTCGGTCCGCCAGGTAGAGGAGCTTGAGGAGGCGGACACGTCCCATCATGTGCGGCGGGCGAGCGCGCAGCAGGACGCCCGTCGCCTCGATCGTCTTCCTGAAGTTGAACCTGAACATCTTCCTGGCCCTCCGTCGTGGCCGGGTGGCTTCTCCATACCGGCGGGTGAGGCCCGCGGGCTTGCCACTAGCAGTATATCACAACGGCCTGGGGTTTCAAGCGAACAGACCGCAGGACGATAGGCACTGCTCCTGGAGCCTTCCTCACTCGCCGGAGGTCTCGACCGGGCTGAAGTCCACGAGGGCGTTGTCAATGCAGTAGCCGGCGTGGGTGATGGCCTTCAGGGGCGCGGCGACCTGGGCCTCGAGGGTCTTGCCGAGCACGGTGAGCGTGACCTTTTGCGCCTCGAGGTCAACGGTCACGGCGAGGTCGAAGGTCTCGTCGCCCTTGAGGTCGAGCTTCTCGGTGGCGCCCTTGAAGCCCTTGAGCGGCCCCTGGATGATGTGGGCGCTCTTGGCGATGATGCGGACGCCGCACTTGATGAGCTTCGCGTCGTCCGCGCCGTCGCCGAAGGCGATGAAGCCGTTGCGTAGGTAGCCGCCATCAGCGTCGGGCACGGCCTTCAGCTTCGCCTTGAACGCGGCTTTCTTCTTCAGTGGGGTCTTGAGCTGCTTGAGGGCCAGGCCGGCAACGTCCTTCTCCTGCCCCTGGAGCCGGTAGCCGAGTGGGGATTCGAGGACTGCGCAGCCGGCCACGTGGTCGAAGTCCTTCTCCTTTCGGACCACCTTGTACTGCGGCTCGGCCGGCTCGGCGGCGGCGCTGATGAGGGGCTCGGCGTCGGCACGGGGCAGTGGCCCCTCGCCCTCCGCACTCAGGCAGAGCACCTTGCCGTCGAGCGTGGCCAGGAAGAGCCGTCCGCCCGCCGCGGCCATTCCATCGTGGACGGGCACGGAGTCGAGCTTGTAGCGAGCGAGGGGCTTGCCGTCGGCGGCGGAGACGGCCCAGAGGCGTCCGCCGAGCTTGCCCTCCAGCGCCGCGGCCTGCTGGGCGAGGGCGGCCTGGACGTCCTTCTCGTCGGGCAGGCGAATCGCCCGCCGCTCGTCAACAACGTCGGGCGGGCCGGCCACGAAGAGCGTCCTGTCCGCCAGCAGCATCGCCCTGGCCATCACGGAGGGCTGGTCGTGCGCCCACTTGGCGCTGGCCGTCGCGAGGTCAGCCTCGGGGAAGCGGGTCCGCGCCTTCCAGTCGGCCGCGCTCGCGTTCTTGCGCGGAGTCGAGTCGTCAATGCGTCGGACGGCGGCGTTGACGCGCTTTGTTGCCGCATCATCCGCGGCCTTGCTCGCGGCGAAGATGCGATACTCGAGCACGTCGGCGTTGCACAGATATTCGGGCTTGCGGCCGTAGCCGTAGACCGTTGCGTCGTCGAAGACGAGCAGGCGGCCGTAGGGGGCGTAGCGAGCGGCGCGGAACCAGCCGCCCCAACCGGATGTGAAGCTGCGGCCGTAGAGCCAGTAGCCGCGGTGGAACCAGGTGTCGTCGAGGAAGCCGATGCAGGAGAAGAGGTGCGCTCCCTCCCCCGTCTGGTCGGTGGCCGGACGCGGCGGGATCTCGAGCCGCTTGCCCTCCAGGTCGAAGCGCTGCGAGCGCATGTAGAGGTGCTTCCCGTCGCTCGAGAGCACGTCGGGCAGGGCCACGGGCATGTCGAGGCCCTTGACGTGTACCTGGAGGTTCCCGCCCGACTCGGGGTCGCGCTCATCGAGTGTGGCTTCGGAGAGCTTCTTGCCCGTGGCGGCGTCGAGGCGGATGAGGCGGAGGCCGCCATCGAGGAACATCGAGCGCCCCGCCACAAAGCTCACTACTGTGGGCGGCGTGTCCCCACGCCGCGGGTCGCGGGACGGGGACGTCCCGCCCACATTGTCGAGGACCAGCACGCTTCCGCTGACGGGCCAGGGGGATTCGAGCTGCTCGAAGGCCGCGATGCGGCGGTCGAGCGGGGCGGCGCGGAAGCGCCAGGCCAGCGCCCCGTCGCTCGCCCGCAGGCAGTAGACCCACCCGTCCGCACAGCCGAACAGCACGCGGCCCTGCCACACGGTCGGCGGCGAATCCACCCGCCCGCCCGCCGTGAAGCTCCAGAGCTTCTTGCCCGTCGCCGCGTCGAGGGCGTGGACCGTGTGGACATCAACTGACGCCACGAAGAGCTTCCCCTCCGCCACCACAACCGCCGAGAGCTTGCCACCAATCTCCGCCGCCCAGGCCTGCTTCAGTTCCGACGGCACCGCGGCCTTTGTGAAGCCGCTGCGCGCCGCGTCGTGTCTGTACGTCGGCCAGTCTCTTCCGCTGTCGTCTGTCCTCTGTCGTCTGTCGTCTCCTCCAAAGGCGGGGCCACGCTCAAGCCGCCCTTCCTCTCTGGCGCCGGGCTTGCCCCCCGGCGCGAGGGCGTTGAAGCCGTAGAGCTTGCTCTCGAGGTAGCAGCCGCACGACTGGGGCGTGACGTAGAGGAGCCCATTCGCCGGCATCGCCCCGTAGATGCAGCCGCTGCGGACCCAGTGGTTGATGTCCCAGCGCTTCGCGCGGAAGTCCACAAACTCGATGCCCGTCCGCGACGGGAGCAGGTAGTTGTCGGTGGCCTTGCTGCGGTAGCAGCGCTGGTGGAACCAGTAGGCCTTGACGTCGGGCGGGAACTCGCTCTTGACCTCGCCCGTGAGGAGGTCGCGGCCCGTGAAGATGCCGCTGTCGCCGCCGCCGGCGATCTGTCCCGCCCAGGCCAGCCCGCCGACGACCAACAGGTCCTCGGGCGAGGCGTGCCCGCTCGCCGGGTGCTTGGCGGTCCAGAGGGTCTTGCCGTCCTTCGCGGAGAGCCCGGCCATCGCGCGGTCGCCGCCCGAGAAGAGCACCACGTCGCGCGTGAGGACCAGCGTGGGGCCGAAGCTGACCGGCATGGGCTTGCGCCGCCCGACCGGGGCGGAGGCCCAGAGCTCGGCGCCCGTGGCGCGGTTGAGGGCGACGACCTTCTCGCCGTCGTGGTAGGCCACGCGCTCCTTGTCGGCGGCGAGCGTGAGGGGGGCGACGGGCGTGTCCTTCCTCCAGAGGAGCTTGCCGCTCTCGGCCTCGACCGCGACGATGCGGCGGGGCGCCTCATCCCACGCCCAGTCGCGGTTCGCGCGGCTAGTGTTGTCCCACACGTAGGTGGCCTTGGGGCGGAAGTCGCTCCAGCGCGACGGCTTGTCGCTCACGAGGAGGAAGAGCACGCCTTCGGAGGCGATGATCTCCTCGCAGTGCTTCGTGCCGTCGTAGTCGCGGACCGTTTCGCCCGTGGCGGCATCGAGGGCGGAGCAGGGGGCGTCGAGGCCCAGGGTGACGAACACGCGGTCGCCGACAGCGACGAGCCGCCTCGGTATCTGCCCCGGCCCGCTCTTGAGGGGCCACAGGTGGGTGTTCCAGGCCGCAATCGGCCGCCGCCAGAGCACCGTGCCGTTGAAGGCGTCGCGGGCCACGAGCTCCCACTTCGGCGCCAGGTGCACCGAGGCGGTCGGGCCGTGGTCCATGATGTATATCAGGCGGCCGTTGGCGGAGACCATGCAGCTCAGGCTGGCCATGTGGTCGTGGTGTCGCGCCCAGCGTGGGCTGCCCGCCCACTGGAGCCTGCGCGGCGGTCCCACCGCCGTGTCGTGCGACACTGCGTTCCCGCTCGCGTCGTACAGATAGTGGGTCCACTCGTCAACCTCTTTGGGCCGCGGCTTCACGGCCTTCGTCCACTTGTCGCCCTGCCGCAGAAGCGCGACGCCCTGGGGTGCCAGCACCCGCATGATCTCCTCACTCGCCCCTCGCCCCTCGTCCTCCGCCACTACGAGGTTCACCAGGTTGTCCGCGAAGGGCAGCTCCTTGCCATCCCAGCGGTCCGCCGTCACCGCGCCGTAAAGTCCGAGCGAGCGGATGTGCTCGCGGGCCTTCTCCACGCTCGCCGCGTCCGTGTCGAGCCCCTGGACGAGGCAGTTGTGGGCGGGGCGTCCCTGCCCCGCGAGAGCGGCGGTGAGCCTGCCGTCGCCGCAGCCGAGGTGCACCACGAGGCCGCCCCTGACCCCGCTGGCCTCCAGCGCCTGCCGGGCAATCGTCCTCTCATCGGCGTCTGCGGCGATCGCAGATGACCCGATCAGGATGACAGCCATCTGGCGGCAGAGTCCTGCGAACATGACTTGCTCCTACAAGCGCACCGTTGCAGCGCCGCGCCCCCCCGAACGTTCCAATACGTTCGGGAGGATGAACTGAGGCATTAGCGCTCGCGGCCTGCCCACCAGAATGCACGATCGCGGATGCAATGTCAACGCGGGAACGCGATATGGGTGCAATGGCGGACTCCCGCGTGGCGCCCCGCGCCGCAACCGTCGCCGTCCCGGTTGCGGGCGCTTGCCGCTACCCCGCCAATGTGGCGCAATGTGGCGCACCATTGCGCAACATGCGGCCACACCCCTCCCCCCCGGTGCCTCGCGCCCGCCTGCCGATTCCTTGTTCCTCGATTCCTACCCTCCACCCTATGGGGGGAACGACCCAGTTGTCGCTCTGACTCGGCAGCCCGGGAAGCCCCTGGCCGCTTCTAAGCGCTTGGACGGCAAGTGGTTATGGACAGAGAAGCCTTTTTCACAAATCGCTCTGTTGACGCTTTGTTGACGCTCTGGCCGGTCACGGCACTGATCCGGCCGCCTCGTAGCTCGGAGGTCTTGGAGTATGGCCCCCAGTTCTGGTAACGTTCTTCGGCTCCGAAGCTCCGAACGGAGCGTACCATAGCAGCCCAGGGCGAAGCCCTGGGAGAGGCGGTCGCCCGCATTCAGCCCTGTAGGGGCGTACTACCCCCAGGGAGGATGTGGCGCCCGGACCACATAGTACGCCCCTTCAGGGCTGAACTACCCATCGCTCCCTTCCCAGGGCTTCGCCCTGATCTTTGCCCACAGGTCGGGCTGCTGCGTGGGTCCGAGATAGGATTTCGAGAAAAAAAGTGAAAAAAGTAGCAAAAAACGCGCCATGGGGGCTTGGACCTTGGATTTTCTTATGGTATACAATGATGCGTGACGAAGAAAGGCAGACGCCGCAGGTCCAAGGAAAAGGAGGCCCGAGCTCTGCTGTGGGCCACGG
>VGYW01000105.1 GCA_016872875.1 Planctomycetota bacterium | reverse complement strand
CGAAGTTCTTCGAGGAGGTGCTTGGCAAGATCGTCGCCACCGAGCGCACCGCGGAGTTCTACGCCCCGCCGACGGGGGTGGAGGTGCATATCCAGCAGAAGCAGAAGAACACATAGCTGATCGATCGAATCGATCGAATCGACCGAATCGATCGAATCGGCCGGATCATCGCTGCCAAGGCGCGCCCCAATGGAATGCCCCCTATGCGGCTTCGCCAATCTGCCCGGCACCGAGAGGTGCACGCGCTGCCGGGCGCAACTGGTGGCGACCGAGCCTTCGGCCGCGGCAGACTTCCTGCCGCCCCGAGCCGGACGCCTCAAGGGCCTCAGGCCGCTCCTCTATGCCGTCAACCGCCTGGTGGTCGGGCGGAAGAGCAGGCTCCTGGCGCGCATCGGGCGGTTCTTCGACCGCAACGGCTCCGTGCCAGGGGAGGCCGTGGCCGCGACGATCCTCTCCGTGGTGCCCGGGCTGGGGCATCTGGCGATTGGACGCAGGCTCGGCGCGCTCGTGGCGTTCCTGGGCTGGGCGTTCACCGTTTTCATCACAGCCAACTTCTATGCCGGCGTGACCGGCGGCCTCCTCCTCGGCTCCCTGATTGGCTGGCACGCATCCGTCATCTTTGACGCCGGAAAGCTCCAGCAACACCTCGGCGACGTGCGCGACCGCCTGACCACAATGTTCTTCATCCTGGTCATCACCGCGATCCCCTACTTTCTCCTCGACCGCCTGGTGATGAGCTACGTGGAGTTCGTGGTCAGCCCGTTCAACATCGAGGCGCTGGACATCCGCCAGGGCGATGTGCTACTCTCTTGGCGCGGGCGCTACGTGCCGGGGCACGTGCATGTGGGCGACGTAGTGTACGTGAACCAGGATTGGGCTTATGGCGCCTACTACCACGGGGGCGGGCCGACGGGTCTGGGGCGCGTCGTCGCGGTGGGGGGCGACAAGGTGTGCGTGTCGCAGGCAGGCATCGAGGTGAACGGCCAGCCGGTCGAGGCGAGCGCGATGCCCGGTGGCCAGTTCCTGTGGCCATCGCGGCCATTGTCGTTCACCGTGCCGCACGACGCCGTGTTCGTCCCGCGCCCGGTCGGCTACCACGGCTACCATCTGGTGAACATCGTGGTGGCGCTCTGGCGGGAGGGCTACACGGTGCGGCTGGCGCAGGTGCGGGGGAGGGTCTCTGGTGTCTACCTGCCCCTCGGGCGCCGCCACGCGCTGCGCTGATTGTGGGCGGGCGCGCCACGCGCGGGAGCCGGCAGTGAAGCACCACGGACAGACACGGACAGACACGGACAGATGCCCACGTGGAGCAAGGGTGCCTGTCCGTGTTCGTCCGTGTCCGTCCGTGTGATGCCCTCATTAGCCCCCCTCCCGAAGGTTCCAGACCTTTGGGAAGGTGAGCAGGGGAAAGGAAGGCCGTGGCCAAGGGGCGATTCGCGAGCCTTGAGTTCGGTGAGGCCGGGCCGGAGGCGCAGGCGCCGGCGGCGCCTCGCGCGGAGGCCCGCGGCCCTGCCGCCGAGCTGCGCGATGCGGATTTCTACCTCCGCCAGGCCGTAGCTCAGGAGCTGGAAGGGAGCTTCGAGGCAGCGCTCCGCTGTTACTCCGCCGCGCTCGGAGAGAACCCCCTCCTCCTCGATGCCTGGGTGGGCCAGCTCCGCGTGCTCCTCGACCTGGAGGAATATCCCGAGGCGCGGCTGTGGGCCGACAAGGCCCTCGAGAGGTTCCCCGACAACCCCCAGGTGCTCGCCGCCAAGAGCGTCGCTCTCCACCGCATGGGCCACAAGCGCGACGCCCGCGCCCTCAACGACGCGGCGGTTCAAGGCAAAGGGGAGTGGCCGCTGGTGTGGCTCTGCCGCGGCGAGTTGATGATGCGCGACAGCTCGCCCGCGGCCACGGAGTGCTTCAACCGGGCGCTGCGCGGTGAAGGCCCGAAGGGGCCGTTGCTCATCCGCATCGGGGAACTCCTTCTTCGCGGCGGCCACTACAGCACGGCCCTCACGGCCCTTCAGCGAGCGGCGGCGGCGCTCCCCGAAGCGGCGCGGGCCTGGTATCTCATGGGCCAGGCGCAGGAGGAGCTCGGCATGGCCGCACAGGCCAGGGTCTCATACCAGCAGGCGGCCACCCTCGCCCCGCGCATCGCCCTCTACAGGCAGGCCGCCGAGGGGCGGCCAGCCGGCCTCATGACCACCCTCAGGCGGTTCTTCAGGAGGCTCCGCGGCCGATGAACCTCAGCCCCGAGCAACGCTTCGAGGCCACGCTCCGCGTGGCAAGGGAGCACAACGCCTCCGACGTCCACATCATGGCCGGCCTGCCGCCCGCCTATCGCGTGAGCGGCGAGGTGATCGTGTCGAACTGGGACCCCTACACGCGAGAAGAGCTTGCCGACCTTGCGAAGTTCCTCCTCACCCCCGCGCAGTTCGAGCGCCTCGAGGCCCAGCGCGAGCTGTGCGTCTCGCACTGGCACGAGGAGACCGGCCGCCTCCGCGTGACCTTCTACCACCGCCTCGGCGTGCCAGAGCTCGCCATCAGGATGTGCAACCTGGATGTCAAAGCCGCCGACGAGCTCATGCTCCCGCCCATCGTCAACGACATCGTCAATCTCACGTCGGGCATGGTCATCGTCACCGGGCCGACCGGCTCGGGGAAGACGACGACGCTGAACTACCTGGTCGACGCGATCAACGCGACGCGGCGCTGCAAGATAGTGACCATCGAGGACCCGGTGGAGTACGAGCACCGGCACCGCAAGAGCATCGTGGTGCAGATCGAGGTGACGACCGACACGCTGAGCTTCGCCTCCTGCCTGCGGAGCGTGCTGCGGCTGGACCCAAACGTCATCTGCATCGGGGAGATGCGGGACATCGAGACGATGGAGACGGCTCTTGCGGCGGCGGACACGGGGCACCTTGTGCTCGCCACGCTCCACACGCCGAACGCGGTGGGGACGGTTGAGCGGATCATGGGCTGCTTCGAGGGCGGGCGCCAGGGGCAGGTCGTCCTTCAGCTCTCCTCCACCCTCCAGGCCGTCATCGCCCAGCGCCTCGTCCCGAACGTAGACCGCACGGGGCGCGTGCTCGCCTGCGAAGTGCTCATCGGCACGGGCGCGGTCCGCAACATGATCCGCGAACGCAACGTTCACCTGATCCAGAATACCATCGCCACCTCGCGGAGCATCGGCATGCAGACGATGGAGGAGTCGCTCGCCTCGCTCTACCGCCGCGGCATGATCACATACAACGACGCCATCAACTACTCCAACAACCCGACCGATCTCCAGCGCGTCCTGGCCGACTGAGCCGCGCGAAAAATGCGTTTGACTCTGGCGGCCAGAGTTGCTATCGTTGCGGCTTCACCATGCTAGGAGAAAGCCATGGCAGCAGCCGAATCGCCCAACGTGGCAGCAGGAATCACGCAAGACGACGAAAAGGCCGTGGAGAACCTGCGGGCGGGCCGCGACAAGATCCTCGCCGAGCTCCGCAGGATCATCGTGGGCCTCGACCAGGTGATTGACGAGATGATGACCGCGATCTTCTGCCGCGGCCACTGCCTCCTCGTCGGCGTCCCGGGCCTCGCCAAGACCCTCCTCGTCAGCTCCCTGGCCCAGACCCTCTCGCTGAGCTTCAAGCGCATCCAGTTCACGCCCGACCTGATGCCCAGCGACATCACCGGCACTGAAATCCTCCAGGACGACCCGGAGACGGGCCAGCGGGCCTTCAAGTTCGTCAAAGGCCCGGTCTTCTGCAACATCATCCTCGCGGACGAGATCAACCGCACGCCGCCGAAGACGCAGGCCGCGCTGCTCGAGTCCATGCAGGAGAAGAAGGTCTCGATGGGCGGCGAGGACTACCCCGTGCCCAACCCCTTCTTCGTCCTCGCCACGCAGAACCCCATCGAGCAGGAAGGCACGTACCCGCTCCCAGAAGCCCAGCTCGACCGCTTCTTCTTCAACATCTTCGTGGACTATCCGAGCTGGAAGGAGGAGCTGGACATCATCGAGCGGGTGACGGGCGAGATGCCGGAGAAGCTCAGCGAGGTGCTGGGGCGGGACGAGATTCTGAGCCTCCAGGGCCTCGTGCGGAGAGTGCCCGCCGCCCCGCACATCTGCAACTACTCGGCCAAGCTCGCACGCGCCACGCGGCCGACCGACCCCGAATCGCCCGACTTCATCAAGAACTGGATAACGTGGGGCGCGGGGCCGCGCGCCAGCATCTTCATGGTCCTCGCCGCCAAGGCCCGCGCCATCCTGAGGGGGCGCTTCGCCGCCTCGGTGGACGACATCCGCGCCGTGGCCCTGCCCGTCCTGCGACACCGCATCATCCCCAACTTCGCCGCCCAGAGCGAGGGGCTGAAGAGCGACGACATCGTGAAGAAGCTGCTCGACACAATCCCAGCCGACGAACGGCTCTACGATGGCAAGCCCGCACCCGCACAGGCTTAGATACCTCGACCCCGAGACCCTTCAGAAGATCGGGCCGCTCGAGCTCGTCGCACGAGAGGTCGTCGAGGGACTCCACGTCGGCATGCACAAGAGCCCCCTCAAGGGCTTCTCCACCGAGTTCTCCCACCACCGCCAGTACGTGCCGGGCGACGAGACCCGACATTTGGATTGGCGAGTCTATGCACGGACCGAGCGGTATTACCTGAAGCTCTTCGAGGCCGAGACCAACTTCACGGCCAACCTTCTGCTCGACGCAAGTTCCTCGATGCACTATGCCTCGCACGCCGTCTCGAAGCTGGAGTACGCCAAGTTCATGGCGGCCAGCATGGCCTACCTTTGCGTGCGGCAGCGCGACTCGGCGGGCCTGGCGATCTTCGATAACGTGCTCCGCACATACGTCGAGCCGAAGACCACGATGGGCGTCGTCCGCACCATCGCCGAGGAGCTCGAGAAGGTTCAGGGTCTCCCGCGCACCAACGTGGCGGCCATCCTCCACGAGTTCGCCAATCGCATCCCGCGCCGCGGCTTCGTCATGCTCTTTTCCGACCTCTTCGACCACGTCGAAGAGTTCGTCCAGGGCATTGACCACCTCCGCTTCAGGGGACACAACGTCGCAGTGTTCCACGTCCTCGACCCCTACGAGCTGAAGTTCCCCTTCGACGGCTCCTGCAAGTTCATCGGGCTTGAGCTCGACGGCGAGGTGGTGACGCAACCGAAGCGCATCCGCGCGGCGTACCTCGAAGAGGTGCGCAAGTTCGTCCAGGAGATTCGCTCGGCCTGCGAGCGCGCCCACGTGGACTACGTGCTGGTGGACACCTCGCGGCCCGTGGACGCCGTGCTGTCGGCGTATCTGATCGGACGCATCCGAAGCGTCCATGTGCGATAGGCCTTCGTCCCTGTGGCCCTTGTGGTCCCTGTGGTCCCTTGGCTGAAGGGACCACAGGGACCACAGGGACCACAAGGGCCACAGGGACCCAAGGGACGAAAGCCGTGATGCGAAGGCTGTGCCTTCACGCGCTGGCCGCTCTGGCCGCCTTTGCCGCCCGGGCCGACGTCGTGCAAACGGCCGGCGGCCGCGTGGAGGGCAAGGTGGCCTTCGCCGCCGATGCGCTCCAGGTGGGCGGGAAGCCCGTGGCCTGGGGCGACGTGCTCTTTGTCATCCGAGACCAGGAGGGCCGCTCGATCCGCTCGCCTGAGGCGTTGCGGCTGGCTAGCGGCGAGGTCTGGTACGCCCACGTGGCGGGCCTGGCCGCGGGAAAGCTCAAGGCGCGGCTTCCGCTCCTGGGCGAACGCGAGCTGGACGCCGCGGCCATTCGCGCGGTGGACTTCTTGCCCGACCTGCCGCCGCCCCAACCGGGCGACAGGGCGGGCACCCTCTACCGCGAAAAGGGCGAGCCGGTGCCCGGCGCCCTGATGTGGATTGACGAGCAGCGGCTGGCCATTGACAGCCCCCTCGGCGTCCTCACCCTCGCACGCGAGGGCCTGGCCCGCTACCTCTTCAAGGCCGACGCGAAAACGGCGGCGGGCGCGAAGGAGGATGAGGTCAGCCTGCTCGACGGCTCGACCCTGCGCGGCCAGGCCAGGCCAACGAAGGACGGCTTGGAACTCGAGCACGCCCTTCTTGGCAAGGTGGCCATCGCAGGCCGAATGGTCCGCTCCGTCCTCCGGCGGCCGGCGAACGTGGCTTGGCTGGGCGAGATGAAGCCGTCGGCGGTGAGCGCCGTGCCGCTCATCGCCAGGGCAGTGCCGCCCGAGGCGCTCGAATACCCGTCCCTCGGCGGCTCGCGCGTCTGGCCGGGCGAACTGCTCGCCATTCGCGCCGTGCGGGTCGAGCCGAAGTGCTCGGTTTCCTGGCGGCTCCCGGCCATGCCGGGGCAGAAGCTGCTCTTTGGCGCCACGGTGTCCCCCATCGAGGGGATGCGCGGCGACGTGAGGCTGCGGCTCCTGGGGGCGGGCAAGACGCTCGCCGAGCGCGACATCGGCCCCGCGGCAAAGCGCGAGGCCCTGGCCGCCGAGGTGCCGCCGAACGCCGAACTGGCCGTCGAGGTGGATTTCGGCCCCAACCAGCGGTTCCCCTGCGGCGTCATCCTGGGGGACCCGATGGTGGTGGGGCGGTGACGATGATCCGACTGATCCGACGGATCCGACGGATCGCTGTCTGAGGTTAGCATGGGCTTTCTCGACTTTCTCTACAAGCCGATGCTCTGGGGCGCGCTGGCCATCGCCGTGCCCATTCTGATCCACTTGCTGAACCGGTATCGGCACAAGCGGATAGACTGGGCGGCGATGGAGCTGCTGCGGCGCGCCCTGGTCATCCGCGCTCGGCAGATACGCATCGAGGACATCCTGGTCCTCGTGCTCCGCTGCCTCGCGGTGCTGCTGCTGGCGCTGGCGATGGCGCGGCCGACCCTCTCCACGGCGGGCGCCAAGTGGTTCGGCGCCGAGTCGCGCGTCGGCGTGGTCATCGCGCTCGACGCCTCCTACAGCATGGCCCACCGCCCAGGCGTCCAGACCCGCTTCGAGCGCGCGCTCGACCGCGTCCGCCAGGTGCTCGGAACCCTCGACGCCGGCAGCCCGGTGAGCCTGGTGCTGATGGGCAATACCCCGCGCGTCAAAGCCGGCTCCGAGGGCTACAACGAGAAGCGGATGGAGAAGCTCCTCGCCGAGCTCGCCCCGGTGCCCGAGCGGCTCAACCTCGAGCTCTGCATCGAGGACATCCAGCGGCTCCTGCGCGAGACCCGCGCCCCGATGCGCGAGGTCTACTTCGTCACCGACGCCCAGGCCGCCTCCTGGCAGGACCTTTCGGAGAAGGTGAAGATCGCCATCCGCGAGATGAACCAGACCGCAAAGGTCTTCTACCTCTCGGTGGGGGCGGAGGCCGGCGAGAACCTGGCGGTGAGCAGCTTCGGCCTGGCCTCGGGCACGCTCCGAAAGGGCGCCATCGCCCGCTACGTGGCCGAGGTCACTAACTTCGGCGGCCGGCCTCAGGAAAAGGTCGGAGTCACCCTCACCCTCGAAAACAAGGCCGTTGACCAGCGGGTGATTGACGTGATCCGACCCGGGCAGTCGAGGACCGTGCCCCTCTTCACCCGGCTCGATGCCGCGGGCAATAACCGCCTCTCTGCCTCGATTGCCACAGACTCGCTGCCCACCGACAACGTCCGCTACGCCGTCACCCACGTGCCCGACCAGGTGCGCCTCCTCGCCGTGGACGGCTCGCCGAGCGACGAGCCGTTCAAGAGCGAGACCGACTTCCTGGTGACCGCTCTCTCGCCGCGGCGCGGCGGCCCGGCCACGGCCTCCCTCGGCGTCAAGGTCATCCCCTGGCTCGCCCTCGGGGGCGAACGCCTCAGCGACTACCAGGCCGTCATCCTGGCCAACATGCCCGACATCCGTTTCGACCAGGCGGCGGCGCTCCACAGCTTCGTCCAGCAGGGCGGCGGCCTTATCGTGTTCCTGGGCGACAAGACGATCCCCCGCGTCTTCAACGCCCGCATCGCCGTGGGCGAGAAGTCCCTCCTCCCCGCCAAGCTCAGCGCGACGGCCTCCTCGAAGGACCCCGCCGGGGTGGGCATGGAGCCGGCCATGGCGGGCCACCCAATCGCCGCGGCCCTTGAGGGCCTGCCGCGCGGGCTCCTCGACGCCGCGCGCTTCACCCAGTACATCAAGAGCAGCCTCATGGAAGGCGGGCGCACCATCCTGAAGGTCGCAGGGACCGAGGACCCGCTGCTGTGCGAGAAGAGCCTCGGCCGCGGCCGCGTGCTCCTCTTCACCAGCTCGGCCGGCCCGGCCTGGTCGGTCCCAGGCTTCGTGAGGACCAACCCTGTCTATCCCATCCTCCTCTACCAGATGGTCATCCACCTGTTGCGGCAGGAGCACGAGCGCTCGTTCGCCGTCGGCGAAGCCGTCAACCTCACGCTCCCGCGGGCAAACGTCCAGGCCACCGCACTCGTCCGCGACCCCACGGGCAAGGACTCCCCTGTCCAGGTCGGCGAGCGCGAGGGGCAGCGGGTGCTCAGCTACCCGCGTCCCGACGTGCCCGGCTTCTACGAGGCCCGCTATGCCTCAGGCATGCCGCCCATCATCGTCGCCGTGAACGTCGAGCCCGCGGAGAGCGACGTGCGGTGCCTGGCCGGCGGCGCCCTCACCCGCGCGCTTCAAGGCGTGCCAATCCGCATCCTCGCCCCCGGCGAGGACCTCGAGCTCGCCGTCAAGACCGGCCGCGTGGGCCACGAGCTCTGGCGCATCCTCATGATCCTCGGCCTCGCGTTCTTCGCTCTGGAGTCCCTCCTCGCACACGTCTTCTCGCGCCGCATGGCCGGCGCCGCCGCGAAGGAGGCCACCAAGGAGGAACTCCTGGGCACCCGCGCCGCGGAGGTGAAAGGGTAGGATGATCCGTCGGATCAGTCGGATCCGTCGGATCCGTCGGATCCGTCGGATCATCGAGCTGTCATAGCAAGGCAGAAGGCATGCGCTCCTGGTTCACCAGACTCCTCGGCCTCGAAGAAGTGGGTCCCGTGACCTACTTCGAGTGGTTCCTGCGCCACCCGTGGCCCTCGATTGTGGTGCTGCTGTGCATCCTGGCGGCGGCGGCGTTCGCCGCGAGGCTCTATTGGCGCGAGAGCGCGGTGTCGCGCGGCCGCAGGGCCTTCCTCGGCGTCTTCCGAGCCGTCGTCTACGCCATCATCATCGTCCTCCTCTTCGAGCCGGTGTTCGGCATCGAGATGTCGGTCAAGCTGCGCCAGAGCTTCGTGGTCCTGCTCGACTGCTCGGAGAGCATGGCGATAGCCGACGCGCGGCGGAAGGAGCGCGAGCTCGAAGAGGCCGCCATGGCGCTCGGCAAGCTCCCCTTCGAGAAGGGCGTACAGGTGATGGACGCCAAGACCCGCGCCGAGGCCTCCGCCGTCCGACGCATAGACCTCGCCAAGGGCATCCTGGACAACCCGCACCTCGACCTCTTCAAGAAGCTGGAGCAGAACTACCGGCTGCGCTACTTCTCGTTCGCAGCCGACCTCGTCCCCGCGAGCGGCGAGGGGGACGAGTTGGCCGCCTCGCTCCGAAAGGTCGCCGCCAACGGCAAGTCCACCCGCATCGGCACCGCCGTCGAGGAGGCCGTGGCCCGCTACGGCGGCCAGCCCATCGCAGGCGTCCTCCTCCTCACCGACGGCGCGTCCAACGAGGGGATCGAGCCCCTCGAGGTCGCCCGCAAGATGAAGGACTCCGGCATCCCCGTCTTCCCCGTCGGCATCGGCGTCCCCGACCCGCCCGACGTGCGGCTCGAAGGCCTCATCGTTCAGGAAACCGTCTTCGCAAAAGACCGCGTGCCCGTCCGCTTCCGCGTCACCTCCAAGGGCTTCACGAACCGCCGCCTCGACGTGGTGGTGACGGTGAACGGCAAGGAGATCGCCCGCAAGGACGTGGTGCTGACGGGCGAGCCGCAGTTCGAGGAGCTCAGCTTCCTGCCCGACGAGGGGCAGACCGCCCTCAAGCTGGAAGTCGCCGCCACCCCGCTCCCTGGCGAGGTGGTGGCCGACAATAACAAGCTCTCGCAAAACATCCGCGTGATTGACGAGAAGATAAAGGTGCTCTACGTCGAGGGCAAGCCGCGCTGGGAATACCGCTACCTCCGCGCCGTCCTCATGCGCGACCACCGCCTCGACGTGAAGTTCCTCATGACCCAGGGCGACCGCGACCTTGCGAAGGCCGCCCCCGAACGCTACCTTGACCGCTTCCCCGAGATCGCAGGCGAGGCGTTCGTTTGGGACCTTGTGATACTGGGCGACGTGCCGGCCAACTACTTCACCCCCGCCCAGCTCAACCGCATCGAGGAGCTCGTGCGCGCGCGCGGCGGCTCCCTCCTCGTCCTCCCTGGCTTCCAGAACCCCCTCACCACCTACCTCGGCAGCCCCGTCGAGGGCATCATGCCCGTCCGCCTCCAGCCCGAGGGCTGGGAGTCGGTCGAGGAGACGGTCTACCCGACCCCGACGACGAAGGGCGACGAGATGACCGTTGTGACCCTTGAGGTGCCCGAGGAGCGGAACACGGCGCGCTGGGCCTACGTGCGGCCCATCTACCAGGTGCCCGCCATCGCGGGGGCCAAGCCCGGCGCCACCGTCCTCGCCACGCTCTCCGACGCCCCGCGCCGCCGCGAGCCCTATCCGCTGGTCTGCTGGCAACGCTACGGGCGGGGAAAGTCAATGTTCGTCGGCTCCGACCAGCTCTGGCGCCTCCGCTTCAAGCTCGGCGACAAATACCACGCCCGCTTCTGGGGACAGGTCATCCAGTTCCTCACCCTCTCGCGCCTCCTCGGCGAGAACAAGCGCATCCAGATCGAGACCGGCCGCCGAGAGTTCCGCACGGGCGAGCGCGTGCCCATCTACGCCAACGTCCTCTCCGAAGCCTTCGAGCCGGTCAACCTCTCCAACTACTCCATCTCCGTCGAGCGCCCCGAGGGCAAGGCCGAGACCACGACCGTCAAGCTCGAGCCCGTCAAGGACGTGCCCGGCTTCTACCAGGGCTTCTTCACCCCCGAGGTCGAGGGGCGCTACGTCCTCCGCTCCGCCCCCGCCGACCGCGACTACTCGAACAACGTCGAGCTCCAGGTCGCCACCACGCCCCTGGAGCAACTCGAGCCGGCCATGCAGGAGGACAGCCTGCGGAAGCTCGGCGAGCTCTCAGGCGGCAGCTACCTCACGATCGGCCAGCTCCCCAAGCTCGCCGACATGCTCCAGCAAGAGGCCCAGACCACCATCGTCCGCCGCGAGAAAGAGCTCTGGGACCTCCCCTTCATCTTCATCGTCGTCCTGCTCTGCGCCGCAACCGAATGGTTCTTCAGAAGGCGATACGACCTGATCTGAATCGTCCTCGTCCTCGTCGTCGTCCTCGTCCTCGGTCTTCTCGGGGATGAATGGCTGCTTGAAACGGTGAGAGAATGGCCTCGATAGCGTCAACACAACTTCAGGAACAGCTCCCCGGCGCCGCGTTCGTCGAGCAGAAGCTCCACCGCGCTTGGCGGAAGGAACGGCACTTCCTCCACACGCGCGGCTTCTGCTTCTTCGCGCTCTGGGCCGCCGCGCTCGTGCTCCTCGACCTGGTCGTGGACTTCGTGTTCCGCGTGCCGGGCTACTGGCGACTCGTCCTCGTCGCAATCAACGTCGGCGCCATCGCCTGGGTCCTCTACGACCACTGGCTGCGCTACCTGCACCACTACGACCCGGTGGTCACCGCGCTGAAGGTCGAGGGGCGCCACCCGGAGCTTCAGAGCCTCCTCGTCTCATTCGTCCAGTTCCGCGGCGGGCCGAGGGAGGGCAGCTACGTCTCGCCCAGCCTCCTGCGCGCCCTCCGCCGCCAGACCATCGAGTACACCCAGCCCATTGACTTCCGCGAGATCGTCTCCTACCGCGAGCTCAAGCGCATCTCGATCTTCTCCGCCTGCGTCCTTGCCGTCTTCGGGTTCGTCAGCATCAACTGGTCGGGCCACCTGCGCGCGCTCGTCAGGCGCTTCCTCTACCCCGAGGCCAAGATCAGCTATCCTACCGCCACCCAGATCCTCGCAATCAAGATCACGGGCAACGGCACGATTCAGCAGGGCAAGGAGGTGGTCATCGAGGCATGGGCCGGCGGCAAGGTCCCGCGACGGCGCATCCTCGCCATCCAGCAGCAGGCCGGCGCCTGGGAGCAAGTCGGCCTCCTCAACCCCGAACAGAACTACTACACCTACAGGTTCCCAGAGGTCTACCAGTCCTTCCAGTGCCGCGTCTCCCTCGGCGACGCCTCCTCCGAAACATACCAGATCACCGTCGTCCCGCCCCCGCGCATCGTCAAGACCGAGGTCCTTGTCAAGTACCCCGATTACACCGGCCAGCGGCCTCAGACCTTCGACATCCTGAATCTCGAGGTGCCAGAGGGCACAAAGCTCCAGTGGCAGCTCCGCTGCGACCAGGCCCTCAGGTCCGCCGCCGTGCTCCGCGAGGACGCCGCATCCGCCTCCATGAAGCTCAGCAGAGACGGCTTGGTCGCATCCTTCGAGACCGTCGCCACTGAGTCCTTCGATTACTCCTTCCAGTGGAAGGAGGACAAGCACGGCTACGAATACAAGGACGAAGTCAAGTACTTCGTCCAGGTCATCCCCGACTCTGCCCCGCAGGTCGAGATCGTCCGGCCCCTCGAGGATGAGAAGGCGACCGTGCGGAAGACCCTGACCGTGACCTACAACGCCCGCGACGACTACGGCCTCGCCGAAGCCTGCATCGCCTACAACGTCAACGACGGCGAGGAGAAGCGCTTCTCCCTCGGCACCCTCAAGGGCAAGGCAATCGAGAACAAGGACGCCACCTGGGTCCTCAAGAAGTCGATCTCCGACCTCAAGGAAGGCGACGTGGTGACCTACGCCGTCGAGGTGGCCGACAACCACACGGGCGAGGGCGGCGCCTTCCGCACCAAGAGCCAGGGACGCCGCCTCCAGATCGTCAGCGACGAGGAATACCTCCGCTACCTCGCCGAGCGCCGCCGCAAGCTCATCGCGGACATCAAGACCATGCACACCCAGGAAACCGAGGCCGCCGAAAAGGTCGGCGAAATCGAGTCCAAGAAGCCCGACTGACCCCGCCAGCTACCCCCTTCTCTCGGAAATCGGCGCTACCGTCCTGTCCACCGGCCCGGTGTAGTTCGACAGCGGGCGGATGAGGCGGTTGTTGGCATACTGCTCGAGGATGTGAGCCGTCCAGCCGACGACCCGCGAGATGGCGAAGATGGGGGTGAAGAGGTCGCCAGGGATGCCGAGCATGTGATACACGCTCGCCGAGTAGAAGTCCACGTTGCAGTCGAGGCCCTTCTCGTCGGCCATCACCTGCTCGATGGTGGCCGAGATGTCGGCCCACTGGGTCTGGCCGAGCCTCTCGCCGAGCACGCGGCACCAGCGGCGCAGGATGGCGGCGCGCGGGTCGCCGGTCTTGTAGACCCTGTGGCCGAAGCCCATGACCTTCTTCTTGGCGGCGAGGAGGGCCTTCACGTATTCGGCGGCACGCGCCGGGTGGCCGATGTCCTGGAGCATCAGCAGCACCTGCTGGTTGGCCCCGCCGTGGAGCGGGCCGCGGAGGGCGCCGATGGCGCCCGTGACCGCCGAATAGAGGTCGGACAGGGTGGAGGCGATGACGCGCGCCGTGAAGGTCGAGGCGTTGAAGCCGTGGTCAATGTGGAGCACCAGGCAGTCGTCGAACACCTCCTCGGCCAGGGCGTCGGGGCGCGTGCCCCTGAGCATGTAGAGGAAGTTGGCCGCGTGCGAGAGGCCCGGCTCGGGCCGCACGGGCGGCAGGCCGCGGCGGATGCGATGAATCGAGGCCACGATGCTCGCCGCCTGCGCGGTGAGCTCCTGGGCCATGTCGAGGTTCACCTTCGCCTCGGGGCTTTCGGCCCGCGGGTCGCTCAGGCCGATGACCGACACGCAGGTTCGCAGCACCGACATCGGCGGCGCGGAGGCCGGCAGCTCGGAGAGCAGGTGCGCCATCTGCTCGGAGAGCGGACGGTGCGCCGCCAGGGTGCGCCTCAGGCCGTCGAGCTGCGGAGCCGTCGGCAACTCGCCCCGCCAGACGAGATAGGCGGCCTCCTCGAACGAGCAGTTCGCCGCGAGGTCCTGGATCTCGTAGCCCCGGTAGACCAGCCGCCCCGCCTGGCCGTCCACGTGCGAGACCGCCGAATCCGACGCCACGACCCCCTCAAGTCCTGCCTTTTCCATGGTTTGTCCCCTTAATTGTCCGAACGGGACTTATTGATCCCGTACATATCTTAGCCTATAATGCGCGCGCCGGCAACGGTTTGCTCTTGAATCGTCGTCGTCGTTGTCGTCGTCGTCCTCGTCGTCGCATCTTCAGGAAGAGGGAAGCCCAAAGTCTCGACGACGACGACGAGGACGACGACGAGCACGAGAACAGAACAATCGGGGCGGGGAGCAATAGGTTGTACATTCACGAGTATCAGGCGAAGGCGCTCCTTGCGAAGCGCGGCATCGCGGTTCCGGCCGGGCGCGTGGCCCAGAGCGCGCGGCAGGCGGGCGACGCCTACGAGGCCCTTCATCACGAGCGAGCCGTTGTGAAGGCCCAGATTCACGCGGGCGGGCGCGGCAAGGCGGGCGGTATCCTCCCCGTCGCCAGCCGCGCCGAGGCCGAGGACGCGGCACGGCACCTCATCGGCACCACCCTCGTCACCGCGCAAACCGGCCCGCGCGGGCGGCCGGTGGACAGGGTGCTCGTCGAGGAAGCCCTCAGCGTCGCCCGCGAGTGCTACGTCGGCGTGTGCCTCGACCGCACGCGCGGCTGCCCGCTCGCCGTCGCCTCCGCTCGCGGCGGAGTCGAGATCGAGTCCCTCGCCCACGCCGAGCCGGGCGCCGTGCTCCGCGAATACGGCAACCCCTTCACCGGCCTGATGCCGTTCCAGGCCCGCAAGCTCTTCGCCCGCCTGGGCCTGCCGCGCGAGCTGATGGCGCCCACGACAAAGACGCTCCTGGCGCTGGCCGGCGCGTTCGTTGACCTCGATTGCGCGCTCGTCGAGCTGAACCCGCTGGCCGCGTGCGCCGGCGGGCGCCTCGTGGCCGCCGACGTGAAGATGGCCTTCGACGACAACGGCCTGAGCCGCCACGCCGACCTGGCCGATCTCCGCGACGCCGCACAGGAGGACCCCCGCGAGGCCGAGGCCCAGCGCCACGACCTCAGCTACGTGGGCATGCAGGGGAGCGTGGGCTGCATGGTGAACGGCGCGGGCCTCGCGATGGCCACGATGGACCTCATCCGCCTGCACGGCGGCGAGCCGGCGAACTTCCTCGACGTCGGCGGCGCGGCCACGGCCGAGAGGGTCGCCGCCGCCTTCCGCCTCATCTGCCAGGACCACCACGTCCGTGCCGTCCTCGTCAACATCTTCGGCGGCATCGTGCGCTGCGACCTCGTCGCAGAGGGCATCCTCGAAGCCGTCAAGCGCACCGCGCTCCGCGTGCCCCTCGTCGTGCGCCTCGAGGGCACCAATGCCGCCGAGGGACGCGCGGCATTCGCCCAGTCGGGCATGGAAATCGTCTCCGCGCCCTCACTTGATGAGGCAGCAGCAAGAGCTGTAGCACTGGCAGACCGATGAGCATCCTGGTTGATTCGGCAACGCGGGTGGTCGTGCAGGGCATCACCGGCCATGCCGGCGCCTTCCACGCCAGGCGGATGATGCACTACGGCACCCAGGTCGTCGCGGGCGTTACGCCAGGAAAGGGCGGGGAGACATTCGACGGGGTCCCAGTCTTCGACACGATGTCGGAGGCGGTAGCCGCGACGGGAGCGACAGCTTCGGTGGTCTTCGTGCCGCCGCCCTTCGCGGCGGACGCGGCGATGGAGGCGGCGGACTCTGGCGTGGCGCTGGTCGTGTGCATCACGGAGGGCATCCCGGCCCTTGAGGTGGCGAGGGCCAGGGCCTACGTGCGAGGGCGCGGCGCGCGGATGATCGGCCCGAATTGCCCCGGGGTAGCCACGCCGCCCGACTGCAAGGTGGGGATCATCCCCGGCGAGATACTCGCCCCAGGCCCCGTCGGGGTGGTGTCGCGGAGCGGCACGCTGACCTATGAGGCCATCTGGCAGCTCACGCGCCTGGGACTCGGACAGTCCACCGCCGTGGGCATTGGCGGCGACCCAATCGTCGGAAGCTCGTTTGTGGATGTTCTGGAGCTCTTCGAGCGCGACGAGCACACGGCGGCGGTGGTGCTGATCGGCGAGATCGGCGGCAGCGCCGAGGAGGAGGCGGCGGACTTCATCCGCTCGGGCATGACCAAGCCCGTCGCCGCCTTCATCGCGGGGCGCACCGCCCCGCCCGGCAAGCGCATGGGCCACGCGGGGGCTATCGTGGCCGGCTCCGCGGGCACGGCCGACGAGAAAATCCGCGCGCTCGCCGACGCCGGCGTTCGCGTGGCAGACAACCCTGCCCGCATCGGCGAGGCAGTTCGAGACATGTTGAAGGGGCGCCGACCGTGAAGCTGTGCGAAGGCGTGACGACCCACGACGCGCTCATCATCGGCAGCGGCCTTGCCGGCATGGCCGCCGCAATCGAGGCCCGCGACGCCGGGGCGGACGCGGCCATCCTCTCGAAGGTCCACCCGCTCCGGTCGCACTCCCAGGCGGCACAGGGCGGCATCAACGCCGCCATCCGCCCCGACGACGACTGGCGCGACCACCGCTTCGACACCGTCAAAGGCTCGGCGTGGCTCGCCGACCAGGACGCGGTGACGGTGCTGTGCCGCGAGGCGCCCGACGCCATCTGGTGGCTGGCCGCCTGCGGCGTGCCCTTCACCCGCACGCCCGAGGGGCTCATCGCGCAGCGTGCCTTCGGGGGCCAGCGCCGCAACCGCACCTGCTACGCCGCCGACAAGACCGGCCACGACCTCCTCCACACCCTCTACGAACAGGTCCAGCGGCGCGGCATCACGGTCTACGAGGAGCACTTTGTCACCCGGCTTGTGCCGGGGGACGGGAGCTGGCCGAGCCTTGTGGCGTGGGACGTCTGCCGCGGCGAGGTGCGCCAGCTCGCCGCGCCGGCCATCCTCATCGCCACGGGCGGCGCGGCACGCGTGTTCGGCCAAAGCTCCAACGCGCTCATCAACACGGGCGACGGCGTGGCGCTGGCCTGGCGGGCCGGCCTGCCCGTGGAGGACATGGAGTTCTTCCAGATCCACCCCACGGGCCTCCTCAACGGCATCCTGATAACCGAGGGCGCACGTGGCGAAGGGGCCTACCTCGTGAACGCCCGGAGCGAACGCTTCATGGAGCGCTACGCCCCCAAGTTCATGGAGCTCGCCCCCCGCGACCAGGTGGCACGCGCCATCCAGACCGAGATTGACGAGGGGCGCGGCTTCCCCACCTCGGGCGGCTACATCCACCTCGACCTCCGCCACCTGGGCGAGGAGAAGATCGCCACCCGCCTGCCGCAGATACGCGACATCGCAATCGCCTTCGGCGGCGTTGACCCCGTGAAGGAGCCGATCCCCGTGCGGCCAACCGTCCACTACACGATGGGCGGCATCGCCACGGACACCGACACGCGCACGGAGTGCCCCGGCGTCTTCGCCGCGGGCGAGGCCGCCTGCGTGAGCGTCCACGGCGCCAACCGCCTGGGCGGCAACTCGCTCCTCGAGGCCGTGGTCTATGGCCGCCGGGCCGGGCGCAACCTCGCGGCCGCCCCCCGCGCCGGCGGCCCGCCCTCCGACGACGCGGCCACTGACGAGCACCGCCGCCTCACTGGCCTCCTCGCCCGCGAGGGCGGCGAGCGGCCCGCCACGCTCCGCCACGACCTCGAGGCCGTCATGCGCCGCTCATTCGGCCTCTTCAGAAACCAGGAGCTGATGAGCCAGGGCCTCCGGGACATCCTCCGCCTCCGCGAGCGGGCCAAGAGCGCCGCCGTGCAGGACAAGGGGCGCACCTTCAACCACGACCTCTTCCTCCTCCTTCAGCTCGAGGCGATGCTCGACGTGGCCTGGATGTGCGCCGCGGGCGCCGTCCCGCGCCAGGAGAGCCGCGGCTGCCACTACCGCAACGACTTCGAGCGGCTCGACAACGACCGCTTCCTCAAGCACACCATCGTCCGCCGCGCCTCCGACGGCGGCATGCAGGTGGGCTACAAGGACGTTGCCATCGAGGACATCATCCCCCAGGCGGAGGTGAAATACTGATGCCCACGGCCACCTTCCGCATCCGCAGGCTCAATCCCGATGTCTCGCCCGAGCCCTACTGGCAGGAGTTCGAGGCCGCCTGGGGGCCGGGCGACGTTGTCCTCGAGGCCCTCCACGCCATCCAGGAGAGCCAGGACGGCACGCTGGCCTACCGCTACAGTTGCCGCGGCGCCATCTGCGGCTCGTGCGCCGTGCGCATCAACGGCACCGCCGCGCTCGCCTGCAAGACGCAGATAGCCAGCCTCGACGCCGCGAAGCCCATCGTCCTCGAGCCGCTCCTCAACAGCCCGGTCATCAAGGACCTGGTGGTTGACCAGGAACCGTTCTTTGCGTCGCTGCGCAACATCATGCCCTGGCTCGACCCCGGCGGCCGCGACCCCCACGAGCACTACACCATCGAGGGCCTGATGAGCCCCAGCACGCGCGACCAGTTCCTGCGGGCCACCGACTGCATCATGTGCCAGTGCTGCTTCTCCGACTGCCCGAAGCGGCTGGAGGACCCGCGCTTCGTCGGCCCGGCCACCTGTCTGGCCGCCTACAAACGCATCCACCATCCCCAGGAGCCGGCCCCCGCTGAGCGGCTGCGGCAGGCCTGCCAGCCAGGCGGCATCGGCGATTGCGACCGCCACACGAACTGCGTCAAAGTGTGCCCCAAGGACTGCCGCCCCATGCGGGCCATTATGTTCCTTCAACGCGAGGCGAAAGAAGCCGGCATCGCGCCGGAATAGAGGAGGTCGCTATGGGCAAGACGATTGCCGAGAAAATCCTCAGCGAGCACGCCGGCCACGACGTGGCGGCCGGCCAGTACGCCGTGGTGAACGTGGACTTCACTTACGTTCAGGACGGCACTGGGCCGCTGACGGTGCGGCGACTCGAGGCGATGGGCGTGACGAAGCTCTTCGACCCCGCCAGGTGCGCGGTCTTCCTCGACCACGCCTCGCCCAGCCCTCGATTGGAGCTCTCGAACGACCACAAGTTTCTCCGCGACTTCTGCCGCCGCACGGGGGCCATCCTGTCCGAGGTCGGCAACGGCATCTCGCACACCGTCGCCTCCGAGAGTTACGTCAATCCGGGCGACGTGGTGGTGGGCGCCGACTCGCACACCTGCACCACGGGCGCCCTCGGCGCATTCGCAACGGGCATGGGCTCCACCGACGTGGCCGTGGCCTTCGCCTTCGGCCAGACCTGGATGCGCGTGCCCGAGACATTCAAGCTCGTCTGCACCGGCCGCTTCCAGCGGGGCGTCTACGCGAAGGACTTGATGCTCGACATCATCGGGCGCCTGCGGGCCGACGGCGCGACCTACAAGGCCCTCGAGTTCGTCGGCGACGCCATCGAGGGCCTCTCCATCGCCGGGCGCCAGACCCTCGCCAATATGGCCGTGGAGTGCGGAGCCAAGGTTGGAATCGTGCCCCCCGACGACACCGTGCGGAAGTACCTCGAGGCCGCTGGCCGCGGCGAGCGGTTCCGCGAAATCCGCGCCGACCCCGATGCCGCCTACGAACGGGTCGAGACCTTCGACGTCAGCACCCTGCGGCCGATGGTCGCCAAGCCGCACTTCGTGGACAACGTTTGCGCCATCGAGGACGTGACGGAGGAGGTGAAGGTTGACCAGGTGTTCCTCGGCACCTCGACGTGCGGGCGGCTGGAGGACTTCCAGATCGCCGCGCGGGTCATCAAGGGCAGGAGCCTCGCCCCAGGCGTCCGTCTCATCGCCACGCCAGGCTCGCGAAAGGTCTACCTCGACGGCTTGGCCGACGGCACGTTCGCGGCGTTCATGGAGGCCGGCGGCGTCGTCACAGGCCCGGGCTGCGGCGCATGCGTGGGCGTGCACGAGGGCGTGCTGGCCGACGGCGAGGTCTGCGTCTCCACCCAGAACCGCAACTTCAAGGGGCGGATGGGCAACCCCAACGCCTTCATCTACCTCGTGTCGCCCGCCGCCGCCGCGGCGGCGGCGGTGACGGGAAGGCTGACCGATCCGAGAGAGTTTTCTGGGAATCTGTGAGAGGATGGGTGGATGATTGGATGGGTGGATGAATGCCAGAGAAATAAGAAGAGAAGACCTGCCTTGCCCAAGTCTTTCTTCTTCCATCCATTCATCCAATCATCCATTCATCCCCTCTCACGACGCCACCGACCTAGCAAGGGGTGAGTCATGACCATCAAGGGTCGCGCCTGGAAGTTCGGGGACGGGATCAGCACCGACCACATCGCCCCCGGCCGCCTGTTCCACCTGCGGAGCAATCTGCCCGAGCTGGCGAAGCACTGCATGGAGGACGCGCGGCCCGAGTTCGCGGGCAAGGTGCAGCCGGGCGACTTCATCGTGGGCGGCCGCAACTTCGGCCAGGGCTCAAGCCGCGAGCACGCACCCGTCGTCATCAAGCTCTGCGGCGTGGGCGCCGTCCTCGCCAAGAGCTTCGCACGCATCTTCTTCCGAAACTGCGTCAACATTGGCCTCCCCGCCCTTATCCTGGACACCGACTCGATCAACGACGGCGATGAGCTGGAGGTGGATCTAGCGGCGGGCAAGGTGAGGGACCTCACGACCGGCGTCGAGAGCACCACGCCCCCGCTGCCGCCCGTGATGCGCCGCATCATCGCCGACGGCGGACTCGTCGAGCACATCAGGAAGCACGGGCGCCTGAACGTGGATTGAGGAAGGAAGATGGTGGCACAGGCCTCTGGCCTGTGTGGGGCGGGCCACAGGCGGGACGCCTGTGCCACCAAGATAGAAGGAAGATGGTGGCACAGGCCTCTGGCCTGTGTGGGGCGGGCCACAGGCGGGACGCCTGTGCCACCAAGATAGAAGGAAGATGGTGGCACAGGCCTC
>VGYW01000104.1 GCA_016872875.1 Planctomycetota bacterium | reverse complement strand
GCCGGTGGCCGAATGCGATAAATCCCAGGGGGTCTGGGGGACTGGTCCCCCAGAGGCGAGTTCGCCTTTGCGTTCCCGCGGCGCGGAGAGCGTCGCCCGGGGAGGCTCAAGAACTTGGGACGTTCCCAATGATTTGCAGCATAGTACCGCCCTCCCTTCGCCCTCAATCATAGCGCGGAGGGATGTGGAATTCCAGCAGCAGTTGACAGGGCTGCATGGTTGGCTACCATTGTGGGGACAGGAGGCAAGGATGAATGGAAGAGAGCGGTTCAGGGCGATCGCGCGGGGCGAGTTGAAGGGGGAGCTGTTCCTGCCGTTCAACCTGAACTACGCGTGGTTCATGGATGAGACGCTGGAGCGTTGGCAGGGGGAGGGGCTGCCGCGGGAGGCCGACCTCGTGGGCTTCTTCGGGCTGGACCGCGTGGGGTTCACGGGCGGGAGGCCCTATTCGCCCATCCCGCCGTTCGAGGCCGAGGTGCTGGCCGAGGACGCGGAGACGCGCCTGGTGCGCGACGAGCTGGGCATCACGAAGCGGGTCTCGCGACGCCACGAGCAGTCCACCATGCCCCAGTGGCTCGACTTCCCCATCAAGTCGCGGGCCGACTTCCGCGAATTCGCGGGGCGGCTCGACCCGCGCTCGCCCGCGCGCTTCCCGGCCGACTGGGCCAAGGCGAAGGCGGAATGGGCGGGGCGCGACTACCCGCTCGGCATCGGCCCCGGCAGCTTCTTCGGCCACACCCTCCAGCGCTGGGTGGGCACCGAGAACCTCTGCATACTCCTCTACGACGACCCGAGACTCGTCCACGAGATGCTCGACTACCTGGAGTGGTTCTTCCTCGAGTTGTTGAAGCCTTACGTGGCGGAGGTGGATTTTGACTTCGCGTCGTTCGGCGAGGACATTGCCTACAAGGGGCGCTCCTTCGTTTCTCCTTCCAAGTTCCGCGAGTTCTTCCTCCCGCACTACGTCCCCCTCTGCGAGCTTCTGCGCAGCCGCGGGGTGGAGACGGTCTTCGTGGACAGCGACGGCTTCATTGACGAGCTGATTCCGCTCTGGCTGGAGGTTGGGGTGAACGGCTTCTCGCCACTTGAGGTGGCCGCGGGCGAGGACGCCTTGGCCCTCAAGAAGCGCTATGGCCGCAACATCGTCCTGGCGGGCAACATAGACAAGCGGGCGCTCGCCCGCGGCAGGGACGCGATTGACCGCGAGGCGGCCAAGGCCCGCCGCCTCCTCGACCTCGGCGGCTACTTCCCCGCAGTTGACCACTCCGTGCCGCCCGACGTGTCGCTCGACAGCTTCCGCTACCTCCTCGAGTACCTTTGATCACCTGGATTGAAGGAGCGCGTTCTATGCCGGTACTGGCCATCAATGGAGGGGAAAAAGCAGTGCCCGAGGGGGCGGTGAAGCCCTGGCCGCCCATCACGGCGGAGGACGAACGCCTGGTGCTGGAGTCGCTCCGCAGCGACCGGCACGCCTGGGGGCCGCACTGCGACGCTCTCCAGAAGGAGTTCGCCGCCTGGAACGGCAACAAGTTCTGCTGGACGACGAACAGCGGCACCTCCGCCCTGCACATGACCGTGGCCGCGAGCGGCGCCTCGGCGGGCGACGAAATCATCACGCCCGCCTACTCCTGGACTTCGAGCGTCTCGTGCATCCTCCACCACGGCTGCGTGCCGGTGTTCGCCGACATTGACTTTGCGACCGCGAACCTCGATCCCGCGAAGGTCGAGGCGGCGATAAGCGAGCGCACCCGCGCCATCCTCGTCGTCCACCTCCACGGCCTGCCGTGCAAGATGGACGCCATCCTCGACATCGCCCGCCGCCACAGCCTGGTGGTGATCGAGGACTGCTGCCAGGCCCACGGCGCGCTCTACCGCGGCACCAAGGTGGGCAAGCTCGGCCACTGCGCCGCCTTCAGCCTCAATCAGAACAAGATGCTCACCGGCGGCGAGGGGGGCCTCTTCGTCTCCGACGACGAGGAGTTCCACAAGCGTGCCCAGGCACTCGTCCTCTTCGGCGACTTTCGCGAGCCGGTCGCCCAGCCCGGCTACCACGCCTACGGCCTGGCCTACATGTACCGCAACAACGAGCTCTCCGCCGCCTTCGCCCGCGCCCAGCTCAAGCGCCTCGACCAGTTCATCGCCGATGCCCGCACGCTCTCCGAGGCCGTCACCGGGGAGCTTCGCGGCACCCGCGGCCTCATCCTGCCCGTCGAGAGCGACGAGTGCCGCTCGAACTGGTACAACTACCTGCTCCGCATTGACCCCGCCGCCTGCGGCTACCAGGGCCTGCCCGATGAGTTGCGCGAGGCGGTGCTCAAGGCCATGCAAGCCGAAGGCGCGCCCGTGGGCGTCTGGCAGCGCCGCATCCTGCCCGAAATGGGCGTCATCCGCGCCCGCGACGCCTACGGGGGCGGCTACCCCTGGTCCGCCGGCCGAGCGGGCGTAGACTACCATCCCAGCCAGTTCCCTGAGGCCCTCCGCCACGTCAACACCTACTTCATCCTCGGCTGCCTCCGCACCCCGAACACTGTTGAAACAGCGCGCCTCGTCGCCCGCGCCATCCGCAAAGTGATGGAGAACCTCGGCGAGCTCGACGTCGCCGCCGTCGCCAAGACCGCCGACCGCTCCCTCTACGAGCGGGGGTGGAGGCAGCAGCGCTGAGATCGGCCCCATCCGTCGAAGCCGTCGAATCATTCGATTCAATCGAATCAATCGGATTCGTCCGATCGGTCCCGTCGCCTATGGGGCAAGCCCATGATGACCGGCCGCCAGCGCCTTCTCACCATCCTCTCAGGTCGCCCCCCCGACCGCGTGGCGTGGACGACCCTGGTGGATGACACCACCCGCTCGGCCATGCCGCCGCGCATCGGCGAAATGCCCGTCCTCGACTTCTACCGCCACATCGGCTGCGACATCCTCCAGTTCGGCAACTACGGGCTGCCACGCGAGCTTCGCGTCCCCTCCCCGGCCCGACTTGTCGCCCCACCCATCGAAACCGAGTGGAAGAGGGAGAGCGATGGCCTCGCGGTGCGCACCCAGAAGACCCCCTGGGGCACCCTCGTCGCCACCTTCCGAAACGGCCATCCCATCCTCCACCCGGTGGGAACCCTCGACGAGCTTAGCACCCTCAGGAGCCTCTGGGCGGCCTCGCACTACGAGGAGATTGATGTGGGCGGGGCCTCCGTGCCCCGCGTCTCCTTCGCCCGCGCCGAGGCCGCGATAGGCGACAGCGGCCTCTACATCCCCACCCTCGACCCCTCGCCCGTCCAGCAGCTCATCGAGATGGACATGGGCATGGCCAGCTTCTACTACCTGCTCCAAGACCATCGCGCTGAGGTGGAAGCGCTCCTCGACGCGATGCACGCCTGCCGGGTGCAGGAGTATGAGATCGTCGCTCGCCGCTCGCCCGCCCCCGCCCTGATGCCGGTGGAGAACACGAGCACCACCCTCATCAGCCCGCCGCTCTACCGCCGCTACAGCCTCCCCCAGCTCCGCGACTTCTGCCGCATCTGCCGCCGCCACGGCAAGAAGGCCATCCTCCACATGTGCGGCCACCTCAAGGGCCTCCTGCCCGAGCTCGCCGAGACCGGCCTCGACGGCATCAACGCCCTCACCCCGCCCCCCGTGGGCGACCTGCCCTTCGAGGATGCCCTCGACGCCCTGGGCGACCGCCTCATCATCCTCGGCGGCATCTTCGACGGCGCAGTGTTTCAGAAAGAGCGTGTCACGCGGCAGGAAATCTGGCGCGCCCTCGACCGCCTCTTCACCCCTCGGCTTCGGCGTGCCCCCTTCCTCCTCTGGCTCGGCGCCGACGGCCTCCCCACCCCTCTCGACCGCTTCCTCGCAGTGCGCGACTGGGTGAGGAACTGGGGTGGTTAGCTTACATCCCTTCCGCGAATCGTCTTGACAAAGGGGAATGGCCGGGTACAATCACCGGTGTGGCGAAATGCGACGAAGGAGGCTGAATGCCCTTCTTGCCCAGCAGAGGACCATGCGATGGTCTCAAGTGAGGTCCTGGCCGAGCTGCACAGATTGTCCATGGCGGACAAACTTCAAGTCATCCAGATTCTTGTGGCGGATGTCGCGCGGGAAGAGGGTGTGCCCGCGTTGCCGGCGGGGGAATACGCCGTCTGGGCCCCCCACGATGCGTTCGAGGCGGCTGAGACCCTGCTGGGGGAACTGGACCGCGATGCCAAGTCCGCCAATGAATGATGCAAAGCAGTTCCTTCACCATCCGTCCATCTGGCAGGCCATAATCCCAAGCACTTTCACCCCTCGGCTTCGGCGTGCCCCCTTCCTCCTCTGGCTCGGCGCCGACGGCCTCCCCACCCCCCTCGACCGCTTCCTGGCCGTGCGGGATTGGGTGGAGAGCCGCGGGGGCTGAATGGCTACCCTCTTGCTCGCCTGCCCGATGCTCTCTCGGGCATCACTCGTTACATCCTTGGCTTCACTGTATCGTGCCGAGGCCGGGCACAGGCTTCTTGAGTTCGGCAATGCCGGCGCCCGTGACTTGAGTGCGCCAGAGGGCAAGCGACTCTAGCTTGCTCAACTCCTTCAGGTGAGCCAGGCCGTCGTCTGTCACCCGAGTGCAGTTGACCCCGCCCCATGGCAGGCAAAGACACGGCGAGACGCCCCGCGACTGCCCGCTATGGATGATTGTCTGACACCCATCCACCCATCCATTCATCCACCCATCCTCCCCTCGCCAAGTTGCGCCCGGCGCGGCAGGATGCGAACCGCCTTGCGGCGCGGCGGCTCGGACGGGGGGCTCGAGCAGGGGCAGGCGACCTCGCAGGCGCCACAGCCGGTGCAGCGGTCGGCCCTCACGACGGGGGTGCGGATGTAGGCCGTCTCGTCAAAGGCGTAGGTGATGGCCTCAAAGGGACAGTGGCGGCGGCAGATCTCGCACTCGTGGTTGTTGGCGAGGTGGCAGAGCTCGATCTCCACCTTCGCAATGCCCATAGCCACGGAGCGTTTCGACATCGGCGTGAGGCGCGCGATGGCGCCGCTGGGACACACCTGGGTGCAGGCCGCACAATCCTCGCGGCAGTAGCCAGGGTCGAAGACGGCGACGGGTGCGAGCCAGCCCTCGGGGTGGGCGGGGGCAGTGTCGGGGCGCAGGATGCCCGTGGGGCAGGCGCGCAGGCAGTTGCCGCAGCGAGTGCAGACCCCGGCGAAGCGGCCCTCATCGAGCGCGCCCGGCGGGCGGATGGGCGGGTCGCCGCGGCCCAGCGCCACCCGCCGCATCAGGAGCGCCAGCCCCGCCCCCGCCGCCGCAAGGAGCGCCTCCGAAGCCACCCGTAGCCAGGCCCGCCGCCGCAAACCTCCCGCTGGTCCCGAGCCCGCGGGAGGTCGGGGCAGGATGAGCTCGCACGCGGCGAGCAGCTCCTGGGTCGCGCCCAAGGGACAGAGCCGCCCGCACCAGGCGCCGGGGAGCACGAGGCCGAGGGCGAGGACTGCGAGCACGGGCCCCGCGGCCAGGGGCAGGCGTGTCGCGCCGAAGGCGCCGCTGAGGATGGCGAGAGGGTCGAGCCAGAGGAAGAGCGGGTAGCCGAGACAGGCGCCCCCCAGGCTCAGGAGCGCAAGCCCCCTGCCCAGCCGAGGGACGCGCGCGGTCCACGAGGGCCATCCCAAGCTCACGCGGTCGGCCTGCTCGGCGAGAAGCCCCACAGGGCAGAGCGACCGGCAGAACCATCGCCCGCGCAGGAGCGCCATCACGAGCACGGGAAGGGCGATGAGCGCGGCGACCGGCACCGCCCGGGCCGCAATCGCGCCCGCGATGGCCACGAAGGGGCTGAGCGCGGGGACGACGAGCGCGGCACCCGCCCAGGGCAAGAGGGGCAAGAGGAGGACCACGCAAGCCGCCAGCGCCGCGATGCGCATGATAAGGGTCCGGGCGCGCTGGCCCATCAGCATCGCCTCCGTATGTGGTCTTTCCCTTCTTGGCTTGTCGTCCTCGTCCCTCGTCCTCGTCCTTCGTCCTCGATTCCTCTCTGCCTCAGGGGCGACAGAGCGATAACGAGGACGAGGACGATTGAAGACCCTGGAACGATGTTCGGCGGCTCATCCCAGGTAGGCGTCCTGCTCGCGGAGGAGCTTCTGGAGTTTCGGCACCTCGACGTCGCGGACGCGGCACTTGTCCGCCACGGCGAGCGCGGCGGCGCAGCCGGCCGCGTGGCCGGTGATCCAGCAGTTGGGGATCACGCGGATGAGGTCGGCCATCAGCGGCTCGCCGGAGATGCAGCGGCCGGCCGCGAGGAGGTTCTCAACGTCCTTCGGCAGCAGGGCGCCGTAGGGAATCTGCCACTCCTGGTGGTCGCCCGCCCAGGCGCCGCCCACGGCCACAACGTCGGGGAACTTGCGTCCCTCCTTCACCCCCTGCATCGTGAGGGAGGCGACGCCCGAGAGGACGCGGCCGATCCGCACGCCGAGTTGGGGGGCGGTCTCCATGAGGTAGACCTGTTCGTAGCCCGGCGTGGCGCGGAGCTCGCTGACCTGCTTCCAGACCTGGCGGCGGTGGGCGAGCTCCAGGCGGGTGAGGTCGCGCACGTCGAGGGCGTTCGCATCGGGGCCTTGCATGTTCACCCAGTTCACGCCGGGGATGGGGGTGAGGTCGCCGGTGTTCCTGGGCTTGCGCCCGCTGGCCGAGGCCTTCGCCTTGTCGGCCCGATCGAGGTTCCCGATTCGGTAGGGGAGGCCGGCGTGGTAGATTCGGCGCTCGTGCTCGGCGCCCGCTACGGCGAAGACGTCGCCATCGCCCGTCGCGTCCACGACCACTTTGGCAAGGATGGCTTGCCGGCCGCTCTTGCTCTCGAAGACGGCGCCGCGAATCGTCGCGCCGTCCATGATCGCGTCAACCCCCCAGCAGTGGAGGAAGACGTCGAGCTTCGCCTCGACCACCATCTCCACCATCAGGTACTTCAGCGCCTCGGCGTCCACGGTGGGGTTGGAGCCTGGCCTGCGGCCGACGATCCCGCGGTCGAGCTTCTCGAGTCGCTTGAGCATCTCCTCGCCGATGCCGCGGCAGACCTGTTTCGGCCCTGGCACCCAGTGGCCGATGACGAGGACCACGAGGCCGCCAGTCCAGAGTCCGCCGAAGTGGCCGTAGCGCTCGACGAGTGTGGTGCGTGCCCCCGCCCGCTTCGCGGCGATGGCGGCGGTGACGCCCGCCGCGCCGCCGCCCACAACCAGCACGTCGGTCTCGTGCAGCAGCGGCAGCTCGCGCTGCGGCTGAATCACCTTGCCGTCCATGAGCCTGGCCGCGTGGCCCGTCGGCCCAGTCACTTTCGTGCCGGGCGGGGCATCCTTGCGGCTCGCCGGGTCGGCCAGGCCGAACTGGCTCACACCCAGCGCCACGCCCGCACCGCCCAGGACTCGAAACAGGCCACGACGCGAAAACTCCCGGTCCAATGTCATCTCCTTTCGCGGAACGATGCCCAGTACTTCCTGTCCGCCTCATACGGGTCCACGGGGTCTCTTGCTGGGTCGAGGGTCTGGGGCAGGATGCCGAACCGCTGCATCTCGCGGACGTATTGGCGGTTCGGCCTGAAGCCGGGCATGTCGAAGCGTTTGTTGGCCTCAAGCGCCTTCTGTGCGGTGCGGATGCCCGCCAGGATCACCTGGTAGTCGGGGTCGGAGGCGTCCTTGAACACGACCGGGTGCTGGCCCTTCTCCGCGCCGGCGTAGCCGCCGGCCGAGGCGGCAAGAGCGGCCAGGAGCATGACGGACCTCTCGGGCCGCGTGAGGTTGTAGGCCAGGTGAGCCGAGATGCACCTCTTCCGTTCCTTCTCCTCCGATTGTGCGTAGGTTCCGGCGATCAGCCCCCAGTGGGTGGGCGACATGGGGAGCTGCATGTTGCCCTCGGCCTTCTCGCTGTGACAGGCGAGGCAGCGCTTCCCGATGGCCGCGGCCGCAGGGGCGAACGGCTGCCAGACGGCGATCCCGTCCCAGGGACGCTGCTTGAGGTCAATCGAGCCTGTCCAGAGCGCGGCGTAGGTGCCGGGGTAAGGGGCGCCACACTCTATCCAGAGCCGCAGCGTGAGCTCCTCGCGCGGCGAAACCTTCACGTCGTAGTGCTCGCCCTTCACCTTCTTGAGCAGTGGGCTGGCGGAGGAGCCGATGGAGTAGGGCCGCTTGTTGCCTTCGCGGTTGCGCCCGTCGGAAATCTGCCCCGCAAGCGTCAGCGCGGCGTAAGAGATTGAGAAAGTCTCGCTCCTCTCCCCTTCCAGCACCACCTTGCCGTCGCGTTTCTGGCTGCTGTGGCAGCGGACGCAGTGGCGGTCGAGGAGCGGCTGGATGTCGCGCGGGAAGTCGAAGACCTCGGGCAGCCCGTCGAAGCCCTCGATTCTGGCGGGTGCGGAGCGGAGGGCCATCGCAAGGGGCGCGCCAGCGGGCGGGGTGGCCGCGCGGCTCTCGTGGCAGCCCACGCAACTGAGCGTTTCGCCCGGCATCAGCGTGAAGAAGCTCTGCATCCGCTTCACGGAGTTGTTGGCCTCGTCCCAGGCGACGACGAATAGGGGGATCCCAGCGGGGACCTCGAAGAGCGCCGAGCCGTCCGGCTCCACCGGCACGGTCCCGAGCACCCGCTCGAGCGTGAATGAGCCGCCAAACGTGATCGGCTCCGTCCAGCCATTGAACAGGCCCAGGAAGTTGACCGGCTTGGCCAGCGGCTCGAGGATAAGGAGCTTGCGGATGGCGCCTGGCTTCACGCCGTCCATGTTGCGGCCAAGATAGGCGTTCACGAGGAGCACGGTTCCCGTGCTCCTGTCGTTGCTCGTTCTCGGCGGGAGGATGTGCTCCCGCGTGCGGCGCAGGAGCGGGCGCGGCTCGTGCAGTTCCGCGCCCTTCTCGGCCAGGGGCTTCGGCAGCTCGAAGAGCGTCCAGACGCCTCCCTTCCCATCGAGCAGCACTACGCGCGTGCCCTGGGCCGCGAGGATGCAGTCCTCCGCAAGGGGATACGGGTCGCGGCAGTTCGCGCCATTTGGGAGCGCTCTCAACGCCTCGCGGCAGTCGGGGCCGAAGGCCGGGCTGAGCGTCGCGGCCGTGCCCCGATGCTCGATCACCCCGTGGCCGGGGGAGTCGATCAGGGCGACCTTGCTGGTGCCCGCAATCGGCTTGGCGTCTATGAACACGCCGCCCGGGAGCAGGTTTCCGTAGTAGACCGTCTGCATCGTCCCGTCGGGGCTTGTCGCCCAGAGATGATGATACCAGAGCTGGTTGCGGTCAACGTATTCCCAGCGGGTGTGGAGGATGCGGCCGTCGGGCAGTGGCCAGGGCGTGTTGTCGTGCTCGATGTTGGCGGAGAGGCGGCGGATGTTCCGCCCGTCCCCGTCGCAGCGGTAGAGCGTGGCCACGGGCGTGTCCCAGCAGTTCACCCAGCGGTTGGCGCGGCTGGAGCAGAACATGATGCCGCCGTCGGGGAGATAGGTCGGCTCGATGTCGTCGTAGGGGCCGCCGGTGAGCTGCCTGAGGCCCGAGCCGTCGGCACGGACCTCGTAGAGGTGGTAGCACCTCTCGCCGCCCTTGCGGTACGAGAAGATGATCCGCTCGGCGTCGTAGTGCACCTGCGGGTCGCGGACGGCGCCCTCGGTGTCCTCAAGCAGCGTCGTCACCTCGCCGGTGAGGAGATTGGCCTTGCACAGCCGCCCCATTGCGCCGTAGACGTATGCCGCCTCGTCCTCGCAGCGATAGCCGAAGTTGGCGTACCAGTGGCCATCCTTTCCCGGCTGCCGCACCGCGAACACGATCTCCCCCGCGCCCCGCATCGGCCCCGACACCAAGGCCTGGAACCTGTCCTGCGGAATCGGCGGGGGCGCCATCTGCCCCGCCGGAGCAACTGTGGGGGCGACGCATGCCGACACAAGGCACCAGAGGGCTAACCCTCGTCTGCGCTTCATCGCGTCGCATCCAATCGCCAGGACCATGGGTTGCCCGATTCCTCTGCTTCCCCCAGCACCACTGCGCACAAGAGAGTTTACAAAACCCCGAAAAGCCCGGCAAACAGCGCGCTCACCCCTCTGGGCTTGGGCGCAGTAACGGATTCACGCAGCGCAGCTCGCCCTCGCCGAGCTCGCCTCGCGACGGCCACGATTGGCCGCCTCCACGCGGCGCCGGCCGTAGCTGGGCGACCGTGCCTGCTCATGGTGTCGAGGGATACTCAAACATTCTATAGAATGTTTGACCACCACCACTAGCATCCCACCGCTAAAGAGCGGCTCTCGTGGCTGGCCGCGGTTGGATGTGATGTTGAAACATTCTATAGAATGTCTCAACGTGCCCGCCCCCGTCCTACTGCCACAGGAGACCTGGCGTGCCACCTCGAGGTTGGGGCCACTGTTCAATCATTCTGTAGAATGTTTGAACATCACACGCACGAACTCGCCCCGTGTCTGGCGATGCATGGCTGTGTGGTGCCGGGCCCGGTGATCAAACATTCTATAGAATGTTTGATCATCGCCGGGCCAATTCACCCCAAGGCGGGCCTTCGGTTCACTGGTGCAGTGACAGAAGTTGGCACCGTGGGTCGGCTCTAAGCAAGTGGGCCCCGGTGGGTCAACCAGGGTGCCACTCGCGCGCAGACCCGCTATTGCACCCCCTGAGCTTGCCCCAGTTGACGCCGCCGGAGTTTCCGGCAGAATGCACTGGTGCAGCTTAGCAACGGTTCGGAGATTGCCCGATGAGCGACGCATTCGCTGTCCAGATCGAACGGGCAGCGGCAAGGCTGCGAGAGGCGGGGGCACGGGAGGTATACGTGTTCGGTTCCGCGGCGAAGGGGGTGCCGCGCGAGGGGGGCGACATTGACCTTGCGGTGACTGGCCTGCCGCCGGAGCGCTTCTTCGAGGCGATGGGCGGGGCAGCGGACCTCCTTGACCGCGCCCTAGACCTCGTGGACCTCGACGAAGACAACCCCTTCACGCGATACCTGAAGGAAGAGGGGGAGCTGCGGCGTGTGGGATAGGCTGGAGCACCCTGCGGGAGTTTGAGGCCCAACTGGCGGTGTTTCTCAAGCCACCGGCCGATCCAACTTCACGGAGCGAGGAGCCACTGCCCACCTGAGTATCAGGCGCCGCTACGATTCAGACGTAAGACGCGAGCTCGCGCTATCGCGCCCGACGGCAGCCTGCAAGTAGGCAGGCTGTGTCACGGGGCCTTCCTCTGTTCGCTCGCTTCGCTGGGAACCAGAGCGTCGACGCGTCGCCGCACTCCATAGCGCCCCACGCCCAGATCACCAAGGAATGTGGAGTGCGGCATCGCAGATGCCGCTTTGGATGGCAGCGGAGCGGAACGGCGACCCTGGCTACGTCTGAACCGCGGCAGGCGTCGGGCCGCGCTCGGAGCCGGGCGCCCCCTCACTCCGGCGTGACGGGCCCCTTCCACACCCCGCCGCCGAAGGTAGTGACGTACATGACGGAGCGGTCTTCGGGGTCGAAGGCGACGTTCTGGCAGGCGCGGAAGGGGATGGCGTCGAAGCGCCGCCAGGTCTTCCCTGCGTCCTGGCTCAGCCAGAGGCCGTGGGCGACGGTGCCGGCGTAGACCCAATCGGGCTTGTCGGGATGGAGGTTGACGAAGAAGCAGTGGACGTAGCCCGGCGGGGCGCTCTTGGCGAAATCGGCGTCGCCGATTGCCCGCGCCCAGGTCTTGCCGCCATCGGTCGTCTTGTAGACGCCGCCCTGGGGGCCGCCAGGCACGGTGCCCGCGGTGAGGTAGATGGTGTTGGGGTCGTCTGGGTGGAGGGCGAAGCCGCCAGGCCACTTGAGGCCGAGCGTCTTCGTGAGCTCGCTCCAGCTCTCGCCGCCATCGGTGGACCTCCAGAGGCCGCCTGGCACGGGGAAGTCGCGGGCGCCAAGGCGATGGGCAGTGATCGAGCAGTAGACATCGCCCGTCTTTGGATGCACCTTGACCATGTAGGCGTGGAGGTTGCCGGGGTTGCCGAGGCCCTCGGACTTCTTGGCCCAGGTCTGGCCGGTGTCGGTGGACTTGTAGACTCCCCCCTCGTAGAAGGTGGCGTAGAAGGTGAGCGGCGCCTGCTTCGTCTTCGGGTCGAGGCAGATGCAGGTGCAGGGGAGCTTTGGCTGGCCTGTGCCGAGGACGCGCCAGGTGCGCGCTCCATCCTCGCTCACGCACACGCCGCCCGCGTGGTTGGGCCGGTTGCCGTCGGTGTGCGTCCAGTGCGGGATGTCGTGGCGGTTGCTCGTGGCGGCGTAGAGCTTGCCCTTCACGGCGGGGTCGAAGACGACCTTGTAGAAGGTGTTGGACCAGGGGCAGCCCTTGGCGGCCCAGCTCCAGGTCTTGTCGGCCTCGAGCGAGCGGGCGAAGCCGATGTCGGTGTAGGCGATGTAGCGGCGGCTCCGCTCGAAGGGGTCGAAGAGATACTCCCAGCAGCTTGTGACCTCCAGGCCGTTGGAGGCAAAGCGTGGCCGCCCGTCGTCGGGCTGCTTGCCGGCGGGCGTGTTCATCGCCTGCTGCCAGCTCTCGCCGCCATCGCGCGAGACATAGAGGTCGCCCTGGGTCGTGACCATTGCCACCTTGGGGTCGGCGGGGTTGATGCCGAAGCCCAGCGGCGTGATGTAGTAGCCCCAGTGAATCTCGGTCTGGACCCACGACCGCTCGACGTTGGCCTTCGGGCCGGTCATGCGGAAGCAGTTCTCCCACGTCTTGCCGCCGTCGCGCGTGCGCCAGACTCCCTGCTCGCCCCGCCTGCCCTCCTGCACGGCATAGGCGACCTCCGTCTGGTTGGCGGCCATGAAAATGTCATTGCAGTCGCGGAACTGGTCGGCCAGCGTCCAGGTCTTCCCCTCATCGTCGGACTTGAGGATGCCCACCTTGAAGACAACGCCGAAAAGGCGCGAGCCGCCGCCGGCGAGGGCCTGGAAGCCGTGGCCGTCGAAGAGCGGGACCTTCACCTCGTCCCACGTCGCCCCATCGTCGGCGCTGACGAGATACTTGAGGTCAACCGAGGCATACACCTTCTTGCCAAGAGCCAGGATCGCGTAGCATTTGCCCTTGGCGCATTCGGCCCAGGTCTTGCCGCCGTCGGCCGAGCGCCAGAGGCCGGCCTCGGTGCCGACGAAGACCGAGGACTTCGAGGCGGCAAGGCGGGTTGGCGCCCCGGTCCAGGGCGCCTTACCCTCGATGACCGGCTTCCACGTCTTCGCCTTATCGCGGCTGACGCGCAGCTCGGGGCCGCAGACCCAGTAGATGGCGTCGGGCGTGAAGAGCGGGCGGCAGTTGAGGGAGGAGTGGAGCTGGCTCCAGTGGATCATCTCCCAGTGCTTGCCGCCGTCGGTCGAGCGGTAGCTGCCGCTCATGTCGCACGACATCAGCATGAGGCCGGGGTCGTGGGGCGAGGCGGCCGGGGTGAACATCCCCCCGCCCCCGCCGATGCCTATCACCAGCCACGGTTGCTCGGCGGCCACCGCGGCGACAGATAAGGCCGCGAGAGACAGCAGGAGCGATCCGACCGATCCGACTGATCGGACTGATCGGACTGATCGGACTGATCGGACTGATCGGACAGCAAGGGAACGCAAGCACATGATCGGCTCCCTTCTACTTCCCGAAGACCTGGACCTCGTTGAGCCCGCCGCCGATGCCCCAGAACTTGGTGATGGCGACGCGGACGAATCTGACGCCTTTGACGCCCTCGAAGGCAACCGCTTTCCACCCATCGCCGAAGGGCACCGTGAGGCCAGGCTCCAGCATGCCCGCGAAGGAGGGGGTGTAGCGGCTGAACCACTTGGGCGCAAAGAAGGCGTGCTGGAAGGGGCGGTCGAAGACCTTGCCGAACGCCCCGTCCTTGCCCGCCAACTGCTTGCGGTCGGCGTCGAGCAGCTCGACGCGGAAGGTGTGGGCCGCGAAATCGTTCAGCCCCGCGTTGCTGGTGTTCAGCAGGCGCACGAGGGCCGAGGAGGCACCGACACAGAGGAAATCATCGTCCTTGTGGTTCGGCACAGGCAGAGACCGATGATCCGGATCAGCACGTTTTGGCCGGCAGAGCGCTCAGTGAATCGGTGCTGACGGGCCTGGCCGATCGGCTTCGTGTGAGTGATGCCTCGCGTCTTTTCGGCGCAGGCCGGAGGGCTTTCTTCACCGGCCTCGAGGTCTCGATGTGGGTCAAGAGGATCCGGCTAAGGATGCCCTGGAGGTCCGCAAAAAGGGCTGAGTCCGGATCACTCTCGTCCAAGACCAAGAGGGCCAGAGGGATGTGGAACACCTTGGCCACGTCCCGCAGAAATGGAAGGCCGGGGGTTCTCCTCTCCCTCTCGACCTGGCAAAGATAGGATACTGACACCCCAAGCTTCTCGGCCAGAGCTGCCTGGGAGAAGCCTTCGGCGATCCGCAGGAGTCTTACAATAAATCCTTTCGACATGGTTCAAAGTCTCTTTCTAAGCAAAACCTGTTGCGCACTCTTACAGCGACAAGCACCCCGCAACAGGAATAGTTTGGGGGAGGCGCGACCTGCCTCGAGGGTCGTCGGAGGGGATCTTCCAGAATCAGCTGCTATAGACGCAAAGCAGTGGCTCATCATTTCACTTCTCCGCTAAGCTGAGCCTGGAGCGCCGCCAGTTACCTACTGCCGCTCGGGCAACTGGTACCGCTCCAGTTTCTTGCGCATGGATTGGATGCTTTCCAACGCACTAACAAGGGCCTTGCGCATTGGCCCGAACTGAACCGTGTGGTCCAGGGCCAGCGCCATTCCAAGGAGATCCAACCACTGGTCCACCTGAGGCGAGCGCGAGCGGTTGGCTTCATCAAGCCTCTCTTCCAGGATCAGAACCTCCTTTCGTACCTCCTGGGAGAAGGAGACTCTTCCTTCAGCCCGACCGCCCGCCTGATCCGGGTGCATAGGCTCACTCCTTTTCCGAAGCGTACGCTTCAAAGAACTGGGCGCGGTCCTCTCCGAATCGTTCGGAGACCATCACTTAGCCACCTGGCCAAGCGCGCCTAAAAATAATTATACCACAGATAGTCGACACGTCAAATAAATCTAGCCAAAAACCTCGGCTACAAGGACTGATAATTGGCTTTTTTGTGGAAGCATCCGCTGGAGCCGAGGCTGATGGGCAGTGATCTAGTTCATCGCACCTCTACGGCAAAAGCCTGGATTTCGTTGAGCCCGCCGCCAATGCCCCAGAACTTGGTGATGGCGACGCGGACGAATCTGACGCCTTTGACGCCCTCGAAGGCAACCGCTTTCCACCCGTCGCCGAAGGGCACCGTGAGGCCAGGCTCCAGCATCCCCGCGAAGGAGGGAGTATACCGGCTGAACCACTTGGGCGCAAAGAAGGCGTGCTGGAAGGGGCGGTCGAAGACTCTCCCGAACGCGCCGTCCTTGCTCGCGAGCGGCTTGCGGTCGGCGTCGAGCAGCTCCACGCGGAACTCGTGGGCCGCGAAATCGTTCAGCCCCGCGTTGCTGGTGTTCAAGAGGCGCACCAGGTCCACCGCCGCCGGCTCCTTCAGCTCCAACTCGATGTGGCCCAACTTGTCCTCGGGCAGGAGCCAGTAGGTGGGCTTCACGTAGAGCGGGAAGTAGTCGCGGTTGTCGAGGAGCGACTCCTTGCCCGAGCCGTAGCCTGCGAAGCGGCCGGAGGTCCAGACGATGCCGAGCGTGTAGTCGAGATGCCCATCGAGCGGGTATTCGGCCACCTGGTTGTCAATCACCTTCGAGGGCGGGAAGCGCTCGTCGCGGGTCGCCGAGGCCGTGGCCTTTGCGCCTAGGGCGAGGTTCCTCCTTCCCTGCTTCGTCACCGCATCCCGCTCGGCGGCAAGTTGGTCGAGGACCGGCTTCAGCCCGGCGAGAAGCTGCCTCGCATTTGCGTCGGAGTTTGTGGCGAGGGCTTGCGCACCGCCCTTCCTCGCGGGGTCGGGGAAGCGGGTGATTTCTTTGATTTCTTGGGTGCCGTCCTCTTGCCGCGTTGCGACGAGATGCCGTACGCCACCGCCTGTGACTGAGGCCCAGACTTTGTGCGATCCCGCGCGGGTGCGGATGTTGACTACGCCGGCCTCGTCGAAGCTCATGGCCGGAGCCCCCTGTCCTTTGGGGACCGGAACCACGAGTGCGGTGAACCGCTCCTCGCGGCTTCGCTTGGGCTTGCCCACGGGCTGCAGCTTGATCTCGCTCAGCCACAGCTCCCCGAGGGTGAAGTAGTGGGCGCTGCCCACGGCGCGGAAGCTGGCGCGACAGGCGACGGCGCCCTCGGGCGCGTCGAAGTAGGAGACGGTCTCCGTCCAGTCGTGGGTCTTGATGTCGCTCTTGGGCGCGCCGAGCTTGAGCGGGTCCGGATGGCCGTAGGGCGTCTCGGGCTTGGCGATGACCTTGCCCTCCTTGTCGAGAAGCTCCAAGCCCACCTCCCAGGCCGTGGCCTCGTAGACGCGGTAGTTGGCCTCCTTGCACTTGAGGGAGGCCCGGTAGCGGACCCCGCCCGTCAGTCCCTTGACCACTTCGCTCGTAACGGTCTTCTCGGTGGGAGGCGGGCTGAGGTCCAGAAACTCGGGGACATCGGGGGCGTCGTCGAGCTTGACCTCCCGAAGGTTCGGAACCTTCGGGAGGTTAGGGGCAAGGGCCTTCCACGCGGAGGGCGGGATGGTGACGGGCTTGGCATCAGTCGGCTCATAGCCGCCGGCGATGGCGCGCAGCATCCGTCCATTGTGGTCCATCTGGTAGGAGACGCACGGCTGGGCCGGCACGCCGTGCTGCTCGAAGGCAAGCTTGCCAGGGGTCAGGAACTTGATGTAGAGGTCGGTGTTGGGCCTCTCAGCTCGCACGGCGTTGTCGCCAAGCGGGACGAAACGCCCGTAGTTCTTCGGGTTCTCCGCGTGGTTCCACAGGTGCCAGGTCCAGGCGTGCCAACGGGGGCGCTCATCCTTATGGCGGACGACATCGGAGAAGACGAAGTAGTCGGGGGCGCCGTCGGCGGCGCGGACGTAGAGGACGCTCCGCTCGCGCCGCTCGTAGTGGGTGTGGCTCTCGCGCTGGCCAGGGCGCGGGTAGTAGGCCACGTTGCTGAAGCCGCTCTCGGCACGGAAGTAGGCGAACCGCTCGTCGTTGTAGGACTCCTTGAGGACCATGCTGGGGGCGAAAGGCTCCCCCTCGGTCTCGATGCCCGTCTCCGAAATCTGGTACTGGTGCCAGGGGAAGTGCCAGGACATGCCGGAGGTGGTGCAGAGGATTTCGTTCCGCGCGCTCAGGAAGAGGTCGCCGTTGAAGTAGAGATAGGTCTGGCCCAGCCCGTAGCCGCTGCGGATGCCGGCCATGCGGTCGGTGAACTGGGTGAGACTGGTGGGGGGCTTTGGGTCGGCGAGGAGTTTTTCGTCCCACCAGGCGATGCCGAGCACCTGGCCGAGCGCGCCCTGATGGGCGTCGGCCACGGTCAGGCGGTCGGGGGCGACCATTTCCTTGCGGATGAAGTAATGGGCGGGGGAGTCGGGGAACTTCGCGGCGTAGTCGAGCCACCAGGCGCCGCAGCGGCCGCCGTGGGGCAGCTCGATCGGCTTGCCCGAGATGATGCCTGGCAGCCCCTTGGCTGCCGGGTCAACCGGATCGGTGAAGTGGTTGACGGCGGGGACGGTGGTCTCGTGGATGATGGGGTAGTAGGTGGCCTGGTCGAAGCCTGGGTGTGGGCGGAGGTCAACGCCGCGCACGTTCCAGAGCGCGGCGGCGGCAGTGTAGAGGTTCTGCATCGAGACCGACCAGTATCCGCCGAGGCCGCTCTCGAGGTTCTGGCCCATCCAGCCGATGTCGTGGGTGATCGCCCAGTGAAAGGTCTGGAGCAGGCTGTTGAACCAGATGCGGTTTTCGGCAATGGGCGGCGTGTCCCCTGTTGTGGGCGGCGTGTCCCCACGCCGCGTATCGCGGGATGGGGACATCCCGCCCACAGCATCGCGGGACGGGGACGTCCCGCCCACAAAAATGCTCCCAATAAGCGCGGCGGCGAGGGCGTTGCTGCCCTGGTTGCGCGACCGCAGGTGGAAGAGGCCCATGCCTGGGGTGTGGAGGACGATGCGGAAGTAGGGCTCGACGCACTTGTCGGCGATGGCCTCGCGGGCGAGCTGGCGTTGCTGCGGCGTGAGGGCGTCCCACACGCAATCGGCGACCAAGATGAGGGCGCGGCTCTGGATGCCGAAGTGGATTTGGGGCATGTGCGAGCCGCTCCAGGGGAACCAGCCCCAGCGGTTAGCCTTCGCGCACAACTCGAAGACCTCCCACGCGAAGTCCGCGTATCGCCGCTCTCCCGTGATGAGGTAGACGAATGCGGCGGCGGGGGCGGCCTCCTTGGCGTAGTTGCCGAGGGCCATGCCCGCCTCCTTGCCGCCGTCGGGGAGGAACTCCTTGGGCACGAACTCGGTCTGCATGTCGGGCAGCTTGGGGATGATCTGCTCGAAGCGGAGCTTCGCCTTGTCCTCGGGCCATTTGGCCAGTGCCGCATCGGCCCGCTTGGCCAGTTGCTCGAAAATCGCGTTGCACGGTGGCCGCTTCACCTTCTCGCGCAGCGCCGCCACCTCCTCTGCCTTGAAGAACACCCCCACGCCCGGCCTCGGCAGGTCCGCCGCGGCCGCGCTGGCCATCGCCGCGGCAGCGGATGCGCACACGAGAAACCATGCAATGCGGCTCATGTCGGGATACCTCCTGATGGCGGATTGTAGTGGAAAGCCCGTCCTGCGTGCAAGCCTGCCCTGAGCGGGCGCGAAGGGTCCGTACGCTCTACCTTGCGGGCTGGGGCGAGGCTGGGTAGAATGAGGCAGGAAGGAGCTCTGCGAACGAAATGGCGGGAAGCGAACTGGTCACTCTGCGACGCGGCGGGATGACGTGGGTGGTGGAGAGCGCCCGCGCGGAGGCCATTGCGCGCGAGGTGCTGGACCGCGTGGCGACGCTGGCCGAGTCGCCCGGCGCCACGCTGGTGAAGCGGAGCCTTCAACGAACTGTTCACCGCGTGGGGCTGAGCGACGGCAGCATCGTCATCGTGAAGGAGTATCGGGTTCGCAACCGGCGTCAGCGGCTCAAGGGGCTGGCCTTCGGGAGCAAGGCGGCGGCGGAGTGGGCGGCGTCGCGGCGGCTCCTGGCGATGGGCGTGCCCGCCTCCCACGCCATTGCCCTTGGCCTCCCGGCGAGCCGCGAGGGGGACATTGAGGGCTACCTCGTCGTGGAGGTGCTGCCGGACGTGATGTCATTGGGGGCGTACGTCACAGGCGGGACGCCTGTGCCACCGCCAGGGAATCAAGGGTGGCACGGGCCTCCGGCCTGTGACGCGCTGCTCCGCGAGCTGGCGGCCTTCGTGCGCCGCCTGCACGACCGCGGGGTGAGGCACGGCGACCTGCACGAGGGGAACATCCTCGTCCGCGCGTCCGCCCCGTCGCCCGCCGAGCGGTTCCTGGTGATTGACCTTCACAGGATACGCTTGGGGCGGCCGCCCGGCGCGCGGCACCGGGCGCGGGCGATCGCCCAACTGCTCCACGGCCTGGCAGCGCGCGTCGGGGCGGAGCGGCGGGCGGCGGCCGCGGCGTTCCTGGACGCCTACGGCGCGTCCGGCCCGCCGCTGGGGGGTTCCGCGCCCTCCCTGGAGGCCGTGGTGCGCGCGGTGGAGCGTCGGGCCGCCGAACGGCTTGCGAGCCGCGCGCGCCGCTGCCTGAAGAACAGCACCCAGTTCGCGGTCGAAAGGTCCGCGGGCTGGCGCATCTGGCATCGCCGCGACCACGGAGCGGACGAGGTGTTGGCCCTCTGGGAACGCCACAGGGCGAGCGGGCACTCGGTGAGCCAGTTCCCGGAGGGCGACGCCACCCTTGAGGTTCGCGGATACCCGCGCCGCGGGCTGGTCGCGCGGCTCTTCGGGTGTGCCCCGGCCGTTCGGGCCTACGCCGGAGCGCACCGGGCCTGGCTGGAGGCCGGCGGTGGCCCGCGCGCGGTCGCCGCGGCCGAGTGCCTGACGGGGCCGGAGCGCGGGAGGTCGTTCGCCGTTTTCAGCCGAGGACCGGAGTAGAGGGCAGAGGGCGGAAGGGATAAGGCAAAAGGCGGAAGGCAAAGGGCAAAAGGCAGGAGGCAAGAGGCGGAAGGTAGAGGGCGGTGCACGGGCCGGTGCGCGCGTGCGCACGTTGTCGTGCGGGCCGCCATCGGGGGGCCACGCCTGGGGCTGGGCGGCCCGGCACCATATCTCCATCTGTTTTCAGTGGTTATGGCGGGGGGCTGGCTCTCGGCCGTGTATGGCATGCGGATTGCTGATTACAAATGCGCCTTACGGATCGAAGTGACAGAGGCATTGACAATCGGGGCTCCGTGCGACGGAAGGTAGGCGTGGAACAGTTAGCTGCCGCGCCGTGCCGCCCGTCCCCTCCCGTGGCGTGGTAAGCAACTGTTTGCCACTTCCGTCGCGGGAGCACCGAGGTCAAAAAGGCGGAAGGAATCCCTGAGATTCCTTCCGCCTGTTATTTATTGACATCTGCATAAGTAATGTTCTATAGCACAGCGTCCTCGAGGATCCCCGCAGAGCACGCCAGAGTGCGATCGAGAGGATCGGCAGAGCAGTTGGAGGCACGTCCGGCAATGGCCGTTCGCATCCTCAATGAGGGCATGTCCCCTCTTGAGGTGGCCGAGATCGTGGGCTGCCGCCGGGGGCGACGGGGCCTTGGGGATAGCCGCGGCGCTGCTCGGGCAACACGTCGCCAGAGATGTCGGACCAGAAGGCGGGGCCGTGGCCGATGAAGATGGTCTGGGGCAGCTCGCGGAGGGCGTGTTCGAGGCGCGGCAGGCCGGGGCCGTCCACCACGCCGTACATGCCGCCGAGCTGGGGCATCATGTCGAAGAGGACGGGCAGCCCCGCCTCGCCCGCCTGAGCGTAGAGGTTGAGGCAGAGCGGGTCGTCGAAGAGGAGGTTTGGCAGGAACTCGCCGATGCCCCTGCACCCGCGCTCCTTGTATTCAGCCAGGAGGTCGCGGAAGTCGCTCGTCGGGCTGTTGTCGCCGAAGCGCGGGTCAATGAGGCAGAAGGGGATGAGGCGGCCGGGGTGCCGCTCGCAGGCGGCGATGACCTCCTCGG
>VGYW01000103.1 GCA_016872875.1 Planctomycetota bacterium | reverse complement strand
GGTGATGCCGAGCCCCTTGACCACGCGGTCCGTGACGTTTCGGATGACGCACGGGTCCACGCGCTCGGCGCTGCGCCAGCCCTCGACGCCGGCGATGCGCTCGCTGGCCGAGGCCACGCGGTCCCAGCGGCCGCTGTTGAGCATGACGAGGCGGCTGTCGTCGAGCTTGCGCAGGCGCGGCAGGAGGGCCACTGCGTGGCGGAAGACCGGGCCATCGGGCGTCTCGTTCAGCAGGCCCCACACGGTCACGCTCGGGTGGTTGCGGTCGCGGCGGACCATGCCGAGGAGCGATTCGTCGAAGCGTTCGGGCATCTTGGGCGAGTTGGCCATGCACCAGCTCGCGTAGGCCTCCTCGTAGACCATCAGGCCGAGCTCGTCGCACAAGTCGAGCTGGTAGCGCTTGGCGATGCCTGCGATGAAGCGTATGGCGTTGAAGCCCATCATCTTGGCGTTGATCAGGTCGCGCCGCAGCCAGTCGGGGTCAACCGGCATCTCGAGGCCCACGGGGCAGCAGTTGCCCGTGTGGGACGAGCGGAGGTAGAGCCGGCGCCCGTTGAGGCGGAAGAAGCCGTTCTCGAAGCGGAAGTCGCGGAAGCCGCAGCGGACGGAGCTTTCATCGAAGGAGTCTGACCCTTCGGCCCGGACCCGCGCGGTCACGCGGTAGAGGTTGGGCTCATTCAGCTCCCAGAGCTTGTGGTTGGGCACCCGCAACTCAGCCTCGATGAGGCTATCGCCCACCGGCAGCTCGCGTGCGAAGCGCGCCGCGGCCACCGTCTCGCCGCTTGCGGCGGGCGCGACCGTGAGCTCGACGACGCCCTTCGTTGGAGCGCCCGCGTTCCGGACGTTCGCCTGAATCCGTATCGCCCCGGCCTTCCAGTCGCCGCGGGCGAAGAGGTCCTCAACGCGCACGGCCGGAACCAGGAGCAGCTCGACGGAGTCAATGATCCCACCCTGGTTCCAGGCGCTCCCCGAGCTGTAGGGCATGACCTTGTTGCGGTGCGGCGTCTCGTTCAGCACGATGCCGTCAATCGCCTGATGGGTCGGGTTGAGCACTCGCACCGCGAGGAGGTTCGGCTGGCCGGGCTTGACGGCATCCGTGGCGTCGAGGACGAACGGCGTCTCGCCCCCCTCGTGGCCGCCGATGGGCGTGCCGTTGAGCCAGGCGTCCGCCTTGTAGTCCACCGCCCAGAAGCGGAGCAGCGTGCGGCCGCCCGCGTGGGGGTTGGCCGGCGGCGTGAAGCTCCGCCAATACCACGCCACCCCGTGGTAGCCGGGGAAGGCGTCCTGGATGATCCAGGGCACCTTCGTCTTCTTCGCCTCGGCCCGCGGCTTCTCCCACCACCTGGCCTCGCGGCCCTCGTTCTTAGGGTCGGGGGCAAGTAGCCAGTCGGGGGCGTCGAGCGCAATGACGGTGCTCGGCATGGGCGACCTGTCGGGCTTCATGGGCGCGGACTCCGGTGCAGTTTGGGCGGCTCGCGCCGCGGGCAGGAGCAGGGCAAGAATGAGCAAGGCACGGGGCGTTGACATGGCACCTTCCCTCCATGTGAAGCACTTGGCAGTCTTCAATCGTCGTCGTCCTCGTCGTCGTCGTCGTTCTCGACTCTTCTACCCACAAGCCAGAGGTTCGACGACGACGACGAGGACGACGACGAGCACGACAATCAAAACCTCAACCCGGAGAACAGCGTGGCCAGGAGCACGATGATCCCGGCGAACACGAGCCACCAGAGGACCACGCTGTTATACCACTTCGTCCCAAGCTCGGAAAGGATGTTGAGCCGTCGCCAGTTGATGGTCAGCTCGTTGCTCACCTGCTCGGGCCTGGGGCGAGGCGTGAGGAGGCTCACGGCGATGCAAGCGACGACCGACGCAACCCAATTCACCGTGGCTTGCGTCAGGAAGGGCTCGAGCCATGCTGGGTGCCCCGGACCCAGCTCGATAAACACCTTTATCAGGATACCCAGCGCGTAGCCAACGATGACACCCGCAGTGGCGCCTGCCGCATTGATTCGACGGAACAGGATGGCGAGGAGGAAGACCGCGGCGAAGGGCGGAGCCAAGAAGGCGTACAATCCCTGAATGTAGACGAACAACCCCTCGTTCATCGTGCCTATTGCCCACGCGAGCGCCACAGAGAGGAGCAGGAACGCCACGGACGACCAGATGCCCACCCGCAGCAGTTGCTTCTCGGGGGCCTTCGGGCGGATGAGCCGCTGATAGATGTCCACAGTGAAAATCGTCGCCGTCGAGTTGAGCACCGAGTTGACCGTGGACTGGATTGCCCCGAAGAGCGCGGCGAGGAACAGCCCCCGCAGGCCGATGGGGATGAGGGTCTGGAGGAGCCGCACGTAGCTCCGGTCAGCCTGGCCCGCCACCTGGTCCCACGGCAGCTTCAGAATCGAGGGGTCGAGCGCGAAGAGGATTAGCCCCGGCACCACCACGATGACCGGCATGAGGATTTTCATGTAGCCGGCCATCACGATGCCCATCCGCGCGTGGTACATGTTCTTAGCACCCAGCACCCGCTGGATCATGAACTGGTTGATCACGTTGTACCAGATGCTCACGGAGAGGAAGGCGAAGAGGATGGTGGGGAAGGGCGCGAGCTTGTGGGTGGCCGGCTGGAAGACCGAGAGGCGGTTGTAGGAATCGGCACCCGCGATCTGCGGCGCGGCGGCGCTCACCGCCTCGGCCCACTCGCCGCTCCGCGCCTGGTTCCGCTCGAGCATCACCCGGAAGCCCTCGACGAGCGAGCGCGACTCGCCCGACAGGGCGAGAAGCCCCAGCACCGTCACCAGCAGCCCACCGACCACCATGATGATGAGCGTCGCGAAATCAGTCCAGGCCACCGACCGCAGGCCGCCGTAGATCGCCAGCCCGCCCGCCACCAGCGACAGGGCGAGGATGGCGAACCAGAGGTCCCATCCGAAGAGCTGGCTCAGCGCCAGACCCCCGCCGTAGAGCACCGCAGCCATGAACGCCACCACGTTGCTCACCGTGGTCATCACCGCGAAGAGCAGCCGCAGGGTGGGGTTGAACCGCCGCTCCAAGAACTCCGGCGTCGTGAACACCTTGGCAGCAAGCAGGAACGGGATGAAGAACCAGATGAGCACGGAGAAGGAGAAGATGTTGCCCCACTCCCACATGGCCACGCAGATGCCATAGACGTATGCCGAGCCGATCATCCCGATGAAGTGCTCGGAGCTGATGTTGGAGGCGATGAACGACCCGCCGACCACGTACCAGGGCAGCGTGCGGCCGGCCAGGAAGTAGTCGGCCAGCTCCTTCCGCTCCCTCCTTCCCGCCCAGTAGCCCACCGCGCACAGCATGGCCACGTAGGCCCCGAACGTCGCATAGTCCCACGGGGAGAGGACGAATCCCTCAACACCAGGCATTTCCCTTACTCCTCGTGCTCATACATAACGGCACTGGGGTTCGTAGTGCGGGCTTCAGCCCGTCTTCCCTCTTCTCTCGTCCCCACGCTCCCGCGTGGGGACGCGGTGTCTTGGACGCTTCGGCGTCCCGCTTTCCCGGGTCCCCCCCTGCGGCGACGAAGAGGACGCGGGAGCGTCCAGGACAGGGCATCCCGACGGAGAACCGTCGGGACGAGAAAGAGACGGCCTGAAGGCCGCACTACGAACGGGTTGCGCACACAGGCACGCTCACCGTGCCAGCTCCTCGAGCAGCTCTCGCGCGCGGGGGCTCGGCTCGGCGCCCTTGGGCGGATATCTCTTGCCGATCGCGGCGAGGAGGACGATTCTGGCCCCCGGCTCGCCCACCTCCCGCGTGGCTTCGAGAGCCTCTTCGTAGTAGCCCGCCTGGACGCGGAGGCGGCTTATCTCTTGGAATGCGGCGGCGCGTGTGCCCGGCCGCTCAACGAGCTTTGCGAACCGGACGGCCTCACTGAAGCGCCCGGCCTTGGCCAGATGGGCCGCGGCGCCGCTCAGGACGTAGCTCGCGTCGTCGGTCCCCTTCGGGCCTTTGGCCACCTGGATCGCAACCGTGAAGAGTTCCCAGGCCCTCTGGTTTCCTCCAACAGCGAGATGGGCCTGCCCCACGGCCGCCAGGACACGGGCTTTGTAGTGGTGGAACGAGCTGACCTTCTCATGCCTGGCCAGCTCTACGGCCTCGACGGCGAGTTCCACGGCAAGCTTCGTCTCCCCAAGCTCCGCGAGGCGCTCGGCCAGGCCGGCCATCGTCTCCGCACGCTCCGTGGGGAAGCGCACGCCCCGTGCCGCGGGCGCCATGCGGGTCAACACGTCCACGGCCTTGGCCTTCTCGCCCACCTGCGCGTAGGCGGTCGCCAGGTGAAAGAGCACGCCGCACTTGCTGTCGCAGATGAAGTCCAGCCCGCTCACACTCGCGTCGGGCGACGTGTCCTCGATGCCGAGTGCAATCTGGACAGCGTCAGATTGGGCGGTCAGGAAGTGGCTCTTCCTGCCGGCTTCCAGGAGTCTCCCGGCGACATCGTGCAAGGCGCGCGCCTTGACGAGAGGGTGGTCAATGCCGAGAGCGGTCTCGACGGCCAGCGTGGGGTCGAGGGGCGGGCGGCTAGCCCATTCGGTTCCCCTGTAGAGCAGGCCCTCCGGCATAGCTCCAGTGTAGGCAACGGCCACTTCCTTGAGCATCTCGCACCTCAGGCGGCGGTGGCGGATGCGCTGGGCGATGCCGCGCGCGCGGGCGAGGACCTCCAGCCCCCGCTTCTCCTCCCCGGCCTTGGCACACCAGAGCGCGATCTTCACCAGGGCGGTGACCTTGTAGCGGACGGGCGAGAAGCGCTCCTCTCCCCCCTCGAAGGCCATGTGGTGGAGGGTCTCGGGGATGCGTTCGGCGGCGGCGAGCGCGCGGTCGAACTCGCCGGCCGCCGCGTAGCCCTCCGCCGCGGCCTCGCAGGGGCCTGCCTGCCAGTGATCGCCGCATTCGGCCCGCTTCGCCTCCTCCTCAACCTGGGCCAGCAGGTCGAGTGCCTTGCCCTTCTGCCCCGCGGCAAGCCACTGCCGCGCAAGCAACGCCAGACGCGGATAGCCCCAGGGCGGGCCAGGCTCTCCCGTCTTGAGCAGTTCGACCGCCAGTTGGATCTCCCCCAACTCCGCCAGGAATACGGGTGCCCGCCATTCCTTGGCCCAGTTCGTCCCCCCATCTCCCAGGAGTTGGGCTGCGAGCTCCAGGGCCTTGGCCTTCTGCCCGAGCTTCGCGTAGCGGCGCGCGACCGACTCAAGCCAGGCGGTCTTCCCCGATGCCTTGGCAAGCTCGTGGGCGTGAGCGAGAATCTCCGCCGCCTCCGCCGGCTTCTCGGGCCAGAGAGTCTCCGCCGCATTGAGCAGGTCCCCCAGCCGCTCGGGGTCGGACACCCTCCTGGCCAGGAGCACGGCGCACGCCGCGGGGTCTGGCGCCTCAGCCGCGTAGCCGTTGAGCATAAGGAGAACAAGCAGCCCAGCACGGACCGCCCTGTGGCGCGGGAGGTGCCGGACAGAATGCGGCAGCCTGTTGGAGTGCGGCGGCTCGACGCCGCTTTTCAACCAGCGCGCGCCGGAGGAGTGAGCCCTACGGATTCTCCCAAGGCTCATGGAAAGCGGCGTCAAGCCGCCGCACTCCAACAGGCTCCCGCACGATGGCCGGCTGGCACCTGTCATTGCGCCTCCTTCGCCCGGAGGAACTCGGCGAGTGCCTTGCTCTTGATCCGCTCGGCGAGCTGCGAAGGAGATTCGCCACGGTTGTTCCTGGCCCTGGGGTCGGCCCCCTTGGCAAGGAGGAACTCAGCCATCTCCCTGTTGCCCCCGCCGGCAGCGGTGTGGAGGGGCGTGTTGCCCGTCCTGTCCTTCGCGCCGATGCCCGCGCCCTTGGCCAGGAGAAGCTCGGCGATCTTCGTGCGGCTGCCGCGGGCGGCCACGTGGAGCGCCGTCATGCCCATCTCCTCCCGGGCGTTCACGTCCACGCCTCGCTCCAGGAGCAAGGCCACGAGGCCCTCCTTGTTCTCGCTCACGGCGGCGTGGAGCACCCGCCAGCCGCGCTCGCGCTCAAGGTTCGGGTCGGCGCCGGCATCGAGGAGGAGCAGGGCCACGTCGTCCTTCGGGTTGCCCCCGGCGGTAGCCTGGAGGGGCGTCCCGCCCCGTTCGTCCCGGGTGTTCACGTTCGCTCCCTTGGCGAGGAGGAGCTTGGCGGCCTCGGCGTGGCCACCCGAGGCAGCGCGGTGGAGCGGCGTGCGCCCGCTGCCGTCGCGGGCGTCCACGACGGCGCCCTCGGCCAGGAGAAGCTCCGCCAGCTCCTTCTGCCCCGCGCTGGCCGCGTAGTGGAGCGGCGTCGCGCCGTCCTTGTTCGTCCCGTTGATCCGCGCCCCGTTGGCGATGAGGAGCGCGGCGATGGCCTTGTCGCCACATCCGGCAGCCACGTGGAGAAGGGAGGTCCCTCGCTCATCCAGGCCGTCAACGTCGGCCGCGCGGGCGAGGAGGAGTTCGGCGATCTCCTTGTGGCCGCCGGTCACGGCGTGGCGGAGCGGGGTCGCGCTCTCCTTGTCCTTCGGGTCGTGGCGTGCGCGATGGGCGATGAGGAGCTCCACGACGCGGCGGTGGCCGTAGTAGGCGGCCAGGTGGAGCGGCGTCGCGCCCTCCCTGTCCTCGGCGTTCGCATCGGCGGCCTTGGCAAGGAGGAGTCCGACGGCCTCGCGGCGGCCCATCTCGGCGGCGCGGTGGAGCGGCGTGCGGCCGCTCTTGTCGCGGGCGTTCGCCTCCGCGCCGGCGGCCAGAAGGCGCTCCGCAGCGTCCTTGAAGCCCCAGAACGCCGCGGCGTGGAGCGGGGTCCATCCGAGCACGTCGGCGGCTCGCGGGTCGGCCCCCTTCTTGAGGAGCGCGGCCGCGGCCTCGGCGTCGCCCGCAGCCGCGGCCTTGTGGAGAGGGGTCTGGCCGCCCAGCCCCTGGGCGTCCGCCTCAGCGCCCCTTGCAGGGCCGAGCAGTAAGAGCGCAGCGACAGCAGCCAACAGCGCGCGTCGGAGGCCCCAAGCCATCCCTGCCCTCCTTCTTCTGATATCGTCCTCGTCCTCGTCCCTCGTCCTTCGTCCTCGACTCCCCTCCTGCCGAGTCAATAGGATCGAGGGCCGCGCCGATGCTACTCGGCCCGGCGAGGCATGTCAAGCGGCGCGGCTTCCCAGAGCATGGCCCCCAGTTCTGGTGAGCTGCTCCGCAGCCCGCACGGGGGCGTGCTATATCAGCCCCGGGCGAAGCCCTGGGAAGCGGGGCCATGTGCGGGTCAGCTCTGAAGGGGCGTACTGCGAGGCACGCACGCCATCGCCTCCCATGAGCGGCTAGTCCGCCCGTACAGGGCTGGACCGGGGCCATCTCCGGTTCCCAGGGCTTCGCTCCTTGGGCCTCGCTCAGTGCAGGCTCTGGGCTGATATAGTACGCTCCGTTCGGAGCGTCGGAAGCCACGGATGCTACCAGAACTGGGGGCCATACTCAGTTTGGCAACCGACGTTGAACTTCCGCCGCGCGCGGAAGGCCCCGGAGCCGCCCGGAGCGCAAGAGCGCTCATAGTGGGTCAAGGAGCGTGCGCAGTTGACCCAGTATGGCAAAAAACGCCAGAGATGCGTCCGGATCGCCAAAATACCCATACTGGGTCACGCCGGGCTTGACCCAGTATGGCGGGACCGCCACGGAAGCGTCCGGATCGCCAAAACACCCATAGTGGGTCAAGTGTCAGGGGGGCGCGGTTGGTCCAGATTGCGCGGGGAGCGGGACGCCTTCGGGGCATCTCAGAGACTGGGGTCCACGAGGCGGAAGGCGCCGTCGGCGTATTCGAGGTAGGACGGGCCTGGGTTCCAGGGTCCGAGGGCGAAGAGGCGGCAGCCCGGCCTGGCCCGAGCGGAGCCGAGGGCACGGGCGAGCAGGGGCGTGTAGTCGCAGGCCCAGTGGTTGTGGCCGCAGATGACGACGTCCGCGCCGGCGTCGAAGAGGGGGGCGAAGGCGGCGGGGTCGTAGCGCTTGGCGTGCCTGGGCTCCCTCTTGCCGACCACGAGCCTGCGCCACCAGCGGAGCATGGCGGCCACGCGCAGGCAGGCCCAGATGGGCGCGACCCGCGCGGCCCAGCGCATCACGCGGCCCTGAATGAAGCGCAGGAGGAGGCGCGAGAGCCAGGGGTCGGGGAAGTGCATGTGGCCGTGGACGAGGCGGAAGCGTAGGGCGTCGCGCTGGAAGGCGTGGTCCATGCCGAGCCATTGGAGGCCGTGGGGCGCGAGGGCGGCGGAGTCGAGGAGGAAGTCGCGGTTGCCGCCGAGGACTCGGACGGGTGGCCCGCCTGCGGCGGCCTCGGCGAGTTGGCGGAAGATGCGCGCCCAGGCTGGGCGGCGGAGCTGGCGCGGGCCGACCCAGTAGTCCATCAGGTCGCCCACGATGTAGATGGCCTCGGCCTCGCCGCGCTGGGCGCGCAGGAAGGCGGCGAGGGCCTCGCCGCGCTCGGGCCGCTCGGGGCACAGGTGGACGTCGGCGAGGAAGAGGAGCTTCTTGCCCATTGGGTGCAGAGAACCAGGCTGGAATCCCGAAATCCGAATCCCGAAATCCGAAGGAAATCCAGAACCCGAAGCCCCAATGGCTGAAACAAGAACTGGAGGTGCCGCCACGTCGGGTGGGTTGTTGCCTGGAGATCGGTTATTCCGGTTTTGGGATTCCTTAGGATTTCGGATTTGGGATTTCGGGCTTCCCGCATTTCGCCAGGAAGGCGGGCGCTACTTCACGCTCTTGATGAGCGCCATGAGGGCGTCGCGGAGGATGCCGAAGAAGCCGAAGACGCCGAGGAGGATGATGACGACGGAGAGGCCGACGCACCACTGGGCGGCGGTGTTGGAGAAGAAGCGCCGCATGTAGAACGTGAAGGCGCTCGTGGTGGAGAGCTCCTCGCGGAGGAGCTGGAGCTCGCCGAGCTTCTGGTTCATGTCCGTGTTGTTGCTCCGCCAGTCGTTCTCGAACTTGCGGCGCTGCATGTCGGAGAGGTCGCGGACCGCCTGGGCGTCGGGGACGGTTGTGACCATGTCGAGGACGCCCGCGCCGGCCTGCGGCTTGAGGCCCGTCCGGGTGGCGATGGGGGTGTAGATGCGCGCGAACGTCGTCGCGAGGTCACCGTAGTCGTGCTCCTCCTTCGGCGTGGCCTCCCCCGGCTTGAGTATCTTGCGGTAGAGCGTGAAGAACCGCTTCCACTGGTTGACCAACTGTTCGAGCTGCTGGACCTTGAATTCGAGCTCATTGTCAACCACGGCGTTCTCCTGAAAAGCTGGCTGCCCGCGACTGGTTCCAGGGATTAAAGCACGCGCCGCGGGACGAGTCAAGCCCGCCTCGGCCCGGCCAGACATGAAGAGTCCAGAGGTTTGGCGGCCAGTGGGCGGGGCGGGCTGGGGAGGAGGCGGGTCGGCAGTGCAACGTGGGCGGAGGCTGGCCATATCGCCGGGGGGGCGCTTTGCGAGGAGGGAGAGGAGTTGGGGGCAGAAGGCGGCGGCGACGACCTTCCGCTGCCTTTCGCAGATTTCGCTCACGAGCCGTTTCAGCCGGCGAAACTCCTGGTTCCACGCTCGCACGTCCTCGACAAGGGCCACGGGAATGTAGAGCGAGTGGGTCTTGCGCCCCACCTTACGCGTGAGATAGTGCGCTGGGTGTTTCTCGCCCCGGGTGCAGCGGCAGCCTGGGTTCCCGCACCGGCGGCGGACCACCACCAGGGAGCCGTCCACCATGGGGCCGAAGGCGGCGAGCTTCTTGAGACGGGCAGCCACCTCCCTGCGATAGCTACTGGCGTTCTTCCTGAACTGGAAGAGCATGGCCCCTGAGCCTGGTGGTTCACTTCCCCCTCTTCAATCGCCCTCGTCCCTCGTCCTCGTCCGTCGTCCTCGATCCCCTTGGCTTGTCGCCCACAGAGTCGAGGACGAGGACGAGGGACGAGGACGATTTGGGAGGGGGTGTTGATCGCTGCTCGTGGACTTGGTATACTCCCGACTGGGGTGTGTGGACATAAGGCTGGCTGCGGAGGCTGCTGCCATGCGCAGATGGATGGCTTGGCTTTGGCTGGTGGCGCTCCCAGGGCTGCTCGGCTGCTCGGGCGGGGGGGCGCGCGACGTTGAGAAGCTGCTCGCCGACATCATGAGCGAGTCGGCCCGCGCCCGGGCGCGCGCCGAGCGCACCCTGGCCGAGCACGGCCGCTCCGTCATCAAGCCGCTGAGCAACATCCTCATCCTCAAGGACCCCGAGAAGACCGCGAAGGACTACGATCTGAAGAAGGACCTGAGGGAGCTGCGCCTCCCGGCAGCCCGCGCGCTGGGTGTGATCGCGGCCAAGGCGTCGCTCGCGCGCTCGGAGGCCGAGACCGCCGTCGCCCCACTCCTTGAAGTGCTCAAGGGGAAGGAGCGCGAGCTGCGCGTGGAGGCCGCCAGGGCCATCGGCTTCTTCACCCAGCTCTCCGCACCCGCGAACGACCTCATCCTGACCTTCCGCGAGGACGACCCCGAGCTGATCGAGGCGGCCACGGAGTCCCTGGCCCGCAACGCGCTGCGCTCCGTCCACTTCCTCGCCCCGCCGCCCGAGCCGCCCGTGGCCGCCGCCGAGAAGGACCTGGCGCGCCTGCTAGAGCGCATCCGGAGCACCGACGACGAGATACGCCTCGACACGGTGCGCGAGCTGGCCGCGCTCCTCGACCCAAAGGCCGCGTCGTTCAACCCGCGCGCCGCCGACGTCTTGCTCGAGCGCGCGGCGGGGGACAAGAGCCGCGACGTGCGCTACGCGGCCCTCCGCCACTGCACCCACGCCCTCAAGAGCGGCAAGCCCGAGGGCTTCGCCGAGAAGCTCCTCGCACAGCTCCCCGGCTCATTTGCCAAGGACGACGACAGCCGCGTGGCGCTCCAGGCCGCGCGCCTGCTGCCCGACCCGAAGCCCGAGCAGGCCGCGAAGTTCCTCGCGCGCGTGGAGGCTGCGACGAAGAAGGCCGAGGAACACCTCCTGGCCGACGCGAAGAACACGCGGGCCGACGCCGGCTCGCGGTCGGACGCGATTGACGCCCTCGTGCTGCTGCCTGGCGAGCACCGCGACGAGGAACTGGCGAAGCTCCTGGACCCCGACGCCAGCGGCGCGCGCATCCGCCGCTCCGCCGCGGGTGTCCTCGCCACCTCAGACTCCGCAAAGGCCATCGAAGCCCTCAAGAAGGCGATGGGCGACGGCGACAGCGTGGTGAAGCTCGTCGCAGCTCAGGCCCTCGGCAGGCGCGGAAACCTCGAGGCCGTGAAGTACCTTGTGGACCTCCTCGGCGAGGACGAGGGGAAGATACGCTCCGACGCCGCCGCAGGGCTCGGAACACTCGGCCCCAAAGCCGTCCCAGTCCTCGTCAAGCACCTCAACGACACCCTTGCGCTCCTCAAAGGCAAGGAGGGGGACCGCAAGCCGAAGTACACGGCCTGGGGCATCGTGAGCGGCCTGGGCCGGATCGCCGAGCAGGCCGGCGCCGAGGCCGAGCCCGCCCTCGAAGTCCTCCTCAAGGCCGCCGAGTGCGGCGACGAAGACGTCCGCCGCATCGCAGCCGTCGCCCTCACCCACTTCGCGGGTGAGAAGGCCATCGCCGCCCTCGCCAACTGCCTCAAGGACGCCGACAAGGGCGTGAGGTGGCAGGCCCTCGTCGCCCTCGAGAAGCACGGGGCCGCGGCGCTGCCCACGCTCCTGGCCGCCCTGGACGACGCGGCGCTCCAGGGCTTCGTGGCCGAGGCCGTCGGCCGCGTGGGCGACGCCGAGTCGGTCAAGCCCCTCCTCGACCGCCTGGGCGCGGCCCAGGACGCGGCCAAGGTGAGGCTCCTGTGGGGCATAGGCGAGCTATTGCGGCGCTTCCCCCAATCTCCGCACGCGGCAGCCGCGCGCGCCGCCCTCGAGGCCGCGGCCAAGCAGGACGCCGACTCCGAGCTCGCCCGCACCGCCCGCTACGCCCTCGCCAAGGCCGGCCCCAAGACCGAGTAGAGTCCCCATGACGCCGAGAGACAAGCAGATACTGGATGAGTTCGCGGCGGCCGTGCGCCGGCGCTTCCCCGAGGCGCGCGTGTGGGCCTTCGGCTCGCGCGCGCGCGGCGATTTCACGGAGGACTCCGATCTGGATGTTTGCGTGGTCGTGGACCACCTGGATGACGGCGTGGATGGCCGGATCTCCCATATCGCCTGGGAGGTCAGTTTCCGGCATGGCGCCGTGATCTGCCCCGTCGCGTTCTCCGGCGAGGAGTTTGAGAGAGGCCCCTGCTCGCAAAGCTCCATCGTTCAGACCGTCCTGCATGAAGGCGTGGCGGTGTGACAGAGGAGATCAAAGCGCTGGTAGCCTACCGGCTCGAGCAGGCGGACGAGTGTATCGAGTCCGCGGAGATCCTGCTGGAGAAGGGCAAGTGCAGGCGAGTCGCCAGTTGCGCGTACTACGCGATGTTCTACGCAGTGCTCGCCGTGCTGGCGCTCGGGAAACGCGAGACGTCCAAACACTCGGGAGCGATCGCTCTCTTCGATAGAGACTTCGTGAGGCCCGGCCTCTTCGGCCCGGAAGTCTCCTCCTGGCTGCACGAGACATTTCATCTGCGCCAAGAGGCCGACTACCGTCCGCTCGTCGAGGTCCGCCCCGAACGCGCCGCTGCCGCGCTGGAACGCGCCAGGGCATTCGTCGCCGCCGTGAAGTCACACATCAGCACTCCGCCCTCAGAAGGTGAAGTGGCCCCAGCGTAGGAGGAGACGTGTGACCAAGCAGCAGCGGCAGCGGTACAGGGAGTGGGCAGGGAAGGTGGTCAGCACGGGGCCGAGGTACGAGCGCGCATGCCTCGAGGAACTGGCCGCGCACAACCGCGCCAAGTCCACCGGATGGCACCGCCTGCCGGGCAACGGATGCGGCACAGGCGATTCCTTTGACGAGAACGGCCTCGCGCAGATGCAGCGGAAGTTCCGCATCGTGGCCGCCAGAATCCTGATCATGTACAGGGAAGGGAAGCTATAAGGGGCCACGGGTTCTGGGCTTTGATCCCGCTGCCGTGAGCGGTATAATGCGTGTGGGGGGCTAGGAATGCGCCGATGCCCGATCCTGAGAAGCAGCAACACAAGCAGTGGGTGGACACCTGGAAGCGGGCGGGGCCGATGCTCGAGGATTTCCGCTACGAGGAGTTGCGCAGGTTCCGGCATGAGGACAATGTGAAGATCATTGACGCGCTCCTGGAGATGGGCTATCGGCACAGGGTGAACGTGCCGACGAGCGGACTGGCCGAGTTGCCGCGCCTGCTGGCAAAGGCTAGAAGATGAACCCCCTCTGCGAGGCCGCAGTCGAACTCCAAGACTTCATGGCCCAGCGCGGGTGGCGCTTCTGCCTCATCGGCGGGCTGGCGGTGCAACGGTGGGGCGAGCCCAGGCTGACGCGCGACATTGACCTGACCCTGATGACAGGCATTGATCACGAGGAGGGCTTCATCCGGGAGTTGCTGGCCAGGTTCGCCCCTCGGCTCGAGGACCCGGAACGCTTTGCCCTTGCTGCCCGAGTGCTCCTGATCCTCGCCTCGAACGGCGCTCCCGTGGATGTTCTTTTGGGCGCATACGACTTCGACGAGGCGGTTGTGTCCAGAGCCACGCCCTTTCTCTACGAGCCGGGGGTTTCGCTCATCACCTGTTCCGCCGAGGACCTCCTGGTGATGAAGGCCGTCGCCGGCCGCCCCTTGGATTGGCAGGATGTGAAGGGGATCATCGCCCGACAGTCGGGGAAACTCGATTGGGAGTACATTCGCAAGCAGATCACCTACCTCAGCCGGCTCAAGGAGGAGTCTGGAATCCTCGACGAGGTCGAAGCCCTGCGCGCGAAGCTCGACCGCCCGAACTGGTAGGAGGCTACATGGTCGCGGGACTCATCCCTCGGTGCGCGTTCCTTCGGCGCACAGCCACGGCCATGGGCGCTGCCGCGGTCGGGCCGGCGGTCATCCACGCCTCGGCCATCGGGGCGGAGGGGAAGGCGCCGCCGAGCGAGCAGATCGCGCTGGGGGTCATCGGATACGGCAGCCGGTGCACCGTGGTGCTCGACCACTTCATGGAGTTCGCAGACCTCCGCTGCGTGGCGCTGGCCGACTGCCAGGCGGGCCGCCGCCGCGCGGGAAAGGCGCGCGTGGACGCACGCTACGGCAACACAGAGTGCGTGGACTACAGCGACTTCCGCACCCTGCTCGACCGAGCCGACCTCCAGGCCGTCCTCATCGCCACCGGCGACCGCTGGCACGCCCCCGCCGCCATCCTCGCGGCTCAGGCGGGCAAGGACATCTACTCCGAGAAGCCCATCAGCATCACCATCGCCGAGGGGCGCGCCCTGGTGGAAACGATGGCACGCTACCGCCGCGTCTACCAGGCCGGGCACCAGCGCCGCTCGGTGGACTCCTATCGCTTCCAGGCCGAGGCGGTCCGAAGGCGCCTGATCGGCAAGACCAACACCGTCATCTGCCAGCAGTGGCAGGGGCCAACCGTCGCCCTCGAAGCCCCGCGGCCCGTGCCGCCAGGCTTCGACTACGACATGTGGCTCGGCCCCGCCCCCTGGCACCCCTACACCAACGCGCGGGTGAGCGGCTGGAACTACTTCTGGGACACCGGCGGCGGCCCCATCATCGGCATGGGCTGCCACTACACCGACATCGCCCAGTGGGCGCTCGACCGCGACGACACAGGCCCCGTGGCCTACGAGGGGGAGGCGACGTTCGACCACGCCGCCTTCTCCGAGACGCCTGTGACCGCCGACATCAGTTGCACCTACGCGGACGGCGTGAAGATCGTCCTCCGCTCCAGCGGCACCTTCGAGGCGCGCTACATCCGCTTCGTCGGCTCAGAGGGCTGGGTGCAGGTGGACGACCAGACGAACGTGGTGACCGCCGAGCCGAAGGACCTCCTCCGCCTGCGGGCCATCGCCGCCAGGAGCTGGGCGCACACCGGCGACCACGCCCGGAACTTCCTCGACTGCGTGAGGACGCGAGCAAAGACCGTCTGCGACCCCGAGAGCGCGCACCGCGCGACGACCATCTGCCACGCCGCCAACCTCTGCATCCGCCTCGGCAGGCCCCTCAGGTGGGACCCCAAGGCCGAGCGCTTCCTGGGCGACGACGAGGCCGACCGCATGCGCTCGCGCTGCATGCGCGAGCCGTGGACCCTCTGACCCGCCTCACGACCGATGGAGCCAACCCGTGTCTTCGCAAGCCGCCACCCAACTCCCGTGGGATGCCTTGAAGCACACCGAGGGCGACATCCCGTGGCACGTGCTGAACCAGTTTGCCGACGCCCTGGCCGCCCATCCGCCACTGTGGGAGGAACTGCGGGAGGTCTATGACAAGTTCATGGAGGATCCCTACGAGGTCGCCAGCTACGAATGCTATTACGTCCCAGCCATCTTCGCCCTGGCGGCGCCGCGGCTCGACGAGGCGACGCGCCGGGCGATTGGACAGTTCCTAGTGGACGAGATGATTTGCGCGGGCGACCGCGACGACGAGGGCATGCTCGAAGTCCTCGAGGCGGCCGCTGGCTCGTTGGGCGCGCCGGTCCTTCCGGCTGTGCTGGACTGGATTGGCCGCCGGCCGCGTTACCACGCTGCGTCCCTCCCCCTGTGGAGCCTCACCGAACTGGCGGAGCACTGCGACGCCCCGGCGCTCCGCGAGCAAGTGGTCCGGTGCTGCCAGCACAACCTTGAACGCGCCGAACTGGGCAAGATGGACCCCATCCTCGCCTCTTGCCCCGCCTGGACCCTGGCGAGGATGGGCCGCGGCGAGTGCGGCCCCCTCATCCAGCGCGTCCTGCGCAAGACCCACGACCCAGACACCAAGGAGGCGCTGTTGTTTCTCGAGGGAAACCCCGACTACGAGCCCGGCGAGAATGCCTGGGAGGAACCGGTGACGGACTGGCTGCCTGTCAATTGCAAGGGCCTGCGCGCGTGGTACGAGGGCCGCGACGAGGATGAGGGCGACTCTGGCCCCGACTATGAGGAGGCTGAGGATTGGGGGGAGGAGGCCGGCAGTACGCCGTTATCCGAGCATCGGGTCCAACCAGAACCCATTCATGCTCCTCGCGCCGTCGGCCGCAACGACCCGTGCCCCTGCGGCAGCGGAAAGAAGTTCAAGAAGTGCTGCGCGAAGAAGGGAGCCGCCGAATGAGCGAGTGGGGCCTCCTCGCGCTGGGTTGCGTGGGTCTTGCTGCCGGCGCCGCCGCGGGAGAGGACGGCCTCGCGCTCTGGTATCGCCAGCCGGCCAAGCAGTGGGCCGAGGCCCTCCCCGTGGGCAACGGGCGCCTCGGCGCAACGGTCTTCGGCGGCACGGCCGAGGAGCGCATCCAGTTCAACGACGACACGCTCTGGGCCGGCCAGCCGCACGACTACGCTCACGTGGGCGCGGCCAAGTTCCTGCCCCAGGTGCGCCAACTCCTCTTCGATGGCAAGCAGCGCGAGGCCGAACAACTCGCCGGCAAGGAGATGATGAGCGTGCCGCTCCGCCAGACGGCGTACCAACCGTTCGGCGACGTCAAGCTCATCTTCCCCGGCCACACCGAGGTCACAGACTACCGCCGCCAGCTCGACCTCCACCAGGCCGTGGCGACCACCCGCTACAAGGTCGGCGGCGTCACCTTCCAGCGCGAGGTGTTCGCCAGCTTCCCCGACCAGGTAATCGTCATCCGCGTAACGGCCGACAAGCCTGGCCAAGTTACGTTCACGGCCTCGCTCTCCAGCCCCCATCCTGGCACCAAGACCCGGGTTGCAGGCTATGATTGTCTGGCAATGATGGGCCAGCTCAAGCCCCACGATTACGGGAACTCCGAGCCTGCGCCGCCGACTGGCATGAAGTTCGGCGCCTTGCTCGGTGTGTTCGCCGATGACGGCAAAGTGACAGTAACGGACAGCAGCGTAGAGGTCAAAGGCGCCACTTCGTGCACCCTCCACCTTGTTGCTGCCACGAGCCACAAGAGCTTCCGTGACATCTCGGCCAACCCCACCAACCGCTGTGCTAACACCATGAGTAGATTGACCCGCTACTTCGTGGGCGAGGAGCCCGGCCAAGTACGAGCAGCCTACGAGGCCGTCCGCAAGGCGCACGTGGCCGACCACCAGGCCCTCTTCCGCCGCGTGGGCCTCGACCTCGGCACCAGCGACGCCACCCAGCAGCCGACCGACGTGCGGATAAAGGCGTTCGGCCCGGCTGACCCGCAGCTCGCCGCCATCTACTTCCAATACGCCCGCTACCTCACCATCGCCGGCTCGCGCCCAGGCTCCCAGCCCCTCAACCTCCAGGGCATCTGGAACGATCAACTGAGGCCCCCGTGGGACAGCAAGTGGACGGTGAACATCAACACCGAGATGAACTACTGGCCGACCGAGGCGGCGAACCTCGCTGAGTGCCACCTGCCCCTCTTCGATATGATTGACGACTGCGTGGCCACGGGCCGCCGCGTGGCCAGGGAGCACTACGCCTGCCGCGGCTGGGTGCTCCACCACAACACCGACCTCTGGCGCGGCACCGCCCCCATCAACGCCGCCAACCACGGCATCTGGGTCACAGGCGGCGCCTGGCTCTGCCAGCACCTCTGGTGGCACTACGAGTTCGGCGGCGACAAGGAGTTTCTGGCCAAGCGCGCCTATCCCGTGCTCAAGGAGGCATCGCTCTTCTTCGTGGACTTCCTGGTGAAGGACCCCAAGACCGGCTGCCTCATCAGCGGCCCGTCCAACTCCCCCGAGCAGGGCGGCCTGGTGATGGGGCCGACGATGGACCACCAGATCATCCGCAGCCTGTTCGGGTGGACCATTCGCGCCAGCGAAATCCTCGGCGTGGACGACGGCCTCCGCCGGCAACTGACCGAGATGCGCACCCAGCTCGCCCCCAACAAGATCGGCCAGTACGGCCAGCTCCAGGAATGGCTCGAGGACAAGGACAATCCCAAGAACCAGCACCGCCACGTCTCGCACCTGTGGGGCCTTCACCCTGGCGACGAGATCACGCCCCGCGGCACGCCCAAGCTCGCCGCCGCCGTCAAGCGCTCGCTCGAGCACCGCGGCGACGGCGGCACCGGCTGGTCCAAGGCATGGAAGGTGGACCTCTGGGCGCGGCTCGAGGATGGTGACCACGCCTACAAGATGCTCAGCGAGCTCATCGCCAAGAGCACCCTGCCCAACATGTTCGACACCCACCCGCCGTTCCAGATAGACGGCAACTTCGGCGGCGGGGCCGGCATCGCCGAAATGCTCCTCCAGAGCCACGCGGGGGCGGTCCACCTGCTGCCCGCCCTGCCCAAGGCCTGGCCCGCGGGGAGCGTGCGGGGCCTCCGCGCCCGCGGCGGCTTCGAGGTGGACATGGCGTGGAGGGACGGCAGGCTGACCTCGGCCACGATCCGCTCGAGGCTCAGCGGCCACTGCCGGGTGCGGGCGGGCGCGCCGCTCGATGTCAGCGCCGAGCTCGCCGCGGTCCGGGCCGAGCGCCCGGAGTCGTGCGTCGTCGCCTTCACTGCTCGCGCGGGCGAGACGTACCGCCTGGCGCCATCGCAGCCGCGGTGAGTGGGCTTGCGGGAGCGCGTTCCGCCGCTCAACGGCCCAAACGAAAGTGCCTCGGCCGTTGTGGGCCGAGGCACTCGGTCTAACTTGCCCTCGGATTCCGGCGCCCGTCAGCTCTTGCGTCGCCTTCGCACGAAGGCGAGCAGGCCGATCCCGAGCAGCGTCAGCGTCGTCGGCTCGGGCGTCAGCGCAAGGCCGCCGCCACCCAACGTGATGTCCCAGCCCGCAGTAGAAGTGGTGAACCTGAAGTTCACCCCGTCAACGTCCCCGCGGTATGCCGCGGGGAGCGCGGACAGGGGGACCATGTACTGCTGGTTGACCCCGGGCCCTGTAATGGTCACGGACGGCAGGGTGAAGATGCCTCCACCTGTCGAGGAGTCGATCTCGACGTCCAGGATGCCAGCTCCCGAATCAATGCTGAGCGCATTGACGAGGAGGGCGGTGACGATGCTCCAGTCGGCGTTCTCCCCTGCTGTGCCGGCGAAGGTGCCGTAGCCCAACTCCAGGTGCCCCTCTTGGCCAGACGTATTGCCATAGCCCGCGGCCCCACCGTCCACGGCGAATGCTGAGAAGTCCACGAAGGTCGGCGACGCGGTGACGCCCATGTGCCAGGCTCGCGCCCCGCCCCAAGCCGCGGCCGCGGCCATGGGGGTGCTATAGCCAGGCGGAAGGGGGCTGGGGAGCGGATCCCCCACCGTGCCCGGGGGGGTCAGCAGCGGTGGGAAGATCGGCCCGGTCGTGAAGTCGTCAATGATGTAGAGGTACCCCCGGGCACTGGGCGCGATCGCGAGGACAACAATGGCGAGAACGAACCTCTTCATGGCCGGCTCCGAATGATTGACACAACACACTAACCGCAAAACAATTGGAGGCATTGTAAAGCAAATCCTATGCCGCTGCTCCGCGGCGCCTCTGCGAAAAGCTCCCATGCTCTATCCCTTTGCTATGACTTATCATGTGTCGAGGGCGAGAGACGCCCGCGAGGTGCTACAGTGGCGGCGCGCCGCCAAATGTTGACGCATGGCAACATGCCGGGCAGCGGTTCCCTGCAATCTCAGCCATAAGTGCTTATCTGGGCTTGATTTACCGGCATGTTGACCCCCGGCAGCGCCACATGCCCAAAATCAACATGAAGCGCCTCTGGCCGCCACAGTCGAGGCCGTGGGCCGCTTGGCGGACGATGCCGGCGTCAGGCTGTTGGCTCTGAAGGGCCCGTAAGCGCCTGATCCGCACTTGACCATCGAGGGGGCATGCCGTAGGATATCGCTTGCGTGAACGGGCAAGTGGCTTCGGCCGCGGGACAACCAGTGGCAAAGGAGGACCGCATGAGACGTCTGCGTTGGGGGCTGCTCGCAGCCGGGCGGATCGCCGGGCGCTTCGCCAAGGGGCTTGCGACCATCAAGGACCAGGCCACCGCACTCGCCGTCGCCTCGCGCGACCTGGCGAAGGCCCACAAGTTCGCCGACGAGAACAGGATCGAGCGGGCCTATGGCTCGTATGACGAGCTGCTGGCGGACAGGGACGTTGACGCGGTCTACATCTCGACGCCCAACTCGCTCCACGCGGAATGGAGCATCAAGGCGGCGAAGGCGGGCAAGCACATCCTCTGCGAGAAGCCCGTCACCATCGACGCCCCTGAGCTTCAGAAGGTGCTGCGCGTCGTGAAGAAGTGCGACGTGTTCTTCATGGAAGCCTTCATGTACCGCTGCCATCCGCAGTGGAAGCGGTTGCTTGAGATCATCAAGGCCGGCACGATCGGCGAGGTGCGGGTGCTCCAGTCGGCCTTCGCCTTCAACATGGGCCTCCAGCTCGACAATCTCCGCCTATCCAACCCCCTGGCGGGCGGCGGGCTGATGGATGTGGGCTGCTACTGCGTCTCCTTTTGCCGCCTCATCGCGGGTGAGGAGCCGACGGCGTGTCACGCCGTGGCCCACATCGGCAAGCAGAGCCGCGTGGACGAGTACGCGACGGGCGTGCTCCAATTCCCCTCGGGCATCGTCGCCACCTTCGCCTGCGGCACCCAGTGCGGCACGCCCTCGGCGGCCAACGTCTACGGCTCGAAGGGCAGCATCGTCGTCACCAACCCCTGGTTCCCCTCCGACGAGAACGCCAAGCTCATCGTGAGCGCCGAGGGCAAGACGGAGACCATCGAAGTCAAGTATGGCCGCGACCTCTACGCCAACGAGGCCCTCACCGTGGCCGAGAACCTCCGCCGCCGCCAGGCCCGGCCCACCGCGATGACCTGGGCCGACAGCCTGGGCCAGGCTCGCACCCTGGACAAACTGCGCGCGAGCATGGGCCTCAGGTTCGACTGCGAGTGAGCAGAGGGCTCGTGGCCCCTCCGATAGGTCCTGTCATGCCGAGCGAAGCCGAGGCATCTGCTATGAGGCCGTTTGTCAAGCGCAAACTTCAGGATGAGGAACCAGGGGACGCGGATCCGTCTGCTATACGCTCGCCGAGGCGAGCCAGGTAGTGGTGTTCGGTCCACCGGGTTGGGGCCGCAATCTCTGTGCGTGTCCTTGCGGAGCACCGATGCTTCTCGCGGTTGTCCCAACGCCGATCCGTTCCACAAGGGT
>VGYW01000102.1 GCA_016872875.1 Planctomycetota bacterium | reverse complement strand
GAAGCCTGTGCCACCTCCCTCACAGAATGGTGGCACAGGCGTCCCGCCTGTGGCCCCGCCCCGCACCCTCATCGCCCTGGGCTCGCCAGAGGAGAATCCCGTGGTGAAGGCCGCCCTCGACGGCTTCGACCTCGCCGTCGCCCCTGGCGTCGTCCGCCTTTGCGGCCGCGAGTTCCGTGGCGACGACATCGGGGTCATCCTGCTGCGCCCTGGGAGCCCCGCCGCCCTCGTCGTCTGCGGCTCGACCCCCGACGCCTATCGCCAGCTCTGGGGCCGCCTCGGCCACGTCGTCCACCTCGAAGGCGACCGCGGCCGCTGGTACTTCGATTACGCGGTGTTCGACCGCAAGACCTGCGGCCCCGACTCCTTCCTCGCCGTCGGCTACTTCGACCACGACTGGCGTTTCGACCCCAAGCTGCTCTTCGAGGGGAGTGCGGGGTTGAGGGCCAAGATACCCGGAAGCCATTGGGCAACGGCGCCAGACGGGGAGCGCGCCTGGCTCTCGGCCCTGGCCCCTGAGAGCATCGAATCGCGCCGCGGCCCCCTCGCCTTCGACCGCTCGGCGGGCGTGGACTCCGGCCAGTTGATGATTCAGGGCCAGCGCTTCGAGCGCGGCATCGGCATGATCCCCCCCGCCAACGCCACCTGGCGTCTCGACGGCCGCTTCGCCCGCTTCCGAGCCAAGGTCGGCCTCGAGCACACCGGCGCCAGGTTCCCCCTCCGCTACGAGAACGAGCGGGTCCAGTTCGAAGTCTGGGCCGACGGAGTCTGCGTCGCCACCTCCCCCATCCTCTCCTCGACGGACGGCCTGGCAGAGATAGAGGCGGACGTTCGCGGCGCCGAGGTGCTCGAGCTCCGCGCCGTGAACACGAGCAAGCTCGTCTGGCACTTCGGCCCGGTCGGCTGGGCCGAGGCCGAGGTGGTCCGAGAATGAGACACGGATGGTGACGGACCGACACGGACGGGCCATAGCCAGCGGGCCTGTCGGAGTACCGTGACCTTGCCTACGCCTTCTCCAGGAACATCAGCGAGTTGACCTTCTGTAGGTAGGCGCGAATATCCCCCGCGGCGGACCGAGGCGAAGTTCTCTGGAAGAGGCGGAGTATCTGCCTTGCCTCGTGGAAGGCCACTTGCGCCTGCTCAATGCTGAACTCCGACGCGGGCAACTCCATCCGGTAGTCGGCGTCGATCCGCATAGCCCAGAGCGTATGGAGCTTGGACCCTACCTGCCTGAGATTCGGGTCCTCGCACGCGCGCAGCCACTCGCTCAGTTGGTGGGTGTGATCGCGTTTGGCGACGACCCCGTGGGGCCGGAGAGCGCAGAGAACCCCGTTGAGCGACGCGTAGTATGACCTGCTGATCGAGGTCCGCCGGTCGCTTTCGTGGGCGGACTTCGCCAGTGACTCGGCGGTTGTCAGGAAGTCCCACCCGTCCATCCCATCACACCACCTTCACCGTCACGACGAACGCCGACAAGCGCCCCCCATCGTCGCGCGCCAGGGCCTCGTCGAACGCGTCCTTGCACGCCATCGCCTTCTCGACCGGCCCGCCGACCGTTGCACGCAGCCGAACCGCCGCCACGTGTGGCGCATCCGGATCACACTCCACGCTCGTGGCCAGGGACTTCAGCGACGGGAACTCCTCCCTCACCAGCGCCTTGACCCTCTCATGGGCCTCCGAGAGCCCTCTCGCTGACATGAACCTTGCCGCCTCCGGAGCGACAGACTCCGCTGGCGTGGCTGCTGCGTGCCGCGCGTGGAGCGCGCATCCCGCCTCGGCGACCGGCTCGCTTGCCAGTTTCCCCATCGCCAAGCCTCCTGCCTCTCCCTCCCCACGCGCGCCATTCTACAACACCCTGCCCCAAAATGCCAGCGCCGCTTTCAACTCGCCAACGCAGAGTCCAGCAACGTGTCCCCGAACCTTGCCGCCACGCTGGGATGTGGCGTCAAGATGATCAAGCAGGGGAGATGAGCCTGTTGGACTGATGGGCGGCCCCTCAGAGCTCCTTCAGGCGCAGGTTGCGGAACTCGACGCGGGTGCCGTGGCCGAGGAAGCCGATGGGGCCTTTGGTGCGCTTGGCAAGCTCCTCGCAGCCCTTCTCCTGGGCGAGGTCGACGTCCACGATCACCTGGCCGTTGACCGTGACCTTCCACTGGCTGCCCTTGACCACGATTTCCTCGGTGTTCCACTCGCCGGCGGGCTTGGTGGCGCCGCGCTTGGCCGGCACCTTGCAGTAGATCGAGCCGTGGTACTGGCAGGGCTTGAGGGTCTTGTGGATGTCCGCGTAGTCGTCGAGCACCTGGATTTCCTGGCCGCGGATGGAGACCCCGTTGTTGCCGTTGGGCTCGAACTTGAACTCGAAGCGGAAGATGAAGTCGCCGAACTCCTTGGCGGTGAAGAGGTTTCCGCCGCCCTTCTTTTGGCAGACGAGCACGCCGTCCTCGGCCGTGTAGCCCTGGACCGCCCCCTTCCAGCCCTCGAGGGTCTTGCCGTCGAAGAGGCTCACGAAGCCCTCCTCGGCCGCCTTCGGCTCCTCGCCGCCCCAAGCCGCCATCGCCACGCACGCCATCGCCGCAATCGCCATCCAACGCATCGTCCGACCTCCTTTCCTCCCGGCTTGACAAGCCGCCAGACAAGTTCTACTCTAACAACAGCAAGATTCTACTCAGGAGTTGGCCCGTGGTCAAGACGCTTGACAATCGTGGGCGTGTTGATACAATGAGAAGGCAGAAGTCCGGCTTCAGGCCACGGGCGAGGATGCCAGAAGGAGAGTGCCATGGCGCTGTTCTCGTATGAGGCGCTCGACAGCCAGGGGCAGGTTGTCCACGGCGAGATCGAGGCCACGACGAGCGAAGAGGCCATCGTGAAGATTCGCGGGAAGAGCTACTTCCCGACGAACGTGAAGGAGAAGAGCGCGCGAAAGCAGCGGACCGTGGCCGCCGGGCCGCGCAAGCGGAAGAAGGCCATCGCCTTCGGCAGGGTGAAATCCAAGCAGCTCGCCGCCTTCACCCGCCAGCTCTCCACGCTGGTGGACGCCGGCCTCCCCATCGTGCGGAGCCTGAAAATCCTCGAAGAGCAGCAGAAGCCGGGCGTGCTGAAGAACCAGCTCGGGGACGTTGCGGAGGACGTGGAGGGCGGCTCCTCCCTCTCCGAGGCACTCGGCAAGCACCCGAAGACCTTCGACAAGCTCTACGTCAATATGGTGCGGGCGGGCGAGGCGGGCGGCGTGCTCGACTCGATCCTCGAGCGGCTCGCCGGCTTCATGGAGAAGTCGCAGCGCCTGAAAAAGCAGGTCATCTCCGCCCTCATCTACCCCGCCGCCGTCATCACCGCCGCAGGCGGCATCCTGGCCGCCATCATGATCCTTGTCGTCCCCAAGTTCGAGGAGATGTTCAAGGACATGAAGATGGAACTGCCCGCGATGACGAAGATGCTGATCACCTTCAGCAAGTGGATTCAGGACTGGTGGTTCATGCTCCCACTTGTCCCGATCGGGTTCATCGTCGTCCTCAAGGTGATCGGGGCGAACAAGACGGGGCGCTACGTGCTCGACAAGGTGAAGCTCAAGATGCCGCTCTTCGGCATCATCATCAGCAAGTCCACCATCTCACGCTTCTCGCGCACGCTGGGCACCCTCATCACCTCCGGCGTGCCCATCCTCGAAGCCCTCTCCATCGTGAAGGAGGCCACCGGCAACGCGGTCTTCGAGAACGCCATCGGGCGGGTCCACGACAGCATCCGCGAGGGCGAGAACATCGCCGGCCCCCTGGCACAGACCAAGATCGTGGACGCCATGGTGCTGAACATGGTGGACGTAGGCGAGGAGACGGGCGAGCTGGACAAGATGCTGATCAAGGTGGCCGACACCTACGACGAGGACGTGGACGCCCTGGTGAGCGGCATGATGAGCCTGATCGAGCCGCTGCTCATCATCGTCCTCGGCTGCGCCGTCGGCTTCATCGTCATCGCCCTCTTCCTCCCCCTCATCTCGCTGATGCAGCAGATGGGCGGTGGCGGCACCTGATGCCATATCACAACCGATGAACAACTCGGGCGCGGGCCCCCCTCAAGGGGGGCTCGCGCCCCTGTGCGCTATCCGTCCTCGATCGCTCTCGTCCTCGTCCCTCGTCCTCGACTCTTCCCCTCTCCCTCTGGGAGAGGGTAGGGTGAGGGCGCGGGAAGGCTGACAGGGCGTCGGGAACGGGCGTTGCTCCTTATCTCAGGCCCCTCACCCCGCCCTCTCCCAAAGGGAGAGGGAGTTGGCTACGGCTGGGGGAGACGGGCCTTGACACGTCTGGGCGTGGGGGTAGAATAAAGTGGAGAGGTGAAGATGCCCGCCGCGTCCGCCCCGTCGCCTCCACCAGCGCTGCTCCCACTCAAGCGTCCGCCAGGCGCGGCGGGCGCAAAGAGGACCGTAAGATGATGACCACCAAGGACATGCGAAGCGGCCTGCGGAAGGCCCCGGCGAAAGAGACTTCAGGAGTCCTTTGCCGGAATAAAAGACTCCAGGAGTCTTTTTCGCGGGGGGGCTTCACCCTGATCGAGGTCCTCGTGGTCATGGCCATCCTGGGCAGCCTCGCGGCCATACTCGTCCCCATCATCAACTCCGGCCGCCGCATGGCCAAGATCGCCGCCACGCGGAACCTCCTCGCCCAGATAGAGACCGCCATCAGCCAGTTCGAGCGCCAGTGGGGCTACTACCCGCCCGACAAAATCCCGCCGGGCGCCCCCACCAAGAAGTTCACCGCTCCCCCCACCGTCTGGTCCGGCTTCCCCGGGACCGCCGAGAGCGCGGAAGCACTCTACTACTGCCTGTGCAACCTCTACGTGACCCCCTACAGCCCCTACCTCGAACTCCAGGCAGAGAGGGAGTCCACGGACAACAACGGCAACGGCATCCCCGAGATCATAGACAGGTTCGGCCGCTCCTTCGTCTATCGCCGCAAGGCGTTCCCGGCCGACGCCACCCTGCCGGCCGTGTTCCCCGGCGTGGCCAGCCTCGCCACCTACGACGACGGGGCGGACCCGTTCCGAAACAAGGAAGCCTACGACCTCTGGTCCCGCGGCCCGGGCACCACCGTGGCCGACACCGCAGAGGCCCAGTGGATCACAAACTGGAAGTAGCCAGGAGCGAGGACGGTTGCTATGCGCCATAGAATGACCAATTGCGGATTGCGGATTGCGGATTGCGGATTGCGGAAAATCCGGAATCGGAAATCCGAAATCCGAAATCCCCGCGCCGGCTTCACCCTGATCGAGCTGCTGGTCGTCATGGGCATCATCGCCACACTCGCCAGCATGCTCCTCCCGGCCATGTTCTCCGTCATCTCCTCCACCAGGACCAGCACCACCGAAGCCTTCCTCAAGCGGATCGACGTCGCACTCAACGTCTACCACAAGGCCTACGCCTACTACCCGCCCGACTTCATCCCGTCGGGCGCCAAGATCATCAACCTCCAGGGCGCCAAGACCGGCACCCCGCCCGTCTACACGCAAGTCACACTCACCACCGCCGCCTATCCGCCCGAAACCCTCTACTACTACCTCTGCCACAAGTTCCTCAGCTCGGCCCACCCGATGCTCGAGCTACGCGGGACAACCGAGGCGATGGACATCAATGAGAACGGCCTGCCCGAGGTGGTGGACCCCTGGGGCCGGCCCATCCTCTACAACCGCCAGGCCTTCCCCGCCTGCGCACCCACCGAGTACAACTTCGCCGGCAACCCCTACCACAACTTCGACACCTTCGACCTCTACGGCGTCGGCTTCGACGGCCAGACCGGACCCGTCCCTGGCGACCTCCCGGGCATCAGCGCAGCGAACTTCGTCCTGTTCATCACCAACGCCATGAACGCCTCGAACGACGGCGAGGGCGAGGACGACACCCGGAACTGGAAGAAATGAGCATGACCATACGGAAGGCGACCCCGATGCCTGCTGAGTTCCTGAGAATCGCGGTGGCACAGGCTTCCAGCCTGTGTCGGCGACCGGCGCGGCGGCAGCGCGCCGCCTTCACCCTCATGGAGGTCCTCGTCGTCATCAGCGTCATGGCCATCCTCGTCACTCTCCTCTTCCCAGGCGTCCGCGCCATCGTCTTCGGCTCGAAGTCCCAGAGCACCCGCCACGTCATCTCCCAGGTCGAGATGGCCATCAACCTCCACCGCGACATGCGCGGCAGCTACCCCGAGATGGGCACGGGCAACACCTTCTGCGGGCCGAAGCTCGTCGAGCAACTCGGCGACCTCCTGAAGGTCCGCGAGTCGTGCTTCCTCGACACCAACGGCGACGGCAAGCTCGACACGGTGGTGGACGCCTACCGCCGGCCGCTCATCTACACCCGCTACGTGGCCACGGTGAGCACCAAGGACCCCGGCGCCACCAACGGCGAAGGCGGCATCCAGCCGCTCTACAGGCCCACGACCTACGAAATCTTCTCCTGCGGCGCCTACGCCGACCTGGTCCTCCTGAGCACGAGCCTGGAGAGCTACCAGAGCAAGGCCCTCGAGAATAACGGCCAGAAGTACACCCACGACGGCAAGAGAGTCACCGGCAAGGGCAACAAGCCCACCAGCCTGGTGAACCGCTACATCGGCAACTGGTGAGCCGAGAGGAAGCACCACGATGGAAATCCGAAATCCGAAATCCGAAATCCGAAATGAGGGGAGGGCCGGCTTCTCCATGACCGAGATGCTCATCGTCATGGGCATCATGACCGTCCTGGCCGCCACACTCGTCGTCCTCGTCCCAAAGCTCCGCACCGAGGCCATGATAAAGGCGGCCGGCTCCGACATCCAGCACCTCTCCATGGCACTCATCGAGTTCAAGGACGACCGCGGCGCCTTCCCCGCCAAGCCCTACGCACCGACCAACCCCGACGCCCCGGTCGCAGCCGACTACATGGACTACGTCCTCTTCAAGTCCCTCACCGACCCCGACTATCCCGCCGCCGGCCAGGGCTGGGGCCGCGCACGCAGCGACGTCGAGTTCATACGCGGCGACTCCAAGCTCCGAAACCAGTTCCTCGACCCCTGGGGCGTCCCCTACTACTACATCCCTGCCTCCTGCTACCTCCTCGGCGTCCGCATCAACGACCCGACCGACAGCACGCCGCTGAAGGACACCTCGACCGGCAAGGCCCTCGCAAACTTCTACGGCACCACCCCCGTCTGGGACGACTTCAAGACGGGCGACCCCCAGCACAAGTACCCGCACGAGTCCCTCTACGGCCCGCCCGCACTGCTCAACGCCTTCTACAACTCTACCACGTTCCAGGTGATCTCGAAGGGGCCTGACCAGAAGACCGACTACTACAGCGACAAGACCGTCAGCGCTGCCGAACAGGCGATCATAGACGCCTGCGACCGCGGGCAGGACCCCGACGACATCAACAACTTCGGAGGCGGCAAATGAGCGCCAGATGCCTCATCTCAGTTCTCATGTGTAGCGGCAAGCGTCCCGCTTGCCGACCGCAACCGGGACGGTTGCGGCTACGCTGCGGGCCGGCGCACGCGAATCCGTTATTGCAGCCCCAAAGCGCGGGCTTCACCCTGATCGAGCTCCTCGCGAGCATCGGCATCATCATCTTCGTCCTCTCGCTCGCCATCCTGGCGGTCGGGCCGGCGCTCCGCTCGGCAGGCACCCAGGACGCCGCGCGGCGGGTCCGCGCCGCCATTGACGCCGCGCGCGTCAAGGCCATCCAGCAGCGCCGCGCCGTCCGCTTCGAGGCTCAGGTCGCCAAGGACGGCGCGGCGAAAGTCATTGTCCCAGAACAGTGGGGCGTCACCCCAAACGCCGGCGACCCGACGTTCGAGTGGCACCAGTTGCCCGAGCACGTCACCCTGCGCACCAACGCCGGCAGCACCGCCTGGGGCGCCATGCGGGCCTACCCGCCGCCGATAAGCTCGCTGAGCATCACGTTCAGCGCCGACGCCAGCGTGAAGGCGGTCACTGTGGACGGCACCGAGATTTCCGAGAAGCCGCCGACCAGCCAGTTCCTCATCCGCCTCCACACCCTGCGCGAGGCCCCCGACGACGAGGTGAACAAGGGCGCGCGCTTCATCGAGATCACGCCGCTGACCGGCGTGCTGACCTCGTTCGGCTACGAGGAGTACGAGCTCTATCAAAAGGATGGCACGGGCAAGCTGAAAGGCCCTGAGCTGCCCGCGCCCCCGAAGTCGTAACGGAAAACTCCAAATCCGAAGCACGAAATCCGAAGGAAGCACGAAATGCGAAACCCAAATGGGCGAAACAACAGCCACACGGAACAAGGTCCTTCCTGGATTGCCGTTTCGGAGATTGGTGCTTTGGGCTTTGGGATTCCTTCGGATTTCGAGTTTCGGATTTCGGATTTCCCGCATTTCCTGGGAAATGCGGGCTAGCGCCGGAGAAAGAGCAATGCTCCCAGCATTCCGTCAACCCGCCCGACGCCGCGGCGTGACCCTCATCGAGGTGGTCATCGCCATCTTCGTCCTCAGCGTCGGCATCGTCGGCATCCTCTCCCTCTTCCCCACCGGCTACCGCCTCACCCGCAAGGCGGTCGAGCGCAGCATCGCGGCCCTGGCCGCGCGCCACGCCGAGGCCCGAATCTACGCCCTCCTCAACTACATCAAGGCCCCCAGCCTCGCCCTCGAGCCCCTCTACTCCGTGCCCGAATCACGCCGCACGGGCACCATCTTCCAGGTCAACGCCAACAGCCTAGTGTGCCGCGTCCTCGGCGACCAGTCCCCCACTTGGACCGTCAGCCTCACAAACTACTACTGCGTGATGACCTCCGGCGCAGCCGAGGGCCACCTCTACAAGATCACAGGCGTCACCAACAACGACACCCTGAACTTCACCGCGCGATTCAACCAGGCCAACGAGCGGCAGTACGAGCAGGTGAGGGTGGGCGACACCTTCGCCCTCATCGGCATGACCGACCCCACCGCCACCAAGTGCTACCCGGCCAACTTCCTCGGCGGCGCGCTCCCGGGCATCTCCGTCCCCGAAAAAGGCGCCGACCCCGAGAAGAACGAGACCCGCGCCATGCCGGTGGCCACCTACGGCGATGCCGGGCAGAACAAGGACCTCTGGCGTTACAGCTACGGCTGCGTCCTGACCTGTCCGACCCCCGAGCGGCCCGACATGTGCCGCCTCGACATCTTCGTCTACAGCGGCTTCCCATACCGCGCATCCTACGCCGACCCCTCGGCCGTCAACTCGATCGTCGTCGGCCGGCACGTCGCGCAGATACCGGCGGGCAAGAAACAATGAGAAGGAGGAGCGAGTTCGTAGTGCGGGCTTCAGCCCGTATCTTGGCAGCCGCGAGCCGCGAGCCACGAGCCGCGAGCGCCGAGCCAGAAAGAGAGGAAGCGGCTTCTGCTCCTGTCTGAGGCTCGTAGCTCGCCGCTCGAAGCTCGAAGCTCGTGCGGCCTGAAGGCCGCACTACAAACCAGCCGCCCTCGAAGGAGGACAGAGCCATGTTGACCCTGCACAAGCCACAGGCGCGCGGACGCCGGGGCTTCACCCTGGTGGAGCTGATGGTCTCCGTCGGCCTCACCGCCATCCTCATGTGGGGCGTGCTCCAGCTCTACAGCCAGGCCACGCGCTTCTCGGCCACCATGTTCGCCGAGGCCGAGCTCGTGGCCGGCGGCCGCGCCGTGCTCGACCGCGTGTGCCGCGAGCTCACCAGCGCCGCCACCCTCGACAACGGCTACCTGCGGATCATCAACGACGGCACCGCGACCGCCGGCCACGACATGCTCCAGTTCGTCGCGCCCGTCGGCCCCGACAACGAGCTCGCCCACGTCCGCTACCACGTGGACAACACGGGCATGCTCTGCCGCTCCGTGCTGACCCCCGTGGAGACCAACAACCCGAGCTTGGTCGAGAACGCCTTCCCCAGCCCAAGCCCTCTCGGCGTCGCACTCGAGAGCATGAACATACAGTACATTGACCCCGACGCCGGCACCTCAGAGCTCCGCGACGCGTCGAGGACCTGGCGCGACGAGAACCAGACCGACCCAACGGTCCCGCGCCTCCCGCGCGCCATCCTCATCGAGCTGCGCCTCGCTGACAACAAGGGCACCATCTCCATCGTCCTGTCCAGCGGCGCGTATCTCGGAGGAAGCGGAATCTAGCTTATGTTGCGGAAAGTGCTATCACAGGCGGGACGCCGGTGCCACCGCTGAGACAAGGGGCTTGGTGGCACAGGCCTCTGGCCTGTGATTGGGGCAGCAGCCCCCTCCCACTTTCCACAACGGGAGCCATCTAGAGCGGCGGCAGTCAACCCAGGCAAACGGAGAACTAGCCATGCGTCGAACCCCTCGCACCCCCGAACAGGGCACGGCCCTCATCATCACCGTGGGCCTCCTGGCCGTCCTCGCCGTCATCGGCTTCGGCTTCGCCGTCCTCGCACGCCTCCACCACGACATCTCGGGCTCCTACCGCGCCTCGGCCCAGAGCGACCTCATCTCCAAGGCCGCCATCAACTACGCCGTGGGCGACATCCGCTCCGGCTGGGCCAACGCCCCGACGAAGGCCGACGGCTCCCCCGAGCCCCCAGGCTCCCTCCGCTCCTTCCAGGCCGGCGCCGTCGCCGAGCCCATTGACAGCCCGGCCTCCCCCTGGTTCGTTGACCCTGGCATCAGCAACAGGGGCTACGAGGACACCGCCGGCCGCCGCCACTACTGCAACCTCAAGTGCAACTCCTACGCACTCGTCCACGAAGAGCTCGGACCAAGAGTCGGCGTCTCCAACGCCAAGGTCTTCGACTGCGCCGGCAAGCTCAACATCAACGACCGCGACGACACGAACAGCGACCGCCTGAAGGCCACCATGGCCAACCTGTTCAAGGAGCTCTTCGCCGACATGACCGCAGCCAACTGCACCCAGTTGGCCGACGACATCCTCGCGGCGCGCAACGCCCTCCCCGACAAGCGCTTCGCCTCCCTCGACCAGCTCCGCACCAAGGTCCCAAGCTCCTTCATGGACGCCCGCAGGTTCGAGGCCCTCAAGCACTACCTCACCATCTACTCCTGGCCCCACATGCTCCCGGTGGTCAACGGCGAGTTCCCCTACGAGATCGCGCCCACCGGCTCCGCCACCGGCCTCGTGCGGCTGAACAGCAACCGCAGCTCCTCGCCCGCCAAGTTCTACCTCCGCAGCCCGATCAACATCAACACGGCCGGCAAGGAGCTCCTCTACGCCGTCTTCAGGAACATCGTGGCCGCGGACGGCACCCAGCTCACGGTGGATGAGGCGCGGAAGATCGCCGAGTGGATCCAGCGCCGCCGCGAACCTGAGAAGCGCGACTACTGGCCAGCACTCAGCATCCCCGCCACCTGGTGGGCCTGGGTCGAGCCCACCCAGAACCCAACCTACCGCGAAGTGGTCCAGCGCAAGATCGAAGCCTGGCGCTCATACCCCATCGGGCCGTTCGACTCCTGGAACGAGGTGGCCGACTTCTTCAACAACCTCACGAACCGCTCGCTGGGGGACACCGAGGCCGACCCGATCCAGACCGAGGCGCCGCTGACGGCCGCCAAGGCCGAGGCCTGCGTCGCCGCCACCTCGCCCAACGCCACTGCCGCGGGCCTGGCCGGCTACAACACCTGGCACCTCGGCTACTCCCGAACCAAGAAGGTCAGCACGAGCGCCAACTTCCGCGAGCAGATCGCGCGCGACAAGCACGACGCCACCTGCCCCCTGGCCCCACACGTGACCGGCAAACACCAGATTGCGCCCAACGGCGACACCTATCCCCTCTGCTTCTCCTCCCTGGGACGATTCGAAATCTACTCCCGCACCTACACCTTCCTCAAGGTCGAGCAGGGCGCCTGCACGCCCGGCACCGAAACGCAGACCGACAACACCTTCACCGACACCTCCAAGACCTGGACCTCCTCGCCCAGCCAGTACCGCGGCTACTCGCTCCTCGTCTACGCAGGCAAGGGCAAGGGACAGCTCCGCGGCATCGTCTACATCCGCGACAAGGGCGCCGGCACCGGCAACACCCTCATCACCGACAGATGGAGCGTGCGACCCGACGGCGCCAGCGCCGACCCCACCGTCCGCTCCCGATACTACATCGTCGGCCCAGGACCCCTCCTCGACCGCGTGCCCACCAGCGGCTCCGAGGTCACTGTCAGCTCAGCCACCCCCCACCTCCTCACCGACTCCACCGCCACCTGGCAGGACGACCAGTGGAACGGCCACCGCATCCTCACCTACCGCGGCTCACTCAGCGGCGGAGTCGAGACCATTGACGACGCCTCCATCCAGGAACGCACCATCATTGACACCGACAAGGCCAGCAAGTCCCTCATCCTGGCTCCCGCCCTCGACACGAACCTGATGGCGAACCTCACCTACACGGCCTACATGATCCTCGGCTGCGACGGCGTGGTCGAGCACAGCGTCGCCACCAAGGCCTACGACGTCATCCACCACACCACCCAGCACGACTTCGAGCTCAACCGCCCCGCCGCCCCCACCGGCGGCTACACCTACGCGGCCACCGGCCCGAACGGCCACCGCGCCGCCAACGGCACCGTCGTCGGCACCGTGACCGCCTCGAAAATCGACGGCTGGATCGCCGCCCGCAAGTTCCCCGTCGTCGCCCAGGCCGCCGTGACCAACCCGATGCTCCACAACTTCACGAAGGCCGACCTCGAGCCCGACTCCGGCGGCACCTTCGTGGCCTCCAACCCCGTGAAGGCGGACATCCAGAAGGACGCCCTGTCTGCCAACGGCCTCTTCCTCTCCGACGGCATCCACCTGACAGGCGGGTCTGCCAACTACGCCGACTTCAAGGTCACAGGCTCCTTCGTCACCGACGACCGCCTCGAGGGCGGCTTCGTGAGCTTCTGGCTCCGGCCCAACGAGGACTTCCTCAAGTCCGGCACCACCCGCACCATCCTCAAGGTCTTCGGCAAGACCCAGGGGCAGGACGAGATCACCCTCCTCGTCAGAGACAGCGCGCCCAAGCGCGTCCTCGAAATCGAAGTCAAGTCCTCCGCCACCGTCTACGAACAGACGCTGAACGACGGCAACCACAAGCCACTCAAAGCCGACGCCCCGGACGTGAAATACAAGGGCGGCACGGCACGCTACACGGACACCGCCGACATCTCCACCTGGAAGCCCGGCGAGTGGCACCACATCGCCTTCGCCTGGTACGAGTGCATCGAGGACGCATCCTTCGACACCAACCCTACCTACAACACCGACAGCAACCTCGCCACCAGGTGGCAGGACGACGACCTGACCGGCGGGGGCGGCAAGCTGCCCAACTACATCCTCGACGACGACGTGCAGTGCGCGGTCAGGGTGTGGGTGGACGGCACGGCCACCGCGCGCAACACCAGCATGCCAGCCTTCAACTTCTACGCGAACGCAGGCGCCCAGCCCGCCGACATTCGCCTCAGCGGCGACGCCGCCGCCACCATTGACGGCCTCTGCGTTGGACGCCACACCGACAAGAACCTCCCCTTCACCGTCACACCACCCGCCCGCTACGACGGCTTCACCGCCCTCCAGTACGCCGAATACCAGTCCCCCACCATCACCCTCTCCAACCCCGGCGGCGACCTGATCACCCTCGGCACGGTGAACTTCACCGGCTTCCTCCCCTTCATCAAGGAGCCCGACCGCTGGGGCGGGCCTGGCGGACGCAACGTCAAGTTCCCCATCCGAGTCCAGGTCGGCCTCAGCAGCGACTGGAGCAACGTCTTCCCCGAAAACGGCACCGCGAACACCCACCTCCAGCCCGTCGTCGCCGGCGGCGCACTCGTCAAGGGCGCCAACAACCTCATCACCACGTCCGGCGCCGCCCCGACCATCCAGTACAGGCTCTACCTCTACCCCTGCCAGGGCACCGACACCAGCGACACGACCCTTCTCGGCCTCCTCAAGGGCCGCCAGACCCCCGTCGTGGAGGACGTCACCATCACCTACCTCGGCCCCGTCGTCTACTACTACTGGCAATAGCCCAGCCCGGCCCGCCAACCATCAGGGGCACGGCCATCCAAAGCCGTGCCCCTCTTCTATCGTCCTCGCTCCCCAGTGGGAGGGCGCTGCTCTCGTCCCCACGCTCCCGGTGGGAACGCAGTGTCTGGGACGCTCCTGAGCCTGTGAGGAAATCACACGGACGGCCACGGACAAGCACGGACGGGCAGATTCCTCGGCGATGGGGTGTGTCCGTGTCCGTCCGTGTAGGTCCGTGTCATTCCTTCACAGGCTCTCCTGCGTCCTCGACCCTCTTGGACTTTTCGGCGGCTTTCGCGTAGAATAGCGGCGGGAAGGAAGCCTAGCTCAGACTCGACGCTGAGGAGCCAACCGATGAGTCGTTCCTGGACATTGGCGCTGCTATCCCTTGCGCTGTGCGGTTCAGCCGTCGCGGGCGCCGCCGAGCCGGCCCCGCCCCCCGCCAAGAAGGAGGCCGAACAGGTCGAACGCCTCCAGGTCTGGGCCGACCGCATCCTCTATCACTCGGACACGGGCAAGTTCTCCTTCGGCGGCAACGTGCTCGTGCTCAAGGGCGAACTGCGCGTGGACTGCACCGCGATGGAAGGCTCGGCCGACCCCAAGACCCGCGAGCTCGTGGCCATCGTCGCCACGGGCGACGTCCGCCTCTCCACCGTGGACATGATCAAGGTCGGCCCCGAGCAAGAGCGGCCCGCCACCACGAGCAACGCGCCCGACACCTGGCGCGCCACCTGCACTCGCGCCGACTACGACCTGAAGGTGGGCAAGATCGTCATGACCGCCGAGGCTGGCAAGCCGCGCCCGACCCTTCAGCGCGCCCAGGGCAACGGCGAGGCCGACACCATCATCTTCCTCCCCAACAAGGGCGAGTACGAGCTCATCGGCAACCCCGTCATACGCGGCGAAATCCCCACCGGCCCAGCCAAGCCGCCCACGCGCACCACCGCCGAGCCGAAGGCCAAGGCGAAAGAGTGAGGAGTGAGAGTGAAAGGGAAAGGGAAGGGGGAAGACACCGATGGCCTGTCAATCCAGGCTCTTCCCTTTCACTTTCCCTCTCACTTTCACTTCCCTGCCTCACACGCGGAGGACCTTGACGACGTTGGTGGCGCCGGGCAGGAGGGCGGCGCCGCCGACGAGGACGATCAGCTCGCTCCGTTTCACGACGCTCAGCCGCACTAGCATCCGCTCCGCCCTTGCCATCAGCTCATCCGTTGAGGTGGCCACCGGGGCGGGATGCGCCTCCACGCCCCACACGAGCGCCAGGCGGCGCCTTGAGGCCGCCACGGGCGAGAATGCGTGGATGGGACAGGCCGGCCGCCGCTGCGCCACGAGCCGCGCCGTCGCACCCGACATGGTGAGCACCACGATGGCCGCGGCACGCACGTCCTCCGCCGCTCGCACCGCGGCGTCCGCCACCGCCGCGGGCACCGGCAGTGCCTCCCATGCCCTCAAGCTCGCCCGCTCCGGACGGTGCACCGTCTCCGCTGCCTCGGCGATCCGCGTCATCATCCTCACCGCCTCGACGGGGTAGGCCCCGATTGAGGTCTCGGCCGACAGCATCACGGCGTCCGCTCCGTCGAAGATCGCGTTCGCCACGTCCGACGCCTCGGCGCGGGTGGGCCGCGGGCTCTTGATCATGGACTCCAGCATCTGTGTGGCCACGATGACCGGCTTGCCGCGGCGATTGGCCTCGCGGATGATGCGCTTCTGAAGGACGGGGACCTGTTCGGGCGGCATCTCGACGCCGAGGTCCCCGCGAGCCACCATCACGCCGTCGGACGCATTGAGGATGGCATCGAGGTCGTCCACGGCCTCGGGCTGCTCGATCTTGGCGACGACCGGCGCGTCGGCGCCGCGCCGGCGGATGGCGCGCTTGGCGGCCCGAACGTCCGCCGCCCGCCGCACGAACGACAGCGCCACGGCGTCCACCCCCAGCCCCAGGCCGAAGGCCAGGTCGCACCGGTCCTTGCCCGTCATCGCGGGCGCGCTCACCAGCACCCCGGGCAGGTTGATCCCCTTGTGCTCGCTGAGCTGGCCGCCCACCACCACCTCGCAGGACACCCTGTCCTTGCCCTTGCCCAGCACGCGGAGCTCGAGCAGGCCGTCGTCGAGCAGGATGCGGTCGCCCACACGCACGTCGCGTGGCAGGGCGCGATAGGAGGTCGAGACGCATTCGGCGTCCCCCACGATTGGCTTCGTGGTGATCGTCAGCCGGGCGCCGGGCCGCAGCGTCACGGCCTTCCCCTCCCTCAGGCGCCCGGTGCGTATCTTGGGACCCTGGAGGTCCTGTAGGACACAGACGTTGGCATTGAGTTGGTCGGCGACGCGGCGGATGCGCGCCACGCGCGCGGCGTGCTCGTGGTGCGTGCCGTGGGAGAAGTTCAGCCGGAAAACGTCCACGCCCGCCTGTGCCAGCTCCCTGATGCGGGCCGGGCTGTCGCTCGCCGGCCCCAGGGTTGCCACGATCCTCGTTCGCATCGGCGCCTGGCCTCCTTCGTAGCCCGCCTCTCCGAGGCGGACGGCTTGAGACACCCTTACACGCCGTAGCGGATTATAGCCAGCACAGCAGGGGGCCGCAACGATACTTGAGCGCAGCCACAGGAGCGCATACAATGTGGCCGTGCGAGCACTGGAGGCTGGCCGCGCTCCGGCCGCTCCGCGGCAATCCACAGCGGTGACTTCGTCACCGCACTCCATAATCCGGTCTCCCAGCGAAGCGGGAGGAGTGTGGAGTGCGGCATCGGAGATGCCGCTTTGCGTCCCAGCGGAGCGGTCGAACGGGAGAGAGCTCAGCCCTCGAGGTGCGAAAGGTGCCAGCAGGAGTCCGCACGATCTTCTCAGCCATTGCAGCGCTCCTGGCCGCCGCCGCGCGGCTGGGCGCAGGAGGCGACACCATGCCCAAGCCACAACCGCTCTTCGAGGTGCGAAGCTCCAAGGACTGGGCGGCGGAGATCGAGGTGTCCGCCGCCCGCCGCGCGCAGGCGCCCGTGAGCAAGCTCCTCTACGGCAAGTTCTGCGAGCACCTCGGCTCCAACATCTACAACGGCATCTGGGCGCAGGTGCTCCGCAATCCGGGCTTCGAGCCGTGGGGCCTCTTCGGCAACGACGCGCAGATCGCCCACAAGGTGGCCGGGCTCGAACGCGAGTTCGGCGTGAAGGGCCTCGCGGCCAGCCGGGCACGCGGCATCGCCTTCCCCTGGGTCCCCTGCGGCCAAGGGGAGGCCGCCTTCGAGCTCGACAAGGCCGAGCCGTTCAACTCCGAGACCTCGCAGCGGGTCGCCGTGGCAAGCGTCCCGAAGGGCGGCGCCGTGGGCATCGCACAGCCCATCTGCCTGCCGCTCCACCGCGTGCGCGACTACGACCTCAGCCTTGCGGCCCGAAGCAAGGAAGGCGAGGCGCCCCTTCTGGTCGCACTCCGGCGCGGCACGCCCGACGGCGCCGTCGTCGCGCGGGGCACTCTTCGCGTCGCAGGGCCACTGTGGGCGAAGCACCGGCTCCGCCTGAGCCTGCCCGAAGGCAAGTACGAGCGGGGCGAGGTCTTCTCCATCACTATCGCTCTCACCTCCCCCGCCACTATCTGGCTCGACGAGGCGGAGCTGTTCCCCGCGGACAGCGTGGCGGGCTTCGACCCCGACGCGGTGCGCCTCTGGCGCGAGGCCAGGCTGCCGCTCCTGCGCTACCCCGGCGGCAACTTCGCATCCGGCTATCACTGGCAGGACGGCGTCGGCCCCCGCGAGAAGCGCCGCACCACGTTCAACCGGGCCTGGAACCAGCCCGAGCCGAACCACGTGGGCACGGACGAGTTCATGGCCTATTGTAAGGCGGTCGGCTGCGAGCCGTTCATCTGCGTCAACGCGGGCGACGGCACGCCCGAGGAGGCGGCCGCCTGGGTGGAATACTGCAACGGCGCCGCGGCCGCCCGCTTCGGGCGCCTGCGCGCCGACAACGGCCATCCCGAACCCTACAACGTGCGCGTGTGGCAGATCGGCAACGAAATCTGGGGCAACTGGCAGATCGGCCACTGCTCCCGCGAGGAGTACGCCGAGCGCTACGAACGCTTCTACAAGGCGATGAAGGCCGCCGATCCCACGATTCACATCATCGCGTGCGGCCAGGACCTCCGCTGGAACGAGCCACTCGTCACCCGCAAGGGGCCGCTCATCGAATCGGTCTCGATCCACAGCCTGATGGGCGGGGGGCTGCGGAACACCGGCGACGCGCTCGCGGCCTACGAATCGCTGATGGCCTACCCGACCGCCTACGCCGCCGTGCTCGATGGCCTGCGGAAGCAGATGGCGCCCCACGTGGCGAAGCCGACGCTCGCCATCACCGAGCTCCAGCTCTTCACCAACCAGCCGCAGTTGCCCAACAACTCCGAGATCGCCGAGGCGCTCTTCCTCGCCGGCATCATCCACACCGCGGTCCGCAGCGGCGGCCTGGTGGAGCTGATCACCCACACGGCCAACATGAACCACGGCGGCGGCCTGCGAAAGAGCCGCGAAATCGTCTTCCCCAACCCCGTCTACTTCACCTCCCGGCTCTACGCCACGCAGCAGGGAGTCTTCCCCGTCGCCACCCGCGTCACGACCCCCACCACCGACGTTCCGGCTCGCGGGGGGCTGCCGGAGGTGAAGTCGTCGCCCTATCTCGACGCCCTCGCGCTCCTCGGCGAGGCGGGAGCCACGCTGGTCATCCTCGCGGTGAACCGCCACCACGAGAAGCCGCTCCCCGCCACGATCAGGCTCGACGGCTTCGCCGCGCGGCCCGCCGTCCGCGTCCAAACCATACGTGGGAGCGGCTACCGAGACAAAAACAGCTGGCAGGAGCCAGACCGCGTGCAGCTCGCCGAGCGCGTGGAGAAACTCAGCGGCCCGTCCTTCGCCTTCTCCTTCGATCCCTGCTCCGTCACCGCCCTCGCGTTCCGCCGCGCACCCTGACCCCTCACGGAGGCCAGATGGCCAAGAAGCACCAGAAGCAACCCCCCCGCTCGGGCTGGCCCCGCGGCGAGAAGCGGCCGTCGGGACAGGCCAAGTTCGCCGCCGTGCAGAGCCTGGCTGACAGGTTCGCCCGCGGCGCTCTCCCGGATGCCGAGCACAACCGCTACACGCTCCGCCTGAGCGCCATGCTGCGAGAGTGGCCCGACTTCTCCCATGTCAGGTTCGACACGATGGAGCTTCAGAGCGCGCTCAGGTCGTTGCCCGATGGCGAGCTGACAGCGCTTCTGAACCCGGACAGCAGCCCGCGGCGTGCCGAGAAGGCCCGCGCCGAGCTCATCCAGATGCTCTTCGAGCCCGACCTGGTCAACCAGGCCTCCGCGGCGCTCGGCAACGCCATCGGGCGGGCCGGCTCGCAGGACGACTCCGGAGCACTGGCCCTGGCCCTGTTCTCCATGCGCACCTTGGCCGACAGGTCCCTCCCCGTCGGGGCCAACCCCCTCCTCAACCTGGTGCTCAATGCATCGCTGGCCGACCTCCACGTGCTGGGCAACGCGATGCGGGAGATTGACCAGGCGGCCGCACCGAAGGAAGGCGAGACGCCGCCTGACGAGGAGGCGCTCCGCACCCGGCGCCGCGAGGCGATGGAGAAGCACCCCGCCTTTCAACGCGACGCCGCCCACCGCGCCTTCACGACGGGCCACCGCCTCCTGAGCTACCTCGACACGAACATCATCCGCGCCTCCCTGCCGCCAGAGGCGCTCGCCCCTCTGTTCGCCGAGGCGATCAAGCAGCCGGCGGTCACCCCCGCGGGCACCGAGGCGCAACCCCAGGGCGAGGCCGCTGGGGGGCAGGCGGATTCCGAGACCGGCCTCGGGACGCGAGTCCGCGCCTTCGCCGCCGACCCCGCAAACGAGCCACTGTTCCGCAAGTTCGCCGACGACCTCGCGGCAGAGGCCCGTGCCGCGATGGAGAACGCCCACCCACTGGCCGCGCGCATCGCCGCGTTGGCCGACTTCGTGAGCAGGCGCGGCGGCGTGGACTCCGCCGCGTGGTTCATCGTCGCCCAGGGCTGCCTCGCCAGGCTGTTCCGCCAGTTGGCCTTGGCCCAGGCAGACGCTGCGCCGTCCCCCAGCGCCTCAGGCAGCCGCGCGGGGCCAACCGTTTGATATGGGAGCCATGCGTCATGTCGAATGAGCGACGGAAGTTCAAACTCCCTGGCGGTTGGCCGCGGCGCGGCGGACCGCCGCCCGCCACGCCCGAACGCAGGCACAGCTTCCCCGGACCCCCCGGGCTCTCCCGGCTCCCTAAAGGGGCAACGGGGTTCCACATGCTCGAAGCAGTGCAGCGCTCGATGCTTGAGATGCAGGCCGGTGGCCCGAACCCGGAGGACTTCGGCCGCCGGCTCCAGCGCCTTCAACACCTCATCTCAACCCACCCCAAACTGTCGCTGATACGGCCAAGCGTCCGCAAGCTTGCTGACGCGGTGGCGGAGCACAGAAGGGCCAACCCGGACCTCAAAGCCCAGCCGGACGAAGCCGCCTTGGTGAAGGGCAGGGGCCAGATCTTCCAGAAGGTCTTCGACGGACCATTCACGGAGCGCCTGGCCGAGGCCATGATGGAGGCCCTGCTCAACGCCAAGTCATCTGACGACGCTGATGCGCTGGTGGTAGGGTCCCTCTACGCCGGACAAGCCAAGTCGGGCGAATCACTGGGCGAGAACACCCTTCTCAGGATGCTGGTTGACGCATCCCTGGACGAGGCAGGACGCGCCGAGGAGTTCGCCCGGAGCTTGGGAATGCCCTCGGACCCCGCCGAGATCGAGCGGCTGGTGGCCAACCCTGCCGAGATGGCGGCGCTGGCGTCGGACCCAGAGCGCGAACGCAGGCTGCGCGAGGCGATGAAGCGCGACCCCGCGATCCGCCGCCACAGCCAGCGGCTTGCCGAGGAGGCCAAAGAGCTCTTCTACCAGGAAATCACCAGGGGCGGGATCGAGGCGCACCTGACCGCGGAGGAACTCCTCCCGCTCTTCAAGGGCGTGGGTGACCTGGGCAGACGCTTCGGCTCGGACCAGGACGCCCGCGCCCACAGCGAGGAGATCGCGAATGGACTTGTCCGGCTCCTCCAGCGCTTCGCCGAAGACCCCAAGAACCGCCCCGCCTACGAACGCTTCGACCGCGAGCTGAGGGCCCAGGCCGACCGAGCCGCC
>VGYW01000101.1 GCA_016872875.1 Planctomycetota bacterium | reverse complement strand
TCCAGACCGGGCTGAGGGTGCCAGCACCAATTGAGAGGAAGGGGAGCGACGCCTTCGGGTTCGCCCGCACCCAGGCCGTCAGGTCGCGGTCCCGCCAGATGCTCACAGGCGGGACGCCTGTGCCACTGGCGGTCTTGAGGTCCCACTCCCGCTTGCCCCAGACGGCCTCCATTTGGGGCAGATGGGTCTTCAGTTCGCGCTTGTCCGACGCGACTGTTGCCGGGCAGGTGCCGGGGCTGGCGTCGAAGTAGCCCGCCACTACCCAGGCTGTGGGCGGCGTGTCCCCACGCCGCGTGTCGCGGGACGGGGACGTCCCGCCCACAACTACGTGCCGGAAGGCGTATTGGACGGCGGCCGTGCCGCCGAGGGTGCCCAGGCCGTGGCAACTGATGCGGGCGGGGTCAATGGCGAACTTCTTGCGCGTCCAGGCCACAAAGGCATCAATCCGCGCGCCGGTGTAGTCGCGCACCGCGCCCTCGCCGAACGACTTGAGGGTGCCGAGGGCCTCGTGGTAGCCGTAGCCGAACGACGGCCAGGGCGAGTCGTCGGTGGCGATGAAAACCTGGTCGCCCTTGTGGGGCCAGCGGGGGCGCAGGTAGAAGCCGCGCCAGTCCTGGAAGTAGATGCCCAGCGCCAGCGGCTCCGTTTTGGTGGCACGGGCATCTTGCGGTGGCACAGGCATCTTGCCTGTGACCCCCACAGGCGGGACGCCTGTGCCACTGAATAGGCTCCAGTTGTAGTATCGGTTCGGCAGGTTGGCAAGAGGCGGCGCGCACCACTGGACGTAGTGGCGACGCTCGCCGGCATAGTCGTAGAAGACCTTGAGGTCCTCGACGTTCTGGAAGACCGGCTCGCCGGTGCCCACCTCTTCCGCCACCGGGGCATCCAGGCCCGACGGCTCGCGCATATTGGCGACGCCGTCAACGCACGCCACGACCGCGTAGAAGGCCCGCCCGGCCTTCTCCGGCCGATGGACGTAGAGGCCAACGCCGGGCGGGAGCGGCTTGCCATCTTCGATGGCAAGCCGTCGCACGGGCAGAGCGCCCAACTCGGGGGTGTCGGGCGAGACCTTGAAGGGGTCGGGGGCGATGCTGCGGGCGTAGAGGCCGTCGTCAATCGCCCGCAGTTGCCGCTGGTGGATGACGTGGTCGGTGGAGACGCCGCGGGCGTTGTAGCCGGAGAGCGGCGCGACCTCGGCCAGAAGCTCAGCCTCGGCGATGGTCTTCGCGTCAATCCGCCCGCTGTGTCTGTAGACCCGATAGCATACCTGGCTCATCTTCCTGATGGCGGCCTTGAGTTCGTCGAGCGTGGGCGTCTTCCCGCCCAGGGGGTCCTCGATCTCCGCCCACGTGATGAAGGTCAGCCCGCCCCGATGAAGCGCCTTGACGCCCTTGATGGCGGGCGGCGGGTTCTCGGCCTTGCCCTCATAGACCACATCCAGGCAAGTTGCCTCGGCCGCCAACTTTGGGCACGCCTTCACCGTGAACTCGGCCTGGGCACGCGGCACGCGGCACGCGGCACGCACCGCTTCGGTCGCGTCCAGGCGGTCGAACCACGGGCCGCGGAGGGCCAGGGGCTTGCTCCCCACAGGCGAGACGCCTGTGCCACCAGGAACCGTGTGGACCTCGACCTTGACCATTGCATCGTCTTCATTGCCCATGACCGGGCCGGAGCGGACGAGGACAAGGTCGGCTCTGAAGAGCCTTGCGCCGGCAGGGAGGCCCGACAGGTCGAACTTGAGGACCTTCTCCGCTTGGCCCGCGGCTGGCCTGAAGCGCCGCGTGGCCACCTCGCCCCTGGCAGCGGACCACGCCGCCAGGAGCGCGCCCAGGGCGATCCCGTGTGCCTTCATTGCCTATCCTCTCCACCACTTGTGGCAAAGGCGATCATGAGTAGAATGAGACCTACAGGCCACCATGCTAACCAGAAGACGGCGTCCTGTGCAAGTGAGGAGCCTCATGAGGATTAGGGCCATCCTGCTGCTGACGGCTCTGGGGCCGGCCGCGTTCGCGGCCAAGCCGGAGGCTGTCCGCGAAGGCAACAAGGTGAGGGTCCGCTTCGCCGTTCCCGCGCCGACGGACGTGGAGGTGGCTATCCTGAGCGCCGATGGCAAGGTGGTGCGGCACCTCGCCGCGGGGGTGCTGGGTGGCGAGAAGGCGCCACCACCGCCCCTCAAGCCGGGCCTCGCGCAGGCAATCGAGTGGGACCTCCTCGACGACTTCGGGAGGCCGGCCCAGGGCGGGCCGTTCCGTGTGCGGGTCCGCGCGGGAATGGGCGTGCGCTTCAGCCGTTTCATCGGCGGCGACGACCCCTACACCTTCGGCCTCGTGGCCTCGATGGCCAGCGACGAGGCGGGCAACCTCTACGTCATGGGCTACCGCGAGGAGGACTCGCTGACCTGCATGACCCTGAGGGCGTTCTCGCCGGAAGGCAAGTACCTGCGCACCCTCATGCCTTTCCCGGCCGACCTGGCACCGGGAGCGATGAAGGATGTAGCGGCCTGGGATGAAGAGAGCAAGTGCTTCCGGCCCCGCAACTACCGCAGCACAAACGTCCAGTTCTATCTCCTCATGGGCGGCAACGGCAGCGGCATGACGCCCTCGGTCACACTGCACCTCGTCGCGGCAACGAAGGAGCACGGCGTCCTGCTCACCGATGGCAGAAGCCTGTTCCGGCTCGACGCCCGCGGCGCCGTGCCCGGCGAGAAGTTCAGGGCGCGCTCCCTCTGGCCTGCGGGCACCCCGCCGCGGTGCGGCCACGCCTACGCCGCCCTCTCGCCCGATGGCAGGACCCTCTACCTCAGCGGCCCCTACTCGGCGAAGAGTCAGTACGGCCACCCTTACGACCCGCGCTACCCGCCGGGGGTCGTCTATCGGCTCAAGCTCGATGGCGACGGCCCTGCCGAGCCATTCGCGGCTATCAAGGTCGAGCACAAGGACGGCCTGGGCGGGAACTGGACTCAGGACGGCGGCGACTGGTCGGCCTACAGCCTGGCCGGCGCGCCAAAGGGGCCAGTCCACGGCGTGGCCGTGGATGCCAAGGGCCGCGTCTACGTCGCCGACCGCGAGCGGGGGCGCGTTGCGGTCTTCGACGCAGACGGCAAAGAGGTCGGCCACGTGCCCGTCAGATGGCCCGACCAGCTCGCCGTCCACCCGCGGACGGGCGCGCTCTACGTCCTCGAAAAGCGCATCGTCCCCCGCAAGAGCGTGGACCTCAGGCTGATGCGATTCGACACCCTTGGGGCGGACGCCAAGCCCGCGGCGGAGCACGAGATACCCAAGACCGCCGACCTCGTGGCGATGGCCTTCAGCTTCCCCGCCGGCCGCGCCCTCTGCTGGCTTCGTACCAGCCTCACCAAGGCCGGAAAGTACAGCCTCCTCGCCCTCGAAGACAAGGGGAAGGCGTTCGAGCCAGTCCAGACCGCCTACCAGCCCAGGCCAGACTCCCAATGGGGCTGGCACCGGCTGGCGGTTGACTACGACCGCGACGAGGTCTATGGCAGCGACGGCACGGTGGGCATGTGGCGCTACGACGGCAAGACCGGCAAAGGCACCATGCTCGCGAAGGACGGCAAGCAGTTCTGGTCGCAAGACCTCGCTGTTGGTTACGACGGGCTGCTCTACGTGCGGCAGGGGACGGGTGCGCCGGAGTTCCAGGACTACTCCGGCCCATTCGCGCGCTACACGCGCGAGCTGGCGCCCGCCCCCTTCGCGGGCACGGGCACCCACGTCCTGAGCAAGCACATCTACAGCCGCGAGGGGCCGGGCTACGCCGAGCGCGGCCTCGGCGTCGGACCCGACGGTCGCAGCTACATCTCCTTCATGTACGACTGGGCGACCTATTGGGTCGTCTGCTACGGCCCCGACGGCAAGTTCCAGGACGGGCAACACCTCGAGGTGAAGGACAAGGAGGGCAAGAGCCGCGGCCGCGCCACCATCGGCCCAGTGAACCCCGCCAACGGCGGCATCCGCGTTGACCTCGCGGGCAACATCTACCTCGGCCTCTGGAACTGGCCCAAGGACGCGCCCGTGCCTGCGAAGTGGGCGAAGGACTTGCCTTATCTGGCCACGACGGGCAGCGTCTTCAAGCTCGGCCCCGACGGCGGCGCGGTGCATGCGCCAGCCAAAGGCGAGAAGCTCGACGCCTTGCGCCCGCCAGGGGCCAAGGGGATAGAAGCGCGCTCCGGCTATCGCGACACCAATGTGTTCGCCGAGGCATTCGTCGAGGGCGCCCTGGCCGCCTACCCAGGGTATGGCCCGTTTAGCCATTCGAGCTGGGGCAGCAACCTGTGCTGCACCTGCCGCACGCCCCGCTTCGACCTCGACCGCTACGGCCGCCTCTACCTGCCCAACGCCATCACCAACTCGGTGCGGATCGTGGACAACGCGGGCAACCAAATCCTGGAGTTCGGGAAGTATGGCAACTTCGACTCCTTGCACTCCACGGTGTCGGTGCCCGACATCCCGCTCGGCTGGCCCACGGGCGCGGGGGTCAGCCGCGACGCCATCTACGTTTGCGACACCTACAACCGCCGAGGGGTGCGGGTTGTGCCCACTCACGCGGCAGAGGAGACCTGCACGGTCAACTGACCGCGGAATCGAGCGAATCGAGTCAATCGAATGATTCGATTCCCTCGATTCTCTCGATTCATTCGAGGAGACCTGCAAATGTTTGGCGGCACATGCGGATATTTCCGGCTGGATTCATGGGTGCTGGCGAACATCGTGCAGCTTGGCACCCAGCAGTTCTGCCGGCGGTTTCTGAACCGTACGAACGATCCCAACGGACGCCAATACGACCAGATGACGCAGGCGGCGCGGTCCGGGTGCGCCAACATCGCGGAAGGCTCGGCGCGGCGGGCGACGTCCAGGGAGACCGAGATGAAGCTCACCGACGTGGCGCGCTCGAGCCTGGCGGAATTGGCGGGCGACTTCCTGAACTGGCTGCTGAATCAGGAACGGGTGCCGTGGGCCAAGGAGAGTCCTGAGGCCCGCGAAGTGTATGCCATCCGGCTCGACAAGCCGAACTATGGCGAGGACGTCGTTCGCGACGCCTGCGCGCACATCCTGGCGCAGAAGAAGAAGAAGTTTGCGAAGTGGCTGGAGTCCGGGAACGACGAGGCGATGGCGAACTGCCTGCTGATTCTCATCGCGCGAGTGATCAACATGCTCAACCACCAGATGGAGAAACAGGGCGAGACCTTCGAGCAAGAGGGCGGGTTCCGGGAGAAGCTCACGAGCATCCGGGCCGAGGCCCGGGCGAAGCAGGAAGCCGCGCCTGCCTGCCCGCAGTGCGGCAAGCCGATGACGCGGCGCAGGGCCAGAAGCGGAAGGAGTGCGGGGAAGGAGTTCTGGGGTTGCACGGGCTACCCGGAGTGCAAAGGCGCGAGGGAGATTGGGTGGGCCGAATCGAGAGAATCGAAATAATCGAATGATTCGATTCGCTCGATTCGCTCGATTCACTCGAAAGGAGCCCCAGGTGAAGGTAAGGACAACGGCCTTTCTGAGCGCTCTCGTGGCGGCTCTCTCGCCGACGCTTGCCGGCGAGGTGTCCTTCTCCGCCAAGCCAACGATGGCCCTGGCCGGGGAGAAGGCGCGGATCGCCTTCGCGGTTTCTGCCCCCGCCGATGTGGAGGTGGCCATCCTCGACGCCCAGGGGAGAGTGGTCCGCCACCTCGCCGCGGGAGCGCTCGGCGCGAAGAACCCGCCGCCCGAGCCGCTCCGGCCCGGGCTGACGCAGGCCATCGAGTGGGACGGCCAGGGGGACTGGGGGAAGAAGGCCGAGGGCGGTCCCTTCAAGGCGCGCGTCCGCCTCGGCATGGGCGTGCGGTTCGGGCGAATCCTCGCCGACAGCCCGCACAACCTCAACGAAACCGTCTGCCGCGGCCTGGCCGTTGACCGCAAGAACGGCGACCTGCACTTCATGGCCAAGAAGACCCGCGACGGCGCGCTCTACTTCCTGCGCGTCTACGACCGCGAGGGGAAGTACCTCCGCGAGCTGATGCCCTACCCGCCCACCCTCGACGCCAAGAGCCGCGAGCCCTTCGGCTCCGTAGCCGTCCCGGATTCCGACGCCAAGGCCCCGATGAACTACCATAGCCTCTGGCCAACCTTTTACCCCGTCGCGCCCAAGCCCGAAGGGGTGAACGACCTCGCCATCAAGCTGATGGCCGTTCATCCCACGGATGACGCGGTGATTCTCCTGGCCGAGTCGTTCGCCTCGCTCTACCGCATCCGCAAGAGCGATGGGGGCGCAGTGGGCGAGGCGTTTGCCGAGCCGCTCTGGGACGCCGCGACGAAGCTGGCCGGCTACGCCGCAGTCGGCCCGGTCATGGGCGCCGTCGCCCCCGACGGCAAGACCTGCTTCTTCGCGGGCTACGCGGGAAGCCCCAAGAAGGGCGAGAAGCAGCACCCCGCCTGGCCCAGCAACCGGGTCTACAAGCTGGCCCTCGGCGGGAGGGCCGCCCCCTTCGCCGAGATTCCCCTGCCCGACGACGCCTCGCCGCCCCAGCGAGGCTGGAACGTCCTGGCCGACACACAGCCCCTCCACGGCGTGGCCGTGGGGAAGGACGGCAGCGTCCTCGTCTGCGACGCCGCGGGCGGGAAGGTGTGGGTCCTCTCGTCCAACGGCACCGTCGTCACCTCCATCCCAATCACGCACCCGCACATGGTCGTCCCCGACGACAAGACCGGCGCGCTCTACGTCCTGACGCGGCGGAACACAGAGAAGGGCGAGCGCGCGAGGTCTCTCGTGAAACTGAGCGGGACTGCGCCCGACGCCAAGGTCGTGGCTCGGCTCGACTTCGCCGAGCGGGGGGTGGCCCTCGACCCCTTCCTCGCGGCCGACTTCACTGGTGATACCCCCCAGCTCTGGCTCAGCGGCTGCCCCCGCGAGAACAGCCTGCTGCGCATCGCGGACAAGGGCGACAAGCTGGAAGCCGTCGAGGACCTTGCCGACCGCGGCAAGCTCGCCGCAGGCTTCGCCTGCCGCCTGGACGTTGACCCCGAGGCGGACCTGGCCTACGTGCACAACGGCTGGGCGTACATCGTGCGCTACAACGGGCTGACCGGCGAGTATGCCGGCCCGCTCGACAAGGAGGGCCGCCCCAAGCCGCTCATCGGCTCCGAGTTCTGCATCCGACGCGACGGCATGGTCTATCTCTCAGGGCACGACTACGCGGGCGGCGGCTACTCCGGCCCCTGGCGCCGCCTGAACCGCGACCTCACCGACGCCCCGCTGCCCGGCGGCCAGAAGCAGTTCTCCGACCGCTACGGCAAGATGGGCGGCGGATACTTCGGCAACCAGGGCTCCTGCGTGACCCCCGACGGCACCCTCTACTACAACGGCATGTTCACCTTCCGCGTCAACGGCATCTTCGAGGTCAAGACCGACGGCTCGGCCGGGCGCACCCCGCGCCTCCGCGCCGAGTTCGCCTCGGGCAAAATCTCCCCCCACTGCGTCAAGGCCGGCTTCGACGGCGCTCTCATCGGCTGGCTCCAGGACCAGAGCGGCGGAGTTGAGATTGACCAGCAGGGGAACCTCTACGCCGGCGTGCGCATCCTGCCGCGCGACTACGCGCTCCCCGCTGGCCTCGCCGACGCCGCCAAACGCTACCGCCACTTCGCCGAGTCCCTCGGCTGCGTCATCAAGTTCAAGCCCTCCGGCGGCGGAATGGTCCCCGACAACCTCAAGCCCGGCCAGCAATACAAGGTGGACAAATACTGGCCCATCCTCTCCACCGTGCCCGACAAGCTGGAGGACGGCATCAAGATGGCCTCGGGGCAGCGGCTCGACTGGTATTCCGCCCCCTGGACTATCCACATCGAGGGCGGCCTGCGGGCCTACCCCCTCCTCGCCCCCTTCAGCAACCAGTGCGCCTGCCAGACCCCGCGCTTCGACGTTGACGACTACGGCCGCCTCTACCTCCCAAACGCCCTCACCTGCACCGTCGCGGTCGTGGACAACGCGGGCAACCCGATCCTCACCTTCGGCGAGTACGGCAACCACGACAGCCAGGGGCCTCAGAGCGTCGCCCCCAAGCCCGCCATCCCCCTTGCTTACCCCGTTGCGGCCAAGGCATCGTTCAAGCACATCTACGTCGCCGACTCCGCCAACCGCCGCGTCGTGCGCCTCGACCCCACCTGGTCCGCCGAGGAGACCTGTTCGCCGAACTGAGTGGGTTCCTGCCCATCTGCGGAGGCCGCGGGCTGGTTTGCATGTCCTGGCGCGATTTCGTATCCTATGAGGTCCGTCGGCGCCCGGAGCGCCTGTTGGGGGAGCCCCGTTGCTGCGAAAGGAGAAACACGCATGCGTGGGGTCATGGCGGGGATTCTTCTGGTGATGATGTTGTGCGTGGCAGGGGTGGTGTGGGCGGGCGAAGCGGCGCCCGCCAAGGAGGAAGCGCCCCCCGCCAAGGCCGCGGAGAAGGCGCCCGAGAAGGCGGCGGAGCCCGCCCCGGCGCCCGACCTCGACGCCCTGAAGAAGCAGGCACAAGAGCTCAGGGAGAAGAGCAAGGCGCTCCAGGCCAAGCTCGACGACATTCGCGCGAAGGCCGCGGCCTCGCCCGAGGCCGCGAAGCTCCGCGAGGCCGAGGCCGCAGCCGACAAGGCCTACGACGAGAAGCGCAAGGGCGACCCGGCCTACGCCGCCGCGCTCAAGGCCCAGGCCGAGGCAATGGCCGCCTTCACCAAGCTCCTCCAGGAGAAGGCCGCGGCCAACCCAGAGGTCAAGGCCATCCTGGCCGAGCTCGCCGGCATGGGCGACAAGGCGGCCGAGCTCGCCTTCCAGGAGGCCCTCGCACGCCTCGAACTCGAACACCCCTCGTCGCCCATCAACGTCCAGCTCGACAAGGACGCCGACCTTGCGAAGCTGCGCGACGCGACCTTCCAGGCCGCCGACAAGGAGGCCCGCGACAAGGCACGCAAGGCCTACGACGACGCCCGCAAGGCCAAGCGGGAGGCCCTCCCCGAGGCCAAGAAGGCCATCGAACGCATCGAGGCCGCAAGGAAGGGCCGCGCCGACCTCAAGGCCGCCGAGGCCGAGGCCACAAAGAACCTCTCCGCCGCCCGACGCAAGGTGGAGACCGGCGGCGACGCCGACCTCAAGGCTGCCCAGGAGAAGGTCGCCGCGGCCACCAAGGCGGCCTACGAGGCCCAGAACAGCGACGCCCTCAAGGCCGCCCGCAAGACGGTCACCGAGGCCCACGCGGCCACGTCCGCGAAGGTCAAGGAGCTCCTCGCCGCCAACCAGGAGGCCGCCGCTCTAGCCAAGGAGCGCGACGAACTCCGCACCAAGATTGACGAGGCCGACAAGAAAATCCGCGCGGCGAGCAAGAAGTAGCCCGCACGGCCCGTTGCCGCGCGGCAGCACGCAACCCGAGACGCCCTCCCGCAGGAGCCAAGCCGCGGGAGGGCGTTCTCGTCACAGCCCTTCCCCCCTTGAAAATCCCGCCGAGACGGCTATACTGCTTGCCATCTTGTGTGGAGAACCGCTGACACTGGCGAAAGGAGAGCGACGGATGAAGCGACGCGATTTCCTGGGGACGACGTGTGCGGCGGGCGCTGCGGCGGCCGGCGGCGCGGCTGCGGCCGCCGAGGCCCCTGCCCCAGCAGCCAAGGAGTTCCTCGAACTGCGCCTCTACAAGGCCGACGCCGGGCCGATGCGCGAGAAGCTCGACAAGTTCCTCGCCGAGGCCGCCCTCCCCGCCTGGAACCGCCTCGGCATCCAGCCCGTCGGCGTCTTCGCCTCCGCCGATCCCAAGGTGGCCGACCTCTACGTCCTCCTGCCCCACAAGAGCATCGAGTCGTTCGCCACCGCCGCCCGGAAGCTCCAGGCCGACGCCGACTACCAGAAGGCCGGCGCCGCAGCCCTCGATACCCCGAAGAACGAGCCGGTCTACAAGCGGGTCGAGACCACGCTCATGCTCGCCTTCGACGCCGCGCCGAAGGCCGAGACGCCCACGAAGAAGGACACGCGGGTCTTCCAGCTCCGCATCTACGAGAGCCACTGCGACGAGCGGGCGCGCCGAAAGGTCGCCATGTTCAACGAGGGCGGCGAGATCGCCCTCTTCCGCAAGGTCGGACTCCAGATCGTCTTCTTCGGCGAGACCCTCGCCGGCCCAAAGATGCCCAACCTCACCTACATGCTCGGCTTCGACGACGAGGCCGCCCAGAAGGAGGCCTGGGCAAAGTTCCTCGCCCATCCCGACTGGAAGAAGATGAGCAGCGACCCGCAATACAAGAACACCGTGTCGAACATCACCAACCTGGTCCTCAAGCCGACGGCCTATTCGCAGGTTTGATGGATTCGACCGAATCGATCGATTCGATCGAATCGATCGATTCGATCGAGCGCACGAAGCCATGGCTGATCTCGCCGAACAAGTGCGCTGCATGGCGCGGGAAGCAGGGGCCGACCTCGTGGGCTTCGCGCCCGTCTCGCGCTTCGATGCCGCCCCGCCCGAGCTCCATCCCCGCACCATTTTCCCCCAGACCCGCACCCTCATCGCCATCGCCACCCGCCAACTGCGCGGCGCGCTCAAGGCCGTCGAGGAAGGCACCTACTGGCAAGCCTACAACTGCGACTCCTACTGGTATCTGAACGAGGTGCTCTCCACCACCATCCTCCGCCGCATCGTGCTCGCCCTCGAGGAGCGCGGCTTCACAAGCGTCCCCGTCCACAACCCCTTCCACCCGCACACTGGCCGCCGCATCCGCGCCGACCAGCCGGCCGGCCCCGACGGCATGCTCTCGCTCCGCGTGGCCGCGGTCGCGGCGGGCCTCGGCGAGCTCGGCCACTCCAAGCTCCTCCTCACCCCACAGTTCGGCCCCAGGCAGCGTGTCTTCGCGGTCCTTACCGACGCGGAGCTCGAGCCGACGCCCCTCTTCCAGGGCAAGGTGTGCGACGGCTGCCTGAGTTGCGTCAAGGCCTGCGAAGCCTGCGCCATCGGGGGGAAGCGCGAGGTGAAGTTCACCATCGAGGGCCGCGAGTTCGCCCACGCCCCCTTCGACCCCAATGCCTGCGGGCGAGTCCATTGCGGCGACGACCCGCGCTTCTCCCCCTTCTGGACCGGCTCCGAGAAGGAGGGCGAGCGGCCCAGCTACAGCCGCTTCCTCACCGACCGCTTCCGGCACCTCGCCATCTGCGTCGGCCGCGGCTGCCTCCGCGCCTGCCTCGACCACCTGGAGAAGACGGGCCGCATCCAGGCCGCCTTCCAGGCCCCCCTCATCAAGCGCGAGCGCTGGAAGCTCGATTGAGCCCGCGAAAAAGATACCCGCTGTCTTTTTCTATCCAGTCCAGCCTACGAAGACGCAAACACCAATCTATAACAGGTTTACGGCTGTAGACGTTGGGGGCGCGCAGAAAAGATACCCGCTGTCTTTTTGGCCCGCCTGCCTCGACCACCTTCGCAGAAAAGATACCCGCTGTCTTTTTGGCCCGCGCCTGCCTCGACCACCTGGAGAAGACGGGCCGCATCCAGGCCGCCTTCAAGACCCCCCTCATCGAGCGCGAACGCTGGAAGCTCGATTGAGCCCGCGAAAAAGATACCCGCTGTCTTTTTCTATCCAGTCCAGCCTACGAAGACGCAAACACCAATCTATAACAGGTTTACGGCTGTAGACGTTGGGGGCGCGCAGAAAAGATACCCGCTGTCTTTTTGGCCCGCCTGCCTCGACCACCTGGAGAAGGCCGGCCGCATCCAGGCCGCCTTCCAGACCCCCCTCATCGAGCGCGAGCGCTGGAAGCTCGACGCCCCGCCGCCCAAGCCATGAGGCCTGCGAAAGAGATAGCCGCTTGCGAAAAAGATACCCGCTTTCTTTCTCTGTCCACGCCATCTTCTTCGGCCCAGATCAGCACCAAACGGGGTCCAGGCAGTACCAGACAGTACGTCGAAAAGGCATAAGTGCCGTCATTGCGGACGTTTGTGGCCTGTACTGCCTGGCACGGCATGGCGCTGGCGTCATAAGGTGGGGGAAGAGAATCGGGGGCGAGGGAGAGCCCCCGCCCCCCCTCCGAGAGCGGCGCGCGCGCAATGGTGAGCGACTCTGCGCGACTCTGGACAACACTGAGCCGGAATGGCGAGAATCGCCAAACGGCGAGTGAGCGACTCTGAGCAACACTGGGCGACACTGAGCGACACTGAGTTCACCTGTGGAGGCAGGCGCCATGATGCTGCAACGCCTTGAGCTTGTGAAGAAATCACACGGACCCCCACGGACAAGCACGGACGGGCAGATTCCTCGGCGACAGGCGTGTGTCCGTGTCCGGCCGTGTGGGTCCGTGTCGTCTCTTCACAGCCTCGGTGGCTTTCAGAGGAGTGGACTGAGGTGTCCGAGGGCGAGGAGGGCGTAGAAGGTGTACTCGGCGTCGGGCTCCTCGTCGAGCCACGCGCCGCGGTAGCCGCCGCCATCGGCGCGGAGGCCCTCGACGAACTGGACGCAGGCCTGGGCGAAGTCCCGCGAGTGCCGCGTGAGGCCGGCGAGGGCGTGGAGGGCGGTGGCGGTGGAGAGGAGGTCTGGGAAGGGCGCGGAGGCGGTCGCGAAGAAGCCGCCCTCCGCCGCGGCGCGGGCGAGGAGGAAGCCCACTGCCGCCTTGTCCGCCGTCCCGGTCAGGTGCTTGGCCACGCTCACGGCGGCGGCGGTGGCCGGCGTCGTGCTGGCCTTCAGGGCGCGCTCGTTGGCATAGCCGCCGTCGTCGCGCTGAAGGGCGAAGAGGCAGCGGCGAATCGCCCCGAGGTCAATCTCCTGCATCCCCAGGTCTTCGAGCGCTCCGAGGGCGAGGAAGCAGCCGTAGGCCGTGCCGTGCTCGGCGCCGGGGTTGGGGCTGTAGCCGCCGTCGGCGGAGCGATAGCCCTCGATCCGCCCCGCCAACGCCGCGCCGGTCTCAGGCGGCAGGCCACCGGCGTCGGCCCAGCAGCGGGCAAGGCAGGCGAGGTGGACGAAGTCGATGCCCGCGCCATCGCCGAACGAGGCGAGGTAGCGGCGGATGGGGAAAAGACACCAGGAGTCTTTTGTGCTCAGCACCCGAAGGGCCGTGGACGGCAAAAGACTCCTGGTGTCTTTTCCCTGCCCGAGGGCGATGAGGCCCTCGATGGCGAAGACGGTGTAGTAGAGGTCGCTCGCCTCGCCGCGGCCTCGGAAGCCGCCGTCGGCGTTCTGCTGCGCTCGGAGGAAGGCGGCTACGGCGCGGCGCGAATCGCCGAGCAGCCTTGGTGCCCTCCCGGCCGCCGCGAGCATCTCCTGGCGAAGCGTCATATCAGGACAGCTCGTTGAAAATCTTGCATATCACGCGGCGGAGGAGGCCCTTGAGGCTGGGGTTGTCGAGGGGGCGGAGGGAGCGGACCGCCTCGTCGCGATAGGACTCGAGCATCTTGCGTGCGGCGTCCTCGACGCCGAGCGACCTGAGCACAGCCCGCAACTCGGGCAGCCGCCGGCTGACCTGCGACGGGATGCGCCACAGGGCATCGAGGAGGTCCCGCGCCGGCCCCGACGCGCGCTCGTGGGCGATGGCGAGGAGGATGGACGGCCCGCTGAAGGCGGGGCTCGGCGATTTCGGATTTCGGATTTCGGATTTCGGATTCCCGTCCTCAGCGGCTTCGCCGCAAAGGTCGTCCATGTCGTCGCGAATCTGGTAGGCGATGCCGAGGGCGTCGCTGCACTGGCGGAGGACCTGCCAGACGCCGTCGCTCACGCCGGCGTAGAGTGCGCCGAGCTGGAGCGCGACCTCGAAGGCGGGGGCGGTCTTCTGGCGGAAGATGGCGAGCACCTGCTCGGTGGCGAGCGGGCTGGGGGTGCGTGCCCAGGCGAGCTCCTCGCCCTGGCCGAGGCAGAGGCTGCGGTGGCCGCCGGCGGCGGCGCGGAGCATGGCCGCCTTCGCGGCGTCGGGGGCCGCGCACTCGGCGATGAGGCGGTAGCCCTCGCCCAGCAACAGGTCGCCGGCGTTCAGCGCGATGGGCACGCCGTGGGCCTTGTGGAGCGTGTCCTCGCCGTAGCGTTGCGGGTCGTCGTCCTCGATGTCGTCGTGGATGAGCGACGCCTTGTGGAAGCACTCGACGGCGACGGCGATCTTGCGGAAGTCGGCCGGCAGCGGCTCATCGGGGTCAGGTCGGCAGGCCTGAAAGGTGCAGAGGGCGAGGAAGGGCCTCCAGCGCTTGCCCGAGCGCGCGAGCCATTCACGCGCGAGCCGCTCGGTCGAAGTGGCGGCAGGCCCCATCGTGCCCTCAAGGGCGTCGAGGGTGAACCAGCCCTCTACCTCCGCCCGCAACGCATCGAGGTCAAGCCGCCGAGTGCGGTCCGCCCGCGTGAGCTGCATCGTGTCCCACACCCAGTCGAGGTCCACGCTCGTCTCCGCGCAGCCGTCGTTGAGGAGCGGCACGGCGACGCCAGGGACGGCCGCCGCCTCGGTGTAGGGGAAGACCCGCTCGAGGCCGGCGAGGCATCCGACGCCGACGACGGCCTCGATCTTGCCCTCCTGGATGAGCGAGGTGACGATGGTGGTGCCCTCGGCGACGAGGACGACGTAGCCGAGGCGCTCGGCCTCGGCCTGAAGCTCGTGGATAGGGCAGGCGCCGCAGTGGTGGCACAGGAGGCCGAACTCGTCAATCTCGGCCTTGCAGCGCGCCTTGTCGCGCAGGCACTGGGGCAGGAGGAGGAGGCGGCGGTCGAAGGGGATGCCCGCCAGGCCCTCGCTCCAGGCGGCGTTGCCGATGAGGACGGTGGCGAAGTCGCGGAAGCGGGCGTCGCTGCCCGCCAGGGCCAGCACGCGGTCGGCGTGGGCCTTCAGCTCGGCCAGCGGCAGGGGCGGCACGAGGCGTTCGGCGGCCACGTAGCGGCGCGCGGCGCCCAGGAGCCGCTCGCGCTCCGCCTTGCTCGGCGGCACGCCGTCGAGCGGCGGGCGCGCCCGATGCAGCGCCGGGCCGGCTGTCTGCGTGATGGTCTGCTGCTCAGCCAACCTAGCCGCTCCTTGGGAGAGGATGAATGGATGAGTGGATGGGTGGATGGGTCAGAAAGCTCTGGATGGATGAGTGGATGGCTGGATGGATGTCGGAGAGATTCGCTCTCTCATTCATCCATACATCCATTCATCCATACATCCATACATCCATTCATCCGCTGCCTGGATCATCCATTCATCCACCCATCCATTCATCCTCCTCTGGACATCTGCTTGTGCACGCGGGCGAAGTTGCGGCGCCAGGCGCGCGTCTCGGCGCGGCCGAGGAGTTGCATGAAGGCCCGCTTGAGCCAGGGGACGCCGCCCGCGCGCTGGTTGTCCCAGTAGAGCTGGGGCACGGCCTTGAAGTTGATCTCGTAGCACGCCGTGTAGAGGTCGAGGTGCTCGGGGGTCATTGCGGCCAGGTTGAATGGCTGGCCGCGCCCATCGCGCACCGGCTCGTGGAAGACGGGGAAGGTGACGCAACGCTTTGCGGCGAGGCGCTTGACGAGGCGGAGGGTGCGGGTCACGTCGTCGGGCGTCTCGCCCGGCAGGCCCAGGATGAGGCTGAAGACGGGGAAGTAGCCGTTGCGGGCGAGGCGGTCGCCCGCTTCGGCCACGGCGTCCTCCCAGTCGTCGGGCGCGATGTGGCCGAGCTTGCCGGGGCTGTTGGCCTTCACGAGGTGGCCGTTGGCGCTCTCGACCCCGAGGTTGAGCCAGAGGAAGTCGCTGTGGGCCTCCCAGGTGAGGAGGCGGCGGATTTCGCCGAGCTGCGCATCGTCGAACTGAAGGACGCTTGAGACGTTTGCGTGGTCAATCTGCATGAAGGCCAGGCCTCGCACGCGGCGCATCTCGGCCAGGAGCCCGCGTAGCCGCTCGAAGTCCACCTTGTGGCCCGTCGCGCCGTAGCGGAGGAAGTCCTCGCTGCCGCTCACGACGGCTCGGACGCCATTTTCCACATTTGTGGCGAGGTCTGCAACAATGGTCTGGGGCGGCAGGTGGCCCATGCGCTGATAGGCCATCGTGCAGAAGCCGCAGCCATTGCCGCAGCCGCGCGAGAGCTCGACCACCCCCAGGAGCGACGCGCCCGCGATCGGGCGGATGCGCTCCACGCACGGCTCCCCCTCGCTGAACACAGGCAAGATGCCTGTGCCACCTGGAACCCCTGTCACAGGCAAGATGCCTGTGCCACCAGGAACCCCTGTCACAGGCAAGATGCCTGTGCCACCAGGAACCCCTGTCACAGGCAAGATGCCTGTGCCACCGGGGACATGTATCTCCCGGCGGTGGCACAGGCTTCCAGCCTGTGGGGTGGTGGCACAGGCTTCCAGCCTGTGTGTGCTTGGGAGTCTGTCTTCGACTAGGTCGAGAACCAGGCCGGGGCCGGCGTTCTCGAAGTAGCCCTCGAAGAGCACATCAATACCCTGGGCCTCTTCGGGGTGCTGGACGTACTGCCAGGTTCCCGCGCCGCCGGCGAGGATGCGGAAGCCGTGCCTCGCCTTCGCTTCGCGGAGCTGCGCCATCATGCGAGCGGTCCAGTGCCGGGTGTAAAGCTCGCCGCTCCAGAAGGCCGAGGTCGTGGTGTTGCTCATGCCGTAGCCGAGTGGGTCGCTGGAGCTCACGCCCACGACCTTCACCCAGGGGCCGAGGAGCCGGGGCAGGGCCTCGGGGGTGGTCACCACCACGTCGTCGCGGGTCAGTGGCGTGTGGCCGAGGAGCGCAGATTCCACCCGGCGGAGGCCGACGGGCGCCACCTTTGCCCGCCCCTGGCTGTCCGTGGCCACGGGCGGCGCCACGACGTGGCGCATCGCCCATTCGGGCACCTTGGTCGTCTGCATCGTGGCGAACACCCCCTCGAAGAGCACGCGGTAGCGCGCGCTCAGGGTCCTGTCGGCCACCAGGACGACTGCGGGGCGCAGGGGGCGTTTGTCACTCGCCATTGGCTTCTCCAGCTCCCACCTCTCCCTTGGGGAGAGGTCGCCCGCCAAGGGCGGGCGGGTGAGGGTGCCTTCCGAGATCCACGGGGGGCGAAGCACCCTCACCCCCGCCCTCTCCCCAAGGGAGAGGGGGAAGGCTTGCCTCCCCTCGCTGAGCATGCGCGAGCGTCGGTGGGGGTTGCAGGCTCATGAGGTCCTCTTCTCTTCGCGGGCTGCGCGCAGCTTCGCCTGGATGTCGCCGAAGGGGAGGGTCTTGAGGACCTCGGGGGGGATGCCCAGCTCCTTCTGTAGCTCTTCCATCATGCAGGGGCAGAGCTTGGCGGCCTGGTCCTCCGTGATCTGCTCGGCGGCGGCGGCCTTGGCGCGCTCGCTTCGGCGGCGGAGCGCGCCGTAGACGTCGCCCTGCCCCAGGCTCCTGGGGTCCACCCGCACCTCGCGGCCGGCAAGGTGCTCGGGCGTCACCTCGGCGCCGTTGATGGGACTCGTCTTGTGCTTGGGGAAGATGATGGCCACTTCGGGGCAGATGCGGGCGCAGGCCGGGCAATTCGTCTTGCAGTTCGCGGGGTTCCTCACCTCCACCTGGCCGTCCGCGCCCAGGGCGTAGACCCCGAAGAGGCAGAAGTTCAGGCACTGCTGGCAGCCGTTGCAGCGGGAGCGGTCAATGACGGGGAACCAGGGGAGCCAGGGAGATTTCGGATTTGCGATTTGCGATTTGCGATTTGCGATTTCAGCCCCGGGCTCCCTCTTCTCTGCTGTCTCCTCTGCCGCTGCGTGAGACTCTCTTGCTTCGAGCGGGATGGCCTCGGGGGGCTGCGCCCGGAGGTTGAGGATTCGGGCGGAATCGGGGAGGGGGGCGGCGGAGGAGGCGAAGAGCCAACGGACGGCGCGCGGGTAACAAGCGATGATGAGGGCCTCGCCGCTCTCGGCGAGGGCCTTGAGGCTGGGGTCGCGGCGGGCCGCCAGCTCGCAAAGGTCAGGCACCGTCTCCAAGTCCACGCCCGCATCGCGCAGGCGCTGGACGGCTTCCGCCTTCACTGGTTCGGGCACCAGATCGGTGAAGGCGCATTCGCAGAGCAGAGCGCGCGGCGTGTCCGCCATCAATGCCTACCTTTCGCGTCGGCCCCTCGCACGGAGAAGCACACCAGGTTCCCGTCGCGGTCCTTGCAGCACAGCACGCCGTCGGCGAGCGCCAGGTGCGGGTAGCAGGTGCCGGGCACCACGCGGTCGAGGCGCGCGTGCTCGTGGTACTTGTCTGCCAGGGCGTCGAGGAGGGCGAGCTTGCGGCTGCCGAAGACGATGAGCTTGCCGTCGGCCGCGGTGACGAGGCACGAGCCGTTCGTGAAGTCGCCGCCCCGCCACTTCAGCCGCCCCGTCGCCAGCTCGATGCACTGGATGGGCTGGTTGATGAGAAAGATGCGGTCGCGGAAAATGACCGGGCTGCTGCACACGCCGTGGACCCTCGAGGTCCAGACCTCGCGGAGGCGGCCGGGCGTGGCCTCGAAGAGCGTGGAGGCCGAATGATTGTACTCCGACGTGATGAGGATGCGGCTGCCGGCGACGGCGGGGGTGGAGATGTTGCAGGCGAACTCGGTGTGCCAGGGGGTGGTGGCGAGGGTCTTGCCCTCGTGGCCCGCATCGAGCCGCATCACCACCAGGTGCTGAAGCGCGAGGAGGGCGAGGCAGGGGACCTCGCCGACCTTCATCTCTACTGGCGTGCCCGTGTGGCCGGCTGGGCCGCTGAACTGCGAGGCCCAGCGCCGCTCGCCGGTCCGCTTGTCGAAGGCCATCACGGTGCCGGATGGCGCGCCGACCTCGACGAGGAGCAGGCCGCCGCGGACAAGCGGGGAGGTTGGATAGCCGAAGTCGCGCCGCCCGCCGCCGACGTCCGGGCGCTGCGGCGCCTTGAAGCTGTCGTAGAGGTTGAGCGCCCAGACCGGCTTGCCGTCCTTCGCGGCGTCCCAACAGCGCAGGCCGCCATCGAGGCTCAGCGTGTAGAGGAGCCCCGTCGCGGCGTCGAAGGCGGGGGTGGACGACGGGCCGCCATACTCCCCCTGATCGCCGGTGGCGTGGCGGCCGTAGCGGGGGGCGCGGTAGGACTGCCGCCAGAGCTCGGCCCCCGTGCGGGCGTTGAGGCAGTGGAGGGTGTCCTGCCCGTCCCACCAGCCCATCGCGTAGAGCTTTCCGCCGACGATGATGGGCGAGGAGCAGCCCATTCCGACGCGGCCGCTCCAGAGCTTCCTGGGGGGCCAGCCGCTGGGCCAGCCCGAGGCCTCGGGCACCACCCCGTCGCGGCTCGGGCCGCGCCAATGGGGCCACTCGGCCCCCAACGCGGCGTTCGCGGCGCACAGAAGCAGAGCCAGGAAGAGCCTGTCCAATGCCCTTGGTCCTTTGCGACAATGCCTTGCGTCGCTGAGCCTGCGGCGATGCCTCCATTATAGCGGACGGACGCGCTGGCGCCAACGGCCCCGTGCGCCGGTGACGGTGGAGGGAGAGAGTGTTCGGTGGCACAGGCGTCCCGCCTGCGGCCGACGCCTCTTCCTTGTACGCCCGCGCGCTCCAGCGGCGGCCTCCGAAACGGCTATCCAACCCCAGACGAGGCGCCGCGCCCCAGGGAGAAAAGACTCCAGGAGTCTTTTTCTGCCCCGTGACAGCATGGGCGACGACCGGAGCGAGGCCCGCGTAGGTCTTTGATGATTCGAGACTTACACCACTCCCACCCGCCCCCCAAGCCTTGGCTGTAAGCGGCCAGGCTGTCAGCACTTACGGCGGGAGGCCGGCGAGCGAGAGACGCTCGGCCAGGAGACAGCGGGCGAAGTGGCCGGGGGCGACCTCGCGGAGGTCGGGCACCTGCGCCCGGCACTCGGCCTCGGCGTAGCGGCAGCGGGGGTGGAAGTGGCAGCCGGGCGGAGGGTTGCTCGGGTCGGCCACCTCGCCCGTCAGGAGCACGCGGTCCCGCCTGCGGCCCGGCTCGGGCACGGGCACGGCGGAGAGCAATGCCTCGGTGTAGGGGTGCTTCGGGGCGGCGAAGAGGCGATCGACCGCCGTAAGTTCAACCAGGCGCCCGACATACATCACGGCCACGCGGTCGGTGACGTGGCGGACGACGCCCAGGTTGTGGGCGATGAAGAGATACGTAAGTCCAAGCCGCTCCTGAAGTTCCGCAAGCAGGTTGAGCACCTGGGCCTGAACCGAGACGTCGAGAGCCGAGACCGGCTCGTCGGCCACAATGAGCTTGGGGTGGAGGGCCAGGGCGCGGGCGATGCCGATGCGCTGCCGCTGCCCGCCGCTGAAGGCGTGGGGGTAGCGGCGGAGGTGTTGCGGCTTCAGGCCGACCTGGTCGAGGAGCTCGCGCACCCGCTCCTCGCGCGCCCGCCGCCGCCGCATGCCGTGGACGAGGAGCGGCTCGCCTATGATGTCGAGCACCGTCATTCGCGGGTTGAGCGAGGAGTAGGGGTCCTGGAAGATCATCTGCATGTGGCGGCGCAACTCCTTTAGCTCGCGTGGAGGCACGGCCCGAACGTCCACCGTCTGCTCGCCTACGCGGAAGAGGACCTGGCCGCTCGTCGGCTCGATGGCGCGCAGGATGCAGCGGCCGACGGTGGTCTTCCCTGAGCCGCTCTCGCCCACGAGGCCCAGGCACTCGCCCTCGCGCAGCTCAAAGCTGACACCATCCACCGCCCGGACATGGCCGACGACCCGACGGAACGCGCCGCCGAGGATGGGGAAGTGCTTCTTGAGGTCGCGGACGGTGAGAAGAGAAGTCATAAGAGGGTCACCACAGAGGGCACTGAGGACCCATCGCGGCAAGCCGCAACCAAACGCGGAGGAAAAGTCTTTCCGGAAAACAAGATTCTGCATGTTTGTAGCACAGAGGAAGACACTGAGAAGTCCCGAAGGGACCGCAGTGGGTTGCCGGCGGCTTCAGCCGCCGGATCAGGAGCCAACACCGGGACCAGTCCCGAAGGGACGGCAGAATCACACGGCGCGGCGTCCTGGGCCCCTGTCTGCCGTCCCTTCGGGACTTCGGTGGTTCCAGCGCCCGAGTCCGGCGGCTGAAGCCGCCGGCAACCCACTGCGCTCCCTTCGGGAGCAGGACAGCGAGGCGCCCGGGGGTTGATCCCAATACCGGTGGCACGGTGTTCCTGCCGATTGCAGCTCTCCTTTCTTCTTCTGTCTTCTCAGTGTCTTCCCTCTGTGCTACAAACATCCAGAATCGTGTTTTTCGGAAAGATTTCAAGCGGCCTTTTTCGAGAGGAGGAGACGGAGGTCGCTCCGACGAAAGAGGAGTGCCGTGGTCATGACGCGGTGGCCCTTAG
>VGYW01000100.1 GCA_016872875.1 Planctomycetota bacterium | reverse complement strand
ATGCGGCCGGGCCGCTGTGGCCGCCGCGCGATGAAAGGAGCCACCGGATGGGCCAGACCAAGAGCCCCTGGGCGAAGGCGGCGTTCGTGCTCGCCTTCGCCCTGCTCACCTCGCTGTGCTGGTGCCCGTGGGCCTACGGGACCCTGACGGGACGCGTGTTGTGGGTCCCGACGTGGGCCGTGGTGGCCTACGCCGTGGCCGCGGCGCTGTTCGTGCTGGAGTGGGTCTTCCTGTTCCGCTCGGGCCTGGCGGTGGGCGATGAGGAGCTCGCGGGCATTGTGTCGGAACTGACGGCGGCGGCCGGCGACGCGGCTCCTGCGAAGGAGGGCGGCCGATGCTAGAGATCGCCATCATCACGGCCATCTGCCTGGCCTCGGTGCTGGTGAGCTATGCGGCGTTCCGCCGCGGGGCGGCGCGGAGCGCCGACGACTATTTCGTCGCCGGGTCGAGCCTGGGCTACCTCGTCCTCATCTTCAGCCTCCTCGCCTCGTTCGTGAGCGCGTTCGCGATGTTCGGCATCTCGGGCATGGCGTACCGCCTGGGGTTCGGCGCGCTGTTCGTCCTCACGGTGAACCTCATCCCGCTCGGATTCCTGTGGTACTTCTTGCACCGCAAGACGCTGCTGATCGGGCGGGCGCGGAAATGGATGTCCATGGGCGCGCCCTTCGGCGACCGCTACGGCGCCACCATGCGCGCGATCATCCCGGTCGTCGTCCTCGTCGCCTCGATCCCCTACCTGGTGGCGCAGGTGCAGGGCATCGGCATCATGATCGAGACGATGAGCGGGCAGCGTGTGTCGTACGAGGTGGGCCTGTTCTTCGCTCCCGCGTTCGTGGCGCTCTATCTGATTCTGGGCGGCATGCGGGGCGCGGCCTGGGTGAACACCGTGCAGGGCATCTTCTTCACCGTGATGGTCTTCGTGCTGTTCTTCGCGGTGATGAACGAGAACGGGGGGTTCGGCCCGACGATGGACCTCGTGCACGAGAAGCACCCCGAGCTGTTCCTCCTGGCGGCGCAGGGCGGGAAGGCGTGGAGCTATCCGATGATCTTCGGCCTCGCCTCCGCCATGTGCCTGGGGTGCGTGTGCTTCCCGCAGCCGTACATGCACGCCTATTCGAGCCGGACGGCCAAGGGCTTCAAGGTGATGATCTTCGCGTTCGGCGCGATCTGCGTGGTGATCATCAGCATGACCACGATGGTCGGCATCGCGGGCCGGCTGCTGGCGCCCGGGCTCAAGGGGCTGGAGGCCGACCGGGTGTTCGGCCTGTCGGCGGCGAAGACGCTGCCCAACTGGGCGGCCGCTCTGGCCGTGGCCGGCGCCTTCACCGCCGCCATGACCACGGTCATCAGCGTGGTGTTCGGCAATGCGTCCAACCTCGCCAACGACCTCTACAAGCTCGTCCGGCCGCAGGCCGACACGAAGGAGCTGGTGCGGCTGGGGCGGTTCTGCATCGCGGGCATCGTGGCCGCGTGCGTGCTGATCGCCTGGATCCCGAACCTCCCCGTGGCCGACCTGGCCATCATCGCGTTCGGCATCATGGCCGTGACCATCTTCCCGCTGTGGGGCGCCTACTACTGGCGGCGGGCCACACGCCACGGCGCCATCGCCGCCACGCTCGCGGGCGTGGCGATGAACCTGGTCTTCCTAGTATGGGGCCTCGCCACCGGCACGGGCATGCTCCTGGCCCCGCAGCCGTGCCTGCTCCACCTCAACGGCTTCCTCGTGTCGTTCCTCGCCGCGGGCCTGGTCTTCTTCGGCGTGTCGCTGGCCACGCGGCCCGGCCCCACGGAGCGGAAGAGCCTGGCCCTCTTCTTCCATCGCTCGCTCGGCTGACCCCGGCCCGCGCTGGCCTTCGGGCGTGCGGTGCCCATGCTGGCGGCGTAGAGGCTTTCACGCATCCCGCCGCGCCCCCCGCCTTGACAGCGCGGCGGCAGGGGCTATAATCGCGTGACGACAACCCAGGCCCCGTAGTGTTCGAGGGAATAGCGGATGGGCATGCACGAGAGGAAGGAGCGGGCGGAACTGCGCGAGGCGGCCGAAGTGAGCCGGCGCGAGGCGCTGAAGCTCGGCGTCGCCGGGACGCTCGGCCTCGGAGTTGCGGCCACCGCGGCGCAGGCCGCCGAGGCAGCCGCGCGGCTCGAAGAGGCGAAGGCGAAGCTGGCCTACCTGACCCGCCCCGAGGCCTTCCGCGAGTTCAACCGCGAGAAGCCGCCCCTCCCTCAGCTCCCGCCCGAGAAGCGCCGCGAGGTGGGCCTCGACCCCGAGACCTGGCAGCTCGAGGTCGTGCCCGACCCCGACAGCAACAGCCAGGTGGCCAACCCGCTCTCGAAGGAGCGCGGCACGGCGCTGACCTGGAAGGGGCTGATGGCCCTCGGCGAGAAGCACGCGGTGCGCTTCCTCAAGGTGCTCACCTGCACAAACGTCCCCGACCCCCTCGGCATGGGGCTCTGGGAGGGTGTGCCGCTCCGCGACGTGCTCTGGCTCGCCAAGCCCACGGGCAACGTCCGCCGCGTGGCTTATTGGGGCTACGACAACGGCGACCCGAAGCAGCGCTTCGTCGTCTCGCTCCCCATCGGCCGCGTGCTGGAGGACCCGCCCGGCGAGCTCCCCGTCATCCTCTGCTACAAGCTCAACGGCCAGTGGCTCGCCCCGAAGAACGGCGGGCCGGTGCGCGTCATCGTGCCCGAAAGCTACGCCAACAAGTCGGTCAAGTGGCTCACCCGCGTCGTCCTCACCAACAGCTTCCAGGCGACCGACACCTACGCTTTGTGGAACAACGACGTTGAGAGCCCGATGAAGTCGGCAGCCCGCTTCCTCAATCCGCCGAAAGAGGCGAAGGCGGGCGAGCCATTGCCCCTCATGGGCATGGCGCAGGTGGGCATGTCGGGCCTCAGCAAGGTGCAGTATTGCGTCGAGCCCGAAGGCGCGCCGCCGCGGCCCGACGACCCGCATTTCGCCCAGAGCGAATGGCGCGACGCCGAGGTCCTGCCGCCGCCAAGCGACTGGGGCGGGGGACTGCCCGACGGCAAGCTCCCGCCCACTCCCATGCAGTTCGACCCAGCCACGGGCGAGCCGCGGACCTGGCCGCTGCGTTACACCATCGCCCACTGGGCCGCGATGGCTCCCGGCCTCGCCGCGGGACGCTACCGCCTGCGCTGCCGCACGATTGATGCCAACGGCTGCGCCCAGCCGATGCCGCGCCCATTCCCCAAGAGCGGCAACAACGCCATCCACGAAGTCCTATTGACCTCTGCATAGGTAAAGTGCAGGGGCAGGCCCCGGAGCCATGGCCATGTGGCACAGCCGCCCTCGGCTCTGCCGCCGTTCGCAACGGCATGCGCCCATTTCCGGCGCACAGCCGAGGGCGGCTGTGCCACACAGGCATTGCCTCGGCTGCACGCTACTGATGCAGAGGTCGGTAACCAGTGCAGCGGGATGAGTCGTTTGGTGGGTGTGTCAGGTGACCAAGACCTGCCAGGCGTGGGGTGCGGGGGACATGATTGCACAGTCATATGACTCTGCAATTATCTGCCCACCGCTCGGTGGCCGCAAGCGGGGCACCGTTGGCAGGGCCATCGTGCCGCTCACCGGCCAGTGCAGCTCCCAGGCCTTGGTCAGGGACCAGCGGCACGCCGCACAGTGCCCACTCGCCGACCGAGACCCGACACATATGGGGCGCTGGAACATGATTGCAGAGTCATATGACTCTGCAATTATCTGCCCACCGCTCGGCGGCCGCAAGCGGGGCACCGTCGGCAGAGCCATCACGCCGCTCACCGGCCAGTGCAGCTCCCAGGCCTTGGTCAGGGATCAGCGGCACGCCGCACAGTGCCCACTCGCCGACCGAGACCCGACACATATGGGGCGCTGGAACATGATTGCAGAGTCATATGACTCTGCAATTATCTGCCCACAGGTCCCCGCTGGCGAGCAGGGCGACGTTGGCGCAGCGATCGGGGGAGTCACCAAGGCGCCATGCTCGCCAGCGAAGGCGCGCTTGACTCAGCCACAGATCGGGGTTAAATAGTGATGTGGTAGAGAGTGCGTGTTCGTGGTGCGGCCCTCAGGCCGCGGCTTCCGGCCCCCGTTCACGGGGGATTGAGCAGGAGGACGCGATGGTTCGCTGCGGACGAAGTGTGGGTGCTGGCCTGTTGTGCGTCGCGGTGCTGGCGGGGTGCGGCGGCTCGCAGGAGGCCGGGCCGCCACGCCTGGCCGGGAGCTATCGGCTCCCCGAACAGAGCGAGCGGTTCGCCATCGGCGCGCGCGGACGCGTCTACTACACGACCTCGTCGCGCGGGATGGGGCCGATGGGGCCGATGGGCGGCGGGCCGAGCAATGAGCTCCACGTGGCCGAGACCAGCGGCACGCCAGGCTACCCGCTGAAGCTGGAGATGGGCGCCGAGGTCAAGGCGGTTGTGGCCGACGGCTCGGGCGCCCTCTACCTGGGCGTCCGCGAGGGCGGCAAGGACCAGGTGTGGGTGTTCGAGGAGACCTGGGGCGAGAAGGCGCAACCGAAGGACAAACACACGCCCGAGCTGCCCGGCGACCTCAACGCGCTGGTGCTCGGACGCGAGCCGGGCACGCTCCTGGCCCTCTGCGGCGACAAGTTCGTCGTCAAGCTGACCGACGGCGGGAAGACGGCGGCGAAGCCGATCGAGCTGCCGGGCGACAGCAAGCCCGAGGATGCCGCCCTGGACGGCGCGGGCAACATCTACGTCCGCCGCACAAGCGGCCCCATCGTGAAGGTGACGCCCGACGGCGCCCTGGACAAGGCGTGGGCGAAGAGCGAGGCCGCGGCCATTGATTACGTGCGAGGCGTGGCCGCCGACTCGCGCGGGCGGGTCTACGTGGCCGCCTCCGAAGGCGGCGTGTATCTGCGGGCCTTCGACGCCAACGGGGCGCTCCTCTTCAACATCGTGGCCGAGCAGCTCAAGTATGCGCCCGACCGCCTCCTGGTCACGCCGCGCGACATCCTCTACGCGCTCGACGGCCGCGAGGTCTACGAGTTCCGGCCCTAACCCGGCTACTCCCCACAATCGAAGGGGATGATTGGATGGGTGGATGAATGGATGATTCTGGGAGAGGATGAATGGATGTATGGATGAATGGATGGCTGAAGGAGCCCATCGCTCTGACATTCATCCATCCAGCCAATCATCCATCCAGCCAATCATCCATCCAGCTCTTCCCCACCCATCCACCTATCCATTCATCCCCCGCCGGCACCGGGGCAGAGCACGCCGGCATCACGGCTGAAGTTCCTACCACCCGCCGTCAAAGTCCAATAGCCGAATCCGCACGGTGGGCGCGGGGGGGAGGGGGTAGTCGTAGCCGGCCACGGCCAGGGTGTGCCCGGCGGGGGACCAGGTGGGGGCGATGGGGGCGGAGAAGAGCATGGGGCGGCGGAGGGTGAGGCGGCGGCCGGTGTCGAGGTCGGCGACCCGCACCCGCGTGGCGCGCTCGGTCCGCACGGTGCAGGCGGCGAAGCGGCCGCCGCAGGAGAGTGCGATTGAGGCGGCCTCGCCGCGCAGGCCGAGCGGCACGCGGCGGGTCTGGCCCGTGGCAGGGTCGAGCCGGACCACGGCCTGCCCGGCCACGTCGGGCACCGCGTAGGCCAGCGCCGCGCCGTCGGGGGACCAGGCTACCTCGTGCGGCTTGGGGGAGCCGGGGAGCCCGAGGGGCCGGCTCGCGCGCGTGCGCAGGTCCACAAGCTCGTAGCGCACGCCGCGCCTGCCGCCTCCGAAGAGGGCGACCAGGACCCAGCGCATGTCGGGCGAGTAGCGGTCCCAGAGGTCCGTCGCCTCGGTCTCGTAGAACCGCTCGGGCACGGTGGCGCCGTGGGCGAGGGCCCAGAGGGCCAGGGTGTCGGGCCGCTCCCGCTTGCCCTCCTCTTGCTCGGTGAGGAGCAGGGCGCCGTCGCAGGCCCAGCGTGCCGCGCGGAAGCGCGAGAAGTCGAACGCGGACTCCAGGCGGCTGAGCGCGAGGCCGTCGAGCCGCAGGAGGAAGAGGTGCCAGCGGCTCGGCGCCTCGTCGAGGCCGAGGAACACGGCTCGCTGGCCGTCGGGCGAGACGAGTCCCTCCTTTGCGATGCGGAGACGCTGGGGCACGGGGAGGCGCTGGGCGCGGCCCGCCGCGGGGTCCCAGGCCCAGAGCTTCCGCGTGGCGCCCAGGAGCCCGTTGGTGCCGCGGAACAGACAGGTCAGGTAGAGGGCGTGGCGGCCCTGGGGCAGGTAGAGGCGCTCCGCCACGTCGCTGAGCGGAAGCCGCAGCTCGCGCAGGCTCGGCCGCTCGATGAGGAGGTATGCCTCGCCCTCCCTGCCCGGCTCGCCCGTGTGGAGGCCGAGCCGCGAGGCGTCGGGCGACCACGCCAGCGTGTCGCCCGCCAGCCGCAACGGCCCGATGGAGGTGACGGGGACCCGCTCGCGGACGCCGAGGAGCCAGGCCGCAGAGATGGCGGCGGCGAGCGCCCCGGCGTAAGCGGCGCCGACTACTCGTTGTGGGGTGAGCCTCCGCGCTGTGGGCGGGGCCTCCGTGCCCCGCGTCTCTGTAGGCGGGGCGTCCCTGCCCCGCGGGGCACGGAGGCCCCGCCCACAGCCGCGCCTACTGCTGGGCGCCCAGGGAAGGCAGACGGCGAACGTGGCCGCCGCCCAGCCCAGGCACGCCGCCAGGAGGAGCACCATCCAGTCGCTCAGCCCGTGGAGGACCAGCGGCGTGGCGGCCAGGGCCACCGAGAGCGCCAGGAGTGCATAGCCGGCCACCAGCGCCAGCTTGGGGCGCCACTCGCGCCCCACCGGGCCGCCCACCAGGGCGCACGGCACGGCACTCGCGGCCACAAGCCCGCCGGGCACCAGCCCGATCAGCCCCTCGGCAAGAGCGTCCCAGAGCGCGTAGCCGCTCGCGGCCACGCTCGCGGCCAGGCAGGCGAGGAGAGGCAGCCTCTGGTGCCAGGGCACGCGGCCCGGCTCGGCGAGCCAGGCGCGCAGGCGGCGGTTCACCGCCGCGTGGGGCACGCGTGCCACCACCTCGCGCACGAGCCGCTCGTGGTCCCGCCAGTGCCCCGTGAGGCACACGCGGCGCGGCAGGAGGCGTCCGAGCAGCCCACCCCATCCACCCCGCAGCTTGAGCGCCAGCGGCACGTCGGCGTAGAGTCCCCACGGCGCCGCCGCCTCCGCCACGCTCGCCCACGGCACCGTCCGCTTCCGCAGCAGCCCGTGGAGCGTGAGGCCCTCCGCGTCCAGCACCGCCCGCTCCCGCAGCGCGCGCGCGACGCCCACGAGCGCGAACGCCCCCAGCGCCGCGGTGAGCCAGAGGCACGAGCGCACCACCTCCGGCTGCCGCTCGCCCAGCGGCAGCACCCGCGCGTGCCACAGGAGCACGGGGCAGAGCGCCGCCGCGCACGCCGTGGCGGCGGCCACGCGCCCGAACCTGCGCCGAAAGGTGATTGGATCTGACATTTCTCTTGTGCGAGTGGATCAGAAGGGGATGGATGGGTGGATGGGTGGATGGGTGTCGGGCAGTCATCCACTCATGCAACCATCCAATCATCCTTTCTGGATGCGGCCCGCTACTGCGCCCGCCACGCGGCGAGGCCGGCGTCCGCGGCCGCGGCCCCCGCGAGGATGAGCAGGAACACCACCTGCTGGAGAATCGTGGCCGCCATGCCGGGCAGGAGGGCGCGAACGTCGGCATACGACGCCCTCAGGACCCGCAGGATGCGCCACGACAGCGGCGCGACGAGCGCCACGCTGCCCGCCAGGGCCGGCATCCAGCCCAGCAGCACCCCCACGGCCACCGAGGCGTAGGTGGCGGCCAGCAGGAGTCCGTAGGCCGCGATGGCGCGGCGCGGGCCGAGCCGCACAACGAGGGTCCGCTTCCCCGCCGAGGCGTCCGCCCCGACATCCGGGAACTCGTTGATCCAGAGGATCGCGGCGACCAGGAGCCCGGCCGGCAGCCCCACCCAGCTCACGTGCGGGGTCAGGCGCCCGCGCAGCACCCACTCGGTGCCCAGCGCGGGCAGCACGCCGAAGGCCAGCATCGTCGTCAGCTCCCCGAGGCCGCGGTGGACGAGCCTCAGGGGCGGCGCAGTGTAGAACCAGCCAATCGCAATCCCCAGCGCGCCTATGCCCAGCAGCACGTAGCCGCGCGTGGAGAGCCACAGGACGAAGCCGCAGGCCGCCCCCGCCGCAGTGCACGCCGCGGCCGCCGCCACGACCGCTCGCGGGCTCACCACCCCCTCCTGAATCACCCGGCTGCCGCCCGAGAACGGCGTGGAGAAGCGGTTCGCGGCGTCCGCGCCGCTCAGGTGGTCGAAGTAGTCGTTCGCCAGGTTCGCCCCCGCGTGGATGAATGCGATGCCGAGGAGCGCCAGGCCCGCCAGGCCCACGGCCAGCGTGCCATCGGTCCGCCACGCCGCCGCCGCCGTCGCCAGCACCGGCGTCACCGAGGCGGTCAGGAACGGCAGCCGCGCCGTCACTGCCCACTTCTTCGCCCACGGGTCGCCTGGCCTCAGACCGCTCGACCTGGGCGTGAACGCTTCCATCCGCTGCCCTCTTAGCGCGGCCGCCGACCGCACCCCGGGGGGATGATTGGATGGGTGGATGAATGGATGCTTGTCTGACACCCATCCACCCATCCATTCATCCATCCATCCCCCACACATGCACGGGTCACGACGCAACGTTGGCTCTCACCCCGCCCATTGTTGACGGAATCGTAGGCGAAGTCAAGCCCAGTTCGGGTGTGGTGCGGACCGACGACGCGGGGGCACGCGACACCCGAGTCCTCAATGAAGTCGCCTATCCAGTTCCTGTAACAATCTTCTGCACCCCTCAGTGGTCTTGGTGTCGGTTTTGGTGCCGCGGGTCGCGGTATGTAGCGGCAAGCGTCTCGCTTGCCGAGGTGGGGCCGCAGAGCGGCCGGGCCTGCGTTCCCACGCGGAGCGTGGGAACGAGAGGTTTTCAGGGCGTCAGAGCCCTCAACCTCCCGCGGGTTTGGAACCCGCGGGAGGTGTCTGAGGGCGGGGGGCGGCCAAGTATGGGAGAAACGGCCAGGGAAGCGTCCGGATCGCCAAAGCGCCCATAGTGTGTCAAACATCAGGCGCGCAGTTGACACACTATGGGAAGAACGGCCCTGGATGCGTCCGGATCGCCGAAATACCCATAGTGTGGCGGTCATGAGGTTGACACAGTATGCCGGGACCGCCACGGATGCCTCCGGATCGCCAGAACACCCATAGTGTGTCGAACATCAGGGGCGCGGGGTTGACACAGTATGGAGGGCGCGGGGGCGAGGGACGAGGGGCGATGGGGCGGAACGCCGTCGCGTTCCGTCGCCGGCGGAACGGGAAGCCGTTCCGCTCCAGCCCTGTTGCGCCGCGGCCGCGATTGTGGTAGAGGAGAGGCGGAAAGGAGGCACGCTATGGCGAACAGTGCGGAACGGCTCCTGGTGCTCCTCCTGCGGGCGGCTGGGGTGGTGGAGGCCCTGGCCATCTTCCCCGCGGTCATGCCACGGAGCTGGATGGCCCTCATCCATGAGCTCCTCGGCTTCGGGCAGTTCCCCCAGGGGCCGATTGCCGAGTACCTCGCCCGCTCCGTGTCGGCCCTCTACGCGGCGAACGGCGGCCTGATGCTCGTGGTGTCGAGCGACGTGCGGCGCTACGCCGCACTGGTCACCTACGCGGCGGTCGCCCCGATGGCCGTGGGGCTCCTCCTCCTCGTCACCGACCTCTCCGTCGGGATGCCCTGGTGGTGGACCCTCGGCGAGGGGCCGGTCCTGATCGCCTTCGGCGCACTGCTCCTCGCCGTGCAGTGGAAGGCCAGGGAGCAACAGCCGTGCTGAAGGCTCTCATCGAGTCCGCTGGCAAGGCTTACCAGGCGGCGCGGCAGCGCGAGCTCCTCGCCGCCCTCTGGGAGCAGGAGCGCTGGTTCGACACGCCGCGCCAGCGCGCCGCCGCAGAGTTCGCCCGCGACGCCTTCGCCGCGGCTGGGCTAGCCGACGCCCGCCTCGACCCCTACCTGTGCGACGGCCGCACCCGCTACCAGGACTGGACGACTCACGTGGCGTGGGACTGCCCGTCGGCCCGCCTGGCGACCGAGGAGGGCCTCGTGCTGGCTGACCGCGCGGAGTGCCCGTGCGCGGTTGTGGCCTGGAGCGGCCCGCTCGGCTCGGCGAGCGCCCCCGCCATCGGCGAGGTGGTTGACGCCGACGCATTGGCCACCCTCACACCCGAGGCGGTGGAGGGCAAGTTCGTCCTCACGGCGCGCTATCCCCTCGAAGGCAAGCACCGGCTACTCGGCATGAAGCCCCTGGCGCTCGTCAGCGACTTCCTCGGCGAGGGGCCCGGCTACACGCCCGACACGACCAAGTGGTGCAACACCTGGTCCGACGGCCCCTACGGCTGGTACTTCCACGCGGACGACCAGGTGATGCCGGGCTTCGTCCTCTCGCCCGCGAAGGGGCGAGTGCTCCGCGAGCGGTTGGCCGCAGACCCGCGGCTCCGCATCGCCGGCTTCTGCGACGCGCAGCTCTACGATGGCCACGGGCAGAACGTCACCGCCGTCCTGGAGGGCCGCGACCCGTCGCGCGAGGTCTGGCTTTTCGGCCACGCCGCCGAGCAGGGCGCGCACGACAACGCCAGCGGCGTCGCCGCCATCATCGAGGCGATGACCCTACTCGCCGAGCTTATCGCTGCCGGCGCGCTGCCGCGGCCGCGCCACAGCATCCGCGCCATCCTCACCGAGGAGTGCATCGGCATGCTCGCCTTCGCCATGGCCAATGAGGGGCTGAGGCGGCGGGCGTTGGCGGGGCTGAACCTCGATGGCGTGGGCGACGAAGCCACCGCCGCACGGCCCTTCGCCGTCCACTACGGCCCCCTGAGCAATCCCGGCTTCGGCTGGGCCGTCGGCGCGCTCATCGCCCATGCCCTCCAGGAGCAAGCGGGCGACGCCTGGCACGTCCTCACCAAGCGCTTCGTCCCGACGGCCGACGACATGATCGCCGACCCCGCCTGCGGCATCCCGGCCATCTGGCTCGGCAAGACCGGCCCCGCGCGCGGCTACCACTCCAGCGCCGACACGCCTGAGGTGTGCGACCCGGCTTCGCTTCGGCACAGCACCCTCTTCGCCGCGGCGTGGGCCTACGCGATGGCCTCGCTGGACGACGCCCTTGCCGAACGGCGCATTGGCCCGGCGGCGGCGTGGGTGGAGCGCGAAGTGGCTCGGGTGGGCCATGGCGGAGTTCATGAACTCCGCCATGGCCCATCAACACCCGGTCCGCCCGAAGGGGCGCCACGAGACGACGCGGGGCTGCTCGACCGCCGGGCCGCGGCAGGCGTGCTCCGCGACCTCGCGCGCTGGGGCGTGAGCGAAGGGGTCTGGGAGCCGGCGGCGGCAAGGTTCGCCCCGCGCGACGCCGAGCCGCTCCCCGGCCTGCCGTCCGAGGGGCCGGTCTACCGCCGCACGGTCTGGGGCACGTGCACGTGCGAGACGCTGCCGCGCGAGCGGCGGATGGGGCTTTTCCCCTGGTCCCGCTGGCTCACCAGCGGGCTCTACTGGTGCGATGGCCGCCGCCCCCTGGCCGCCGTCGAGCGTCTCGCCCGCGCCGAAACGGGGACCCCGGCCGACACCGGCCTGGCCGAGCCATTTGATCGTTGCGTGGAAGCAGGCACCATGCTCAAGAGAGCGCGCTGAGCCGCTCACCGCCGCATGCGGTAGATGCCGGGCGGCACGTCCCCGAACGAGCCATCGCGGGCGCGGCGCAGGCGCGAGCCGTCGGTCTCCTCCACCAGCAGCTTCACCCCCGCCCACGGCTCGGGGAGGCGAAGGGTCCGCGTGACCTTCTCCCCCTCGGGCGCGGAGACTACCAGTAGGTCGCCGATCACCGACAGGTCGCCGGGCAGGTGGGTGAAGGCGTCGCGGCCGCCCTTGGCCCGCAGCAGGGTGGTGAGGTAGCGGTTCTTCTCCTCGAAGCCCGGCCGCTCCTCGCGGCAGGTGAAGCCCGCGGCGGGGAAGAGGCGCGGCCCCTGGTCAATCACCAATCGCTTCGGCGCCCAGCGGTTGAGCTGAAGGAAGAAGTCGCGCGGGCCAAGCCCATCAATCGCGCGCACGGGGTTCGAGTGGATGGAGAAGACGTTCACCGGCGAGTCGAGCGGCGCCCCCTCGCCGAGCAGAATGGCCTCGGGGTCGCACGCCTTGACGCAGGCGTAGGCCTCTTCGATGAAGCGGTTCATTGTCAGGTTCGTGTCGCCGGGGAACCGCATCCAGGGCCGCGGCGTGTAGTCAGGCGGGCTGGCGAAGCCCATGCAATCGAGGAAGATGCCCTTCGCCCCGCACTCAGCGATGTAGAAGCGGATCCACTTTTTCGTGTACTCGATGTAGCCGGGGTGCCCGAAGTTCGGGTAGCACATCCCCCCGTCAATGTGGCCCCACGAGCGGCACATCCGCCCGTCCACGCCGCGGATGAACCAGTCGTCGTCAATGTCGGTCGCGCCGGGCTGGAGGCCCGAGTGGCTCATCCAGATGAGCACGGGCACCCCCTTGTCGGCGAGGCGGCGGCACATCGCCTTGAACTCCGCCTGCGTGCCGTGATTGGGGTCGGGCTCGTAGCCCAGGGGCGTCGTGCCGCTGCACACGGGGCGGTTGGTCACGAGCGAGTAGCCGATGCCGCTCAGCTCGCCGCTGGCGAGCCGCTTCTCCCAGTAGTCGGCCTGCTGGGTCCAGGTCGGCTGGTTGTTCCACGCCAACCCCTCGCCGAAGACGGTCTTGAAGACCCAGGCCGGCGGCTCCTCGTAGTAGAAGGTCACGTACCAGCCCAGCCAGCGCAGCATCTCCTCGCGGGTCCGGCCGTAGTAGAGCTTGATTTCGGGCATGTGGAGCGAATCGCCGAGGCGCCAGGGCGCGTGGAGCGTGAAATCGTAGCCCACGCCCCGCCCCGCGTCCGCGATGTTCAGGATGTAGCCCACGTTTGGCCGCCGGCACGTGATGGCCAGCCAGTGCTCGGTCCTGGCGTTGTAGAAGAGGCCGCCGTGAATGGCCAGGACGCCTGGATAGAGCCGCCGCCAGACGTTTTGCATGAACGCCTTGCAGCGCTCGGGCGTGTCGTGCTCGTAGCCGCAGTGGCCGAACTCGTCGGTCGGCCCGGTCGAGTGCGACGACGCGAAGATCATCCGCGTGTCATCGCCCCAGAAACGCCAGTTCCAGTTCAGCAGCGAGAAGGTGTCCACGTACAGCGGGGCCTCGACCACCGGGCCGCCTGGGCCGGGGCAGGGACACGTCTGGTCGGCCAGCTCGCGGCGGATGAGGTAGGTGACGCCGAAGCAATTGAACGGCGTGTTGTGGCGTCCGCCCATCGTGCGGGCGAGCACGAGTCCCCAGCCCGAGAGCTGGTCCACGAACCGTTCGCCCTTCAAGTGGACGATCTCCCGCGTCGGGTCGTTGGGGTCGCGGTGTTTGCGGAGCGGCAGGGGCGAGCCATTCACCCACAGCTCCGAGCGCACCGGCTGTCTGGGGTCAAGCAGCTCCTGCTCATATAGCTTCACCGAGCACACCTGCCCGGTTGCCTCGTCGCACGAAACCACAAGCTGCTGTTCGGCCATTCTCTCGACCCCTTGCCCCGACGGGGATGGGAACTCGGCTGCTGCCCAAGCGTCTAATCACCAGGAGAGGACCGGCATCAGTCTAAGGAACCCGTGGCCGAAGTCAAGCACGGGGGCATTGACCCCGCTGTGCAGAGGGGGCCATGAAGGTCAGATTCGAGCTGTGGGTGGCCCTGGGTGTTGTTGTGCTTCTGGCGGCCATCGCATACGTGTCCCGCCGAACGCCCAATCCGGGACTCCCGCTCTACAAGCAGGCCAAGGGTGACCCGTTCTGGACAGTGTGCTCTGACTTCCTGAACCATCGCATCACTGCCGAGGCATTCTGCAAGGAAGCACAGCCGCCGACCCTCGTGGAGGCGATGAAGAGGCCCGGCAAGAAGGTGCCGGCCCCCCTCCCGCTGGCGGGCATCGTTACCTTGCAGGGGCAGACGGACCACTCCGGCACAGAAGTGGCCGTCGTCATGAGCTACGACTACAGGATGCTTGAGTCCGTTATCGCTTCCCCCTTCTGCGTCCGCACCGATCCGCAGGGGTGCTTCGACTTCTCGACGCTGAAGCTGGAGGCCTGGCAGTCGGCCCCGGTGAGCGCCGGCGGCAAGGGGAGCGGCTCAAACACCCGCGACGCCGTCGCTTCGCCGCCGACCGCGCAACTCCACATCCGGCGCAAGGGCTTCGAGTCGCGAGTGGTGTCAGTGAACATCTGGGGGCTTCTCCATGGCGCGCTCCCGCCCAAGGGCGCATCGACATGGCACGTCGGCGCCATCGAGTTGCTGCCGGAAGGGACGGCGCGCGGGTGCTACACTGCCTTTGGCGCCCAGCAGTATCCCACGTGCTACCCTTTCCCGTTCGACATTCGCCGCTGCGAGCCGTGGCACGTCCGCGAGCACCTGGAGGAACACCCTGGCTGTCTCCTGGCCGACGATGCGCTTTACTGCTTTCTGGCGGCCAACTACGGCGCGGCCCGGCCCGGGGTGACAAAGGCAGTCGTGGCCGATGGCTACAAGCTCTTCCGCGAACGCTTCATGGCCGGCAAGGACAACACGGGCCAGTCCCTCTTCTACCAGCCTGGCGTTTCCCTCGATGGCTCGTGGGGGAAGCTGATTGATGAGCTGCAGGGGCAATCCACCGGAAGGTAGTGGGGCTACCATCTGGGTGGGAAATGGCTCAGGAAGTGGCCGAGGAACGACGAGCACTGCCGCAGAGCGATCTCTGTGGGGTGGAGCGCGCTTGCTCGGTGGACGATGGCGTTGCGGAGCTGTCGGACCTCCTGGACGCGAAAGCGGAGCTCATCGGAGACCCTGAGGTAGGTCCCCACGCGTTCGATCAGGTCCTCCGCGCCGATCGTTTGCCAGGTCTTGCGTCTTCGCCGCACGTCACGCCAGTAGAGCCTGAGAGGCGTCTCGAACTCGGCGAAGAGACGCACAAGGTAGGTAGCCTCAAGGTTGTCGTGGCAGGCCCCAACGTCTGCGAGCGTCAGCGATTCCTTCTGGAGCCGCGTCGGGTCCTTGCCCGCCTTGGCCCGAAGGTCTTCCACCGAGAGCGCCGCCACCCGGTGTTCCCTCTCTGCCGCCTGGAGCCGGTCCAACAGTGCCTGGCGGTTCATGAGGCCCTCGTCAGCATCCGGGCCAGTTCGAGGAACGTCGCCTTGCCCCACTTCTTCGGCCAGGGGAACCCCAGGTCGGTTTCCACGACCCACCGCCCGCGCGTGCGGATCAACATGAAGCGGTCCATCGTGGGGAATGCCACCAGGTCCACCCTGCCCTCCGCCCCGGAAATCTCCCTGCCGACCACGGCAACGTCCAACACCCCGCTGTTCGTCCGAATCCGCAGGTCGGAGACAGAATACGTGCCGGCGGACCGCTCAGTGACCAGTTTGGGTTCGAGCCGGGCCGCCAGCCACTCCTTCTCCTTCGCCCACCGCTCGATGTCGGACATGAGCTTGTCAACCACCGCCAGCCACCTCCTGGCCGCGGCGTTCGTGGCTGGTGGGGCGACTGCTGTAACCATATTCCCGCTCCTTGCTTCCGTTGCCGGGGTACTTGTGCAGTGTCCTTAACCGGCTCCATCATACCCCTGCCTCGCGGCGGGTGCAAGCGCGCGACTTTGCGGCAGGGGCCGGCGCCGCGCCGCTCACTTCTTCCGCACGAGCTTCCCCGACATTTCGAACATCACCTTGCCGTCGGGATCCTTGACGGTGAACTGCCACTCGATGTTGTCGGGGCCGAGGTGGCGGGTGGCCCCGGTGTCAACGCCTGTTGCGTTCGCAGCCGGGCAGGGCTATAATCCGCCTGGCCCTATGGAACGTGGTTCGTTGAGCACGCCCAAACGAGTTTGGGCGTGGCACCCGCAACCATGCCCAAGCCAACGGGGGTGCCACGGACAAACTTGTTTGTCCGTGTCTTCCACAATCTTGGCTATGGAAGGAGACCGAGTGGTCTCGCTCTGCCGCCCAGGACGCTCTGTGACGGCTACGCTCCTCGTGGGAGTTTGTGCGGCGTGCGCCGCCGCGGGGCAGGCGCCCGGTGGGAAGGGCGACTGGCCGCAGTGGCGCGGGCCGGAGCGGAACGGCGTCTCGATAGAGACAGGGCTGCTCAAGAGCTGGCCGCCCGGCGGCCCGCCCCTGGCCTGGAAGGCGACGGGGCTGGGCGAGGGCTTCTCGTCAGCCGCCATAGCCGGCGGCAAGGTCTTCTCCCAGGGCCACGTGAAGGGGGAGGAGCGGGTCTTCGCGCTCGACGAGGCGACGGGGAAGCCCGTCTGGTCGCAGGCCATCTCCCCTTCGGGGCGGATTGGGCCTGCGGGCAGCCGCTCGACGCCTACCGTGAGCGGCGGGCGGCTCTTCGTGGAAACGGTCGGGGGCGACGTGGCCTGCCTGGCGGCCGCCGACGGCAAGGAGGCGTGGCGGGCAAGCCTGGTGCGCGACTTCGGCGGAACCGTCCCGCGCTGGGGCTTCTCCGAATCGCCCCTCGTCGATGCCGGCCGCGTGGTGGTGACGCCCGGGGCGAAGGACGCGATGCTCGTGGCCCTCGACGCGGCGAGCGGCAAGCCGCTGTGGAAGGCGGCCCTGCCCCACGCGGACGCCGCGAACTACTCCTCGCCGATCATCGCGGAGGCGGGCGGCAAGCGGCAATACGTCCAATACCTCCAGAAGGGCGTCGCCGCAGTCGAGGCCGCGAGCGGCCAGTTCCTCTGGTTCGCCAAGTTCGGCACGCCTGACCCGGGCTATAGCTGCAACACTCCTCTGGCCGCCGACGGGCTGGTGTTCGTGACCTCGCAGTGGTGGGCGAACGCCCTGAAACCCCCCGAGGCGGGCGCCACGCCCCAGAAGGTCTACGAGACGCGGGACCTGAGGAACGTGCACAGCGGCTACGTGGCCGTCGGCGGCCACTTGTATGGCGCCCAGGTGTTCGCCGGCTGCGCCTGCATCGAGCTCAAGACCGGGCGGCTGGCGTGGCACGACGCCCGGCCGGGCGTGTGCGCCATCGTCGCCGCCGACGGGCGACTCTATCTGCGGAACGACAAAGGCCCCGTCATCCTGGCCGAGGCGGCCCCCGACGGCTACAAGGAGGCCGGCCGCTTCGACCAGCCCGACCGCACCCGCGAGCCCGCCTGGGCACACCCCGCCCTCGCCAACGGCCGGCTCTACATCCGCGACCAGGACACGCTCCTGTGCTACGACGTCCGGCAGCGGCCCGCATCGCAATGAACTGGAGCAAGGCCATGAACGCAATCGTCGCAGGGCTTGCGTGTCTCCTCAGCGCCGCGGCAGCCCCGGCGGCGGAAGCCGAGGCGGCCCGCCCAAAGCGCGTCCTCATCCTCCTCGGCGAGAACTTCGACGAGATCGAGTTCGCCGCCTTCAGCGGCGTCCTGGCCTGGGCCTCGCACACCAGGCGGGCCTCTAACGGCGTCCTCCGCCGCGCGCCCGACGCCGCCGAGGTGAGGGCCATCGAGGTCGTCGTCGCTGGCTTCGACCGCGAGGTGAACAGCATGGGCAGCATGCACGTCCGCCCCGACGTGTTGGTGCGCGACCTCAAGGACGACGAGATTGACCGCTTCGACGCCGTGGCCATTCCCGCCTGCGTGGGCACGGGCCGCGGCCGCCGCACGGACAAGGGGCAGCAAGACCTCTTGAGCGACCGCACGGTGGCCATCGTGCGACGCGTCCACGAGCGCGGCGGCATCATCGCCCTCATGTGCTGGGGCCAGGAACTCCTGCGGAAGGCGAAACTCCTGAAGGACGCCGCCGACTACCCGCTCTACACCGACAGAAAGGACGGGGCTTTCAGGCCGCTCGTCTTCGACAAGGAGACGCGCACGATCACCTCGGGCGGCCCCTGCGTGGCAATCGAGACGGCTTGCCTCCTGCTGCGGCGCCTCGTCAGCGAAGCCGAGTACCGCAGCTTCCGCCAGCACAACCCCTGGCTCTTCGGCATCCGCGACGAGTTCCCCCCGCGGCTGCCCGAGGTGAAGTAGCCCGCGCGGCGCGCCGGAGGCAACCACGGAGACACGGAGAGCACGGAGAAGACGGGCCTCACCACGGAGCACACGGATGGCCGCCGGCAAGAAGACACCCCATCGCCACGCTTCAGGCACGATCGCCCTTTCTGCACCTGTGCGAATCTGTGGCCATCTGTGGATGCTCTCTCCCTCCCCGCTCCGTGTGCTCAGTGTCTCCGTGGTGGGCATCCTCTTCGCGCTGTGCGCTACCGCGGATGGCGAGGGGCAGCCGGCGGCCGCGGAGGCCACGCCCCTCTTCAACGTCGAGGCGGCGGCGCCTCTGCCACCCGAAACCGCCGCGGAAGCCGCGGCACGCCACGCGAAGGTGGCCAAGCGCCGCGCCGGCACCGCCGTCATCTGCCACCGCGGGGCGATGGAGATGGCGACCCAGAACACCCTCTCGGCCTACCGCGCGGCAATGGAGGCGGGCGCGGATGGCCTCGAGATCGACTTCCGCCGCACCCGGGACGGCATCCTCGTGATGTTCCACGACGAAGGCGTGGATGGGCTGCTCGACGCCTTTGGCAGAATCCCCGACTTCTACCACGAGGAGCTGCTCCTGCACCGCCACAACAGCCCCCAGGGCCTCACGGCGCCGGAGGAGCGCGTGCCGACCTTCCGCGCCACCCTCGCGCTCGCTCGCCAGCACGCCGCGCTCCTCCACCTCGACATCAAGGAACCGGGCATTGACGCCGAGGTCCTGCGCGCCCTGCGGGACGCCGACATGCTCGACCACGTCGTCTCGATCAACCACTACAACAGCGAGACCATCCGCCAGGAGGCCCGCATCCGGCCCCTGCCCTACAAGAAGGGGCTGGACGATGGCGATTGCGACCCCGAGCCGGTCCGCGCCGCGCTCGAACTCCCCGGCCAGATGGTCATGCTCGACGACCCACGCCTGACGCTGACAGAGCTTGGCCGCCCCGCGTCGCCGCCGAAGCCGGCCCCGCCGGCCCGCGCAGTGCCCGTGGCCGCCCCACCTGTGGACGAACTGCTCAATGCCTTGTTCGAGCAGCCGAGCGCGACGCTGCCGCCGCGCCTGGCAGCGGCGCGCCTGGTCAACTACTACTGCGTCAAGGCCCCAGGAATCGTGCTGGCGCGCGTCCCGCCTCTGCGCGCCTCGGTGAAAGCGAACATCGCGTGGACGCTTGGCATGGCGGCACGCCACCACCCGGGGACCGTCACCGCGGAGGTGCGCAGCACGCTGCTGCTATTGCTGGACGACGCGGACCCGGCCGTGCGCGCAGAGGCGGCGTGGGCCGTCGGGCGCGCGAAAATCCATCAGGCGGTCCCAAGGCTCGTCGCCATCCTGGACGCAGAGCCCGCCTGCGCGCGCCGCTTCGCAACCACGCCCGCGGACCGGGCTGACGACATCAAGGCCATCAGGCTCCGCGCGGCGGCGGCCTGGGCGCTCGGCCAGATCGGCCAGCCAAAGCCTGAGGCCGTCGCCGCGCTCCGGCGCTGCATCGAGCACCGCGGCCTTCACTTCGACATCGCCTACCACGCGCTCGACGGCGCGATGGCCGCGCGGGCGCTCGGCGAGCTGAAGGCGGCCTCGGCCGTGCCCGCGCTGGTCAGAGTCATCCAGCGCGACGACCCGCTCCTCGAGCCCGTCGTCTCGAAGCGCGCCGACGTGCCCTTTCGGCCGACCCATAGAAGCTGGTGGGACTTCCGCCTGAAGATGGAGGCAACGGCAGCGCTCGGCGCAATAGGCACGGCCGAGGCCCGCCGGACATTGGAGGCGTTCCTCGCCCCCCCTGAGGCGAAGGCTCAGGCGGTGTGGCCTTCTCTCCAGCGGGATGCGGCCGAGGCCCTCTGCGGGATGAAGGCGGAGGACTCCCACCGCATCGTCACGGGCCTGCTCGCTCATCCCCAGATGGCCGTTCGCCGCGTCGCCATCCTCGCCTGCCTCCGTTCCCCCACCCCCGCGCGTGCCGCCGCGCTCAAGGCCACGGCGCCCTGGGCCACACCCTGGCTGCCCTGAATGGTTTCTGTCCAGAATACGGCCTGAAGGCCGCACTACGAACTCGGAGCGTGCCGCGCGTTGCACTGCCTGGCAGGCCGGGCTATAATCCCGGCGAGACGAAGCGGAACCAGCCTTGCGAACAGGAGAGGACGCGCATGGATGAGGAACAAGATCGTATCGGCCGAAGGGAATTGCTGAGGCGGGTGGCGCTGGGGGCCGGGGCCGCGGCGCTCGCGCCCGCCGCTCTCGCCCTCGACGCGGCACAGGCGAAGGACTGGCTGGAACGCTGGGAGAAGTACATCCTCAACTCGGCGCGGAGCCGCTACTGCGACAAGGAGACGGGCGAGGAGATCGGCTGGCTCATCAGCCCCTTCCTCAACGGCTTCGCATACGGCTATCTCGCCACCCGCGACACGAAATGGATTGATCTTCTGATTGACTGGGCCGATAGCTGGATCAAGCGGGGGGTGAAGGAGCCCGACGGCTTCGTGGGCTGGCCCAAGGCCGGCACGGGCGGCGCCTTCACGAAGGACTTTCTGACCGACAGCCAGCTCGGCGAGGCGATGGGCCTGCGGCCGCTCGTCCTCATCGCCGACGCAATCCGCAAGGCCCCCGCCCTGAAGGAGAAGTATGGGGCGAAGGCCGATGAGTGGCTCAAGCTCAACGAGGCAACGTTCGAGAAGTGGGACACCCGCGGCGCCTGGCGCGAGGCCAAGCCCTCGACTTCGCTCGGGCCAGGGCCGGGCGGCGTCTGGGTCGTCCCCCCCTTCGGCATTGACCCCGCGACGGGCAAGTGGACCGAGGGCTACGAGAAGCGCAAGACCGACGGCTTCTCGCACCCCGCGAACAAGCAGAACTTCATCGCCTGCTGGCTCATCGCGCTCCACGACGCCACGGGCAAACCAGTCTACAAGGAGCGGGCCGAGAAGTGGTGGCAGCAGATGAAGGCCCGCATGCGCCTGCGCGAGGAGGGCAAGTTCTACGTGTGGAACTACTGGGACCCCGCCGGCCCGTGGGACTACAAGCCCGACGGCTCGACGAAGCACTGGGTGGGCGTCCACCCAAACGGCGGCTACTACGGCATTGACGTGGAGGGCATCGTGGCCGCCTTCGAGCACAAGCTCGTCTTCACGAAGGAAGAGATAGGCCGCCTCATCGC
>VGYW01000099.1 GCA_016872875.1 Planctomycetota bacterium | reverse complement strand
CTACGCTGGCGGGGCCTTTTCCCAGGGCTCCCTTCGGTCGCCCTGGGCTACGGCTCAAACGCCCCCATTCGGGGGCTAAACCCCAGCCCCCAGAAGATGTGGGCAAAGATCAGGGCGAAGCCCTGGGACTCGTGGCCGCCCCGATTCAGCCCTGTAGGGGCGTACTAGCCCCCCCCAGGCAGCTTGTGGCGCCCAGACCAGATAGTACGCCCTTTCAGGGCTGACCTACCTATCGCCCCTTTCCCAGGGCTTCGCCCTGGGCTGCTATAGTACGCCCCTGGCGGGGCTCCGGAACGGTTCACCAGAACTGGGGGCAATACTCACGAACCCGACTCTCGTTGCGCGCACGGCTCGTTTCGGCTATACTCGCCCGCAGTGGGCAGAGGCAGTCCCCTTGTTTGGAGGCTCGATGGTGCGCAAGCTGAACCTCGCGGTGTGTGTGGCGTTGGCCCTTTGCGGCCTGGCGGCGGCGGGGGAGGGCGAGGAGGGCTTCAAGCCGCTCTTCGATGGCAAGACCCTCGAGGGCTGGAACGGCGACCCCGAGCTCTGGAAGGTGGAGGACGGCGCCATCGCCGGCTCCACCGACGAGAAGCAGATCAAGCGCAACAGCTTCCTCTCCACGGCGAAGAGCTACAAGAACTTCATCCTCAGGGCGAAGTTCAAGCTCCGCAACGGCAACTCCGGCGTCCAGGTGCGCAGCAAGCAATCCGACGACTACGTGGTGAGGGGCTACCAGCCCGACATCGCGGAGTCGCGCTACACCGGCATCCTCTACGAGGAGGGCGGCCGCGGAATCCTGGCCGACGTTGACCCCAAGAAGGTCGCCGAGGCCGTCAAGAAGGGCGACTGGAACCAGTACGTGATCACGTGCGACGGCCCGAAGATCAAGCTCGAGCTCAACGGCGTGACCACCGTGGACTACACGGAGAAGAGCGACAAGGGGGCGAAGGAGGGCATCATCGCCCTTCAGCTCCACGTCGGCGCAAAGATGAAGGTCTGGTTCAAGGACATCGAGCTCAAGGAACTGCCGTAGCCTCCTCCATCGTCGTCGTTGTCGTCGTCGTCCTCGTCGTCGAACCCTCTAAGGCAGGCTACAGCGACCGGAGAGCTCAATGAAGACAGCAGCATTGAATGAGGTAAAGGACGCCCTCTCCAAGTATCTGCACCTCGCAGAGAAGGAGGAGATCGTCATCACCCGCCACGGCAAGCCGGCGGGGATTCTGATCGGCTTCGGCTCGGAGGATGAGTGGTTCGACTACCGGCTGGAGCACGACCCGCGTTTCCTCCGGCGGGTCGCGCGAGCTCGGCAGAGCCTTCGCGAGGGCAAAGGGGTGCGCCTGGAGGACGTGAGGATACCGTAGGGCCTTGCGGCGTAGCCGCCACGGCGACATTGAGGTGAGAACACCATGCGGTCGAGGGGCTTCGCAGTCGTGATGGGGCTCGCGTGCGGCGCGCTGGTGGTCCTGTGCGCCGCGCTCCTGCTCCGCGCGCTGAAGCTGCGCGAACGCCGCAGAGCCCTGCCCCGCGCCTTGGAGCTCTATGGCCAGGGGGAACTTGAGCAGGCCCTCGCGCCGCTCCAAGTGGCTATGGCCGCCGCGCCCGACCGCATGGACCTGGTCCACTTCGCCGCCACGGTCTGCCTGAAGCTGAAGCGGCACGATGAGGCCCGCGCCCACTGCCTGCGGCTCCGCGACGCGGCGAGCGGGCCGGAGCGTGCCAACGCGGAGCTCCGCCTGGCGCTCGTGGCGCTGGAGGGCGGGAAGGGCTCCGACGGCCTGGCCGCGGCCATCGGCCATCTCGAGGCCGCCTGCGCGGGCCTCGCGGAGGCGGGGGAGCAGGGGCGGCTGGCGGACGTGCTCCTGGTCCTGTCGGATGCCTATCGCCGCCAGGGGGATGGGGCGAATGCAGGGGCCTGCCTCGGCCGGCTCGCCGCGCTCCCAGCCCGGGCGCTGCGGGACGCCGCCGAGCGAGCGGCCACGCTGCGCCAGGCCGCCGCCAAGGTGAGCCAGGGGGGCGCAGCGAATCTGGCGGCGGCCTGGGCGCTCCTCAAGGGGCGCGACGAGCCCGCCTTCGCCGCCGCTCGCGCCCCCATCGCACTCGCGCTCGGCCTCCACGCGGGCGCCCCGGCACTGCCCGAGGAGGTCCGACGCGTCTGCCTCGACGCGCAGGCGCAGGCCGCTGAGGCCGCTCAGAAGACCCACGGCCTGCGGCTCCGCCTCAGCGCCGCCGCCGGCTGGAGCATCCTGGGCGACGAGGGGGCCGCGGTCAAGGCGGCCAGGGAGGCGCGCGACCTTGCGCCGAAGGACCCGACGGCGCTGCGGGTGCTCGCCGGCGCGTGCCTGGCCGCTGCTGCGAAGTCTGGCATGCCAAAGGCCCTGCGCGAGGAGGGCCTCGCGGCCTGGCGGGACTTCCTGGCCGAGGCCAAGGTGCCGCCGCAGGAGCAGCGGCAGGTCTGCCTCGCGCTCGCCAGCCGCGCGTGGAACGAGGGCCGCCGGGACGAGGCCCGGCAGCTCCTGAGCGCCTTTGGCATCACCGACGGCGTGGCCGTCGAGCGCATGGCCGCAGGCGCGGCCGTCGAGCGCCAGGACCCCGCGGCGGCCGTGAAGCACCTCCGCCGCCTCGAAGAGCTCGAAGGCCCTTCGCCCAAGCTGGCCGAGCTCCTCAAGCCGTTCACAGCGCCGCCAGAGGTCCTCGGCCTCCGCGTCAACGCCCTTCATCGCTACGACCCACGCCCCATCCTCATCGTCCAGTTCGCCGCGCGAGCCATCGGCAGCTCGCTCCAGTTGGAGAACGTCGCGGCGCGCCTCGATGGCGTGCCCATCCAGCCGATCCTCACCCGGGGCGAGCTGTTCTACCGCCCCGAGAAAGCCCTCGCCACGGGCGAGCACAAGCTGGACGTGGCATTGGCCGACTCCCAGGGGCTGAAGGCCGAGCGCACCCTGGCGTTCACCATCGAGGACGACGCGGAGCCGCCGGCCATCCTCGGCATCAGCCCCGAACCCGACGGTAAGACGGCCGACCAGTCCGCCGTCGTGAGCTTTCGGTGCGCCGACCCGTCGGGCATCGCGCCCGGGTCGCTCAACGTCGCCTTCAGCTCCGAGGGCGAGGGGGGCAAGCGCCGCGAGGCCGTCATCGTCAGCCAGGGCGTCTACCAGGTGGACATCAAGGGCACCCACGTCAAGATCCCCAAGGGCACCCGCGTGGAGTTCGGCATCGTGGCCTTCCAGCCGGCACAGGGGCTGCCCGCCGGAACCTGCCGAGTCAAGGTCACCGTGGACGACGTGCGGGGCAACCGCTGCTCGAAGGAATGGGCCTTCCAGTGCGCCCCCTGATTGGACCCTTCGGTCATGACTCGTGTGTGTGTTGGCGAGGATGAATGGATGAATGGATGAATGGATGAATGGATGAATGGATGAATGGATGGGTGGATGGCTGTCAGACAATCATCCATCCATCCAACCATCCAATCATCCCCTTTGGTTGCGGCCACTGGCCGCCTTGTGAGACCAAGCCATGAAGTGTCCGCAGTGCAACAAGGAGACGCCGCTGTCCGCGAGCAGGTGCGTCCACTGCGGCCTGAGCCTCACGTTCACGGCCGGCGCGGGCGGCGAGCCCCCCGCGCGCCGCGATGGGCCGGTGGAGACCGAGTGGGGCCTGCGGCTGCTGCGCTACGCGGCCCTGCTCGCGCTCGCGGCCGGCGCGCTCTGGTGGTGGGGCCGCTCGCTGGCCCCGCTGCCCGAGGCCAGGGTGCCGGCCGAGGAGCCGCAGATGAGCGTGCCAGAGGCACAGGTGGCGTTTCCGCGCCCGGCGCTGCCGCCGGCCCCGCCTGCGCCCAAGCTCCTCGAGCCCGAGGCCGTCGCGCTGCCCGAGGCGGCGCCCCTCCCACGCGCGCACGCCGCCTTCGGCTCGCGCGACCCGCGCGTCCGCAAGCTCTTCCTCGAACGCAACGGCGGCGACGCGAACACCGAGGCGGCCGTGGCGCTCGGACTCGACTGGCTCAAGCGCACGCAGGACGACGACGGCTCGTGGGACTACGCGAAGTACGGCGTCGCAGAGGCCCACCGCGAGGAGCAGGCCCACCGCGTCGGCGTCGCGGGCCTCGCGCTCCTCGCCTTCCTCGGCGCGGGCCACAACCCGCGCGACCCCGGCCCCTTCCGCGACACGGTCGCCAAGGCCATCAAGTTCCTTCTGGCGGCCCAGGACCCCGACGGGCGCTTCCCCGGTTCGCTCTACGCCCAGGGCATCTGCACGATGGCGCTCGTGGAAGCCTATGGCCTCACGGACGAGACCGAGTTCCTCCTCCCCGCGCAGAAGGGCGTGGACTTCATCGTCCGCGCCCAGGGCGCGAGCGGGGGCTGGGACTACCAGCCCGGCGGCGCGCGCGGCGACACCTCCGTAACCGGCTGGCAGATCATGGCCCTCAAGAGCGCCAAGCGAGCCGGCATCCAGTTCCCCAACGAGGTCTACGACAAGGCCCTCGCCTTCCTGCGCCAGGTCACGCACGAGGATGGCGCCGTGGGCTACGACACCGGGGCCAACTGGCGCACCACCCCAGCACTCACCGCGGCGGGCGCCAACGCGCTCCTCTTCATGGAGGTCGGGCCGGCCGACGCGCGGGTGCAGAAGGCCCTCGCCATCATGCTCGCGGCACTGCCCAGAGCCCCGCGCTGGCACGGCAACGCCTGGAACCCCAGGGCCGACATCTACTTCTGGTACCACGGCTCCCTCGCCCTCAGCCGGCTCGGAGGACCCGAATGGGCCGTCTGGAACGCGCGCGTCAAGGAAATCCTCCTCGCCCTCCAGGACAGGCAGGGCGACCTCAAGGGCAGTTGGCGCCTCGCCGGCGACCCCTGGGGCGACTACGCCGGCCGCATCTACTTCACCGCACTCGCCATCATGTCACTCCAGGTCTACTACCGCTACGACTGAATCGTTCGGGCGTGGCCCTTTTCGCACACCGCATCTCCATGGTAGGCTGCGATTCAGACGTAAGTGTTCGCACCCGGCATCCCTGCCCCCACCGACGCAAGGTCGGTGGGGGCGGGACACCCGGCGGGGGTGCTTACGTCTGAACTGCTGCATGGTAGGGGCGGCCCTTGTGGCTGCCCGGCCCAAGTGCGGGCTACCCCAGGATATGGGCAGCCACAGGGGCTGCCCCTACTGGCCCGTCATCGTCGGGTGTCCGAAAAGGGCCACGCCCGATTCGTTTCTGTTGCTGAAAGAGGCGAGTGAACATCATGCGGACGTGGCCCGCCTCTCCCAGGCGGATTCCTCCCGCCCCGGACCGCGGGTGGGGCTGTGTAATCTCCTTCGGGTTATGGGTGCGTGCTTGAAGGCTATTCCGGGGTCGCAGGGCCCGCCGACAAGGAAGGAGAAGCCGCGTTACACAGCTCTCCGCCGCGGTGTAGAAACCTATTGCAGACGTGTACACGTGTGCAATCAGCTCCGCGGAACCCTGCTAACGGGAGGAGATGGCGTGCCCGTGTGCGAGAGGGGCCACTGGCGGCCGAACGAAATCACTCGCACCCGCGCGGGCGGGTGCAATACCGGATTTGTGCGCGGGAGGGGGCGTTCCTGTTCGTAGGTCGGCCTTCAGGCGGTCTTGGGCGTTGCCGAGGCGGACAGAAGAACCGCGTAAACGCCGAACTACGAACCAAGATGGGCAGCGCGCAAATCCGTGATTGCAGCCCACGCGGGTTCGATGCTTGACATTTCATATCCTGCATGCTTACAATACCAGCGGGCGTGGCAAGGAAGTCGGAGCCATGACCAAGGCGGAACAGAAGGTGGTGGACGAGGCCCTTTCTCTGCCCGTGGAGGCCCGCCTCGCCATTGTAGAGAAGCTGCTGTCGAGCCTGAACGGCCCGACCCAGAGGGAGATCGACGATGCCTGGGCGGAGGAGGCGGAGCGCCGGGTGGCCGAGATTGACAGGGGCGAAGTGGAACTTATCCCTGGCGAACAAGTCTTGGCGCGCTTGCGTGCGCGACGCGGAAGCTGAACTTGTCCTTCGACAACGAAAGGGAAAACGCCATGTCCGAGAAGCACGAGCAGGATGGCTTCGGGCGCCGCGAGTTCCTCGCGGCGGCCACCGCGATGGGGGCGCTCGCCGCGGGCGGAGTTGCCGCAGCGGCTGAGACGAAACCCGCCGCCAAGGCCGACCGCAAGATGGACCTCAGCATCAACCTGGAGTTCGTCCGCCACGCCGACAAGTCGTTCGAGTATGGCGCGAAGAAAGCCGCCGAGCTGGGCTACCGCTATATCGAGCCCTGCTTCCTCATGGGCCGCTGCCTCCTGAGCAACGCCGGCTACTGCCACGTGCAGTCGTTCGACCTCGACCCCAACTACTTCAAGGACCTCTGCGGCGGCCTGAAGCTCAAGATGTCCGGCCTCAGCTCCCACTCCGACCTCCTCGACACCTGCTACGGCGTCGAGTACGCCCGCAAGGGGATCATCTACGCCCGCGCCCTGGCCAACCTCGGCCTCTTCGACACCCCGCCCGTCGTCATGATCTGCGAGACGATGTACCCGCCCAAGTGGATGACGCCCGACGACGCCTTCGCCATCATGAAGATGAACCTGCGGCCCATGCTCGAGTGCTGCGACGCCAACGGGGTCTACCTCGGCGTCGAGCCCCACGGCCCCTACACCGCCAAGAAGCCCTCCATGCTCCGCATCCTCGAGCTCCACGACAGCCCGTGGCTGAGGGTGAACTTCGACACCGGCAACTCCTTCCTCGCCGGCGAGGACCCCTACGCCTTCCTCGAGGCGGTGAAGGCCAAAGTCGTTCACATGCACATGAAGGACATCGCGGTCAAGCAGGCCGAGGCCGAGCGCGGCAAGGTCCACGGCACCCCCGTCGGCTGCGCCTGCGGCGACGGTGTGATTGACTGGAAGAAAGTGATCGCCATCCTGCGCACCGTCAACTACCAGGGCCTCCTCTCCGTCGAGTGCGGCACCGAGGAGCAGGCCGAGCGGAGCATCAAACACCTGCGGCCCTTGCTCGCGTGACGCTCTCACTCCGGCCCAGTCGTCCTCGTCCTCGTCCTCGACTCCTCTCCCCCAAGCGAAGAGAATCGAGGACGATGGACGAGCACGAGGGACGAGGACGATAGAGAAGCCGCCCGGTTAGCGCAGTGGTGGGCTATGCGCGTGGCGGAGCACTCCTTGCACTAGGTCCTGACCCGCGCGGTTGAGGAGACGCGCCGCTGGCGCTTCAATCTGACCGTAGCCCGGCTATCGTCTCTTCGCTAGCATCTCTTCTATGAGCTTGCGGGCCTCTGGCAATGCCCCGCTCCATTCTCCAGTATCCGAAATGTTGAAACGATCGAACACATGACCGCAGAGATCAAGTGCGTGGTCGATGATGCCGGCTCGCCATTCCGCGAGGGCGCGCGAGACTTCATACCGTATCGAAGGGATTCGGCATGCCGGCGGGTTGGGTGGATACCCTCTTCCAAGGGCTCGGTACGGGTTGGACGACCCAAAAGGGACGTCTTGCACTTGATGCAGGCAGAACCTGAGGCAAACACCGTCCGAACCGTCCATGACTCCCTCATACAGCCGCGTGAGGGTGTAGACAGCCTCGCACGCAAGCTGGGGGAAGCTATCCAGGTCCAGTATCGGCTCTGTGCCGTCTCCGCTTTTTTCGCGGTACTCCTGCTGCGTGTACAAGATGCCTGACTGTCGCAGTTGCCAGAAGTGCAGCACATTAGGGACATACGTCTCGACGCCGTCATCAATGTTGTAGGTCATTTCCCTGTTGCGTTCATTAATATACAGGAATGGCCACCCACGGAAATTGACGCTCGCGCGGCGCGCCATCTCGTACAGCATGTTCAGCGGGAACCTTGCAGGCTCAAAATGCGCAGGGAACGTGGCCGTCTCGCGATATGGGTATCGACGCTTCGCGAGGGGCCACAGTTCGGCGCAGCGCTTTGAGCCCGCCTTTATCTGCGCCTGGAATAGCTCCGTACCCGTCTCCTCTCGCGGCCGGTCCCCGTGCATGAGGATGGCCCTGAACGAGGTCAGCAGTTGGTCCCCCCTGTTTCGTATGGCATGCTCCACGATGCCGCGGAAGTCGGCGCTGGTCTTCAGCGGCGCTGACTCGTTGTTGTCTGTCCTCACGTAGATGCATGGAGCTTCCAGTGTCTCCGTGTAGTCCTTCTGGCAGATGTGCGGGGTGTCGTGAAACACCGGCACTTCGATGACCACAAACGTCTTCCCGTCCAGTTCCGGTCTGTGAACCACAGTGTTGATGGGTGGATCGGCGTACCGGTTAAGGAAGCGGTTCACCCTGGATGTCTCGAAAGTCGCAGCCTGCTCATGTGTCAAACCATCGTAACTGAATCCCTTTGGCCCTTCGCTAACGCCGACAACCAGCCGGCCACCCTTGGTGTTTGCCATGGCAAGGATGTCTTTTACCAGAGCACAACAGGCTTTCCTGTTATTCTCGTCCCAAGAACATGCTTGCTTATAGTCAAGTTCCTTGGATTCGAAGCCGCTCCGAATTATCTTCTCCCAATCCATAGCGACTCCAGCAACATCTCCCGATCAGGATGCAAAGAGAAGCCTCCCCTTCTCCACTGCCGTGTGAATGACGTTGCAGCGCACCTGGGACCACTTGGCCAACTCGGAGTCGGTGCAGACCACGATATCCACGGGAATGCACATGCCCCAGAGGCTCTTGCGGCCGAGGCGGGCAAGCTCGCGAGGTGGGGTGTCGGTGTCGGGCACGACGACAAGGAGGTCCAGGTCGCTGTCGCCGTCGGCGTCGCCGCGCGCCTGGGAGCCAAACAGATAGACGCGGCTCGGGTGCAGGGCAGCGGTCAGCCTCCGCGCGATCTCGCCAAGAAGCTCTTCTGAGCATTCCCTCATCACCGCGGCTCCTTCATTTCACCTGTATGATACGCCTGCGCGCCCCTGATGTCAATCTGGCGACGGCGGCGGCAACGTCTGGCTGCTTGAGGCCGTCAAGAGCGAGGTCGTGCACGTCCACGGCAAGGACATCGCGATCAAGCAGGCCGAGGCCGAACGCGGCAAGGTCCACGGCACCCCCGTCGGCTGCGCCTGCGGCGACGGCGTGATTGACTGGAAGAAAGTGATCGCCATCCTGCGCACCGTCAACTACCAGGGCATCCTCAGCGTCGAGTGCGCCACCGAAGCCGAGGGCGAGCGCAGCATCAAACACCTGCGGCCCCTGCTGGCGTGAAGCTACGGCGCGCAGTTGTGGAGGCAAGCCAGGGTGTAGGGGCCTTCGGGGATGGCGAGCACGCGTCGGCCGGCGCCGCGGCGCAACAGGGAGTCGAGCGCGCCCTGGAGCTGCCGCTCGGGGCCGGCCTCGCCGCAGAGGTCGGCGGCGGGGGTGACGGAGAGGCGGCGAAGGGTCTCGCGCGGAATCCCGCCCGCGCACGCGATGAGGCCGCCCACGCCCACCCTGGCCAGCACCTTGCACTGCTCCTCGAACTCCCACTGGTCCTGCTGGACATCGTCCCGCGCGGCGATGTCGCGGATGAACTGCTCGTGGCGTCCGTCGTAGCGGAGCATCAGCTCGGCGTACTCGGGGTTGCCGATCCCTTCGCTGCACTCGGAGGCGATGAGGATGGCGCCGCCCGGCCTCACGACGGGCAAGGCGCCCACCATGCCCTTCACCGTCTGGTAGAAGGTCTTGTCGAGCGGGTAGCCGCCGCCGGAGGTCACCACGATGTCGGCGGGCGCCGCGGCCTCGGCGCGGCAGAAGCCCTCCACCTTGGCCACCGCCGCCTCGAACGCTTCGTCGAGGCCACCGGCGAAGACGCCGACGAGGCGCCGCTCAAGGTCGAGGGCCACGTTGAGCGTGAACTCGGCGCCCGCGATGTGGGCGACCTCGCGGGCCTCGCGGTGGCAGGGGTTGCCCGCGAGGATGCCGCTGGCGGCGCCCGGGTGCTCGAGGAAGCGCGGCCCGTGGAAGCGTTGGATCGTCCGCAGGTCGGCCAGGCCCGGGCAGAGGGTCTTGCGGCCGCCCGAGTAGCCGGCCATGAAGTGCGGCTCCACAAGCCCGGTCAGAATCCGCAGGTCGGCCTCCATGTAGGTGCGGTTCAGCCAGGCCTGGGTGCCGCTCGACGTGCGCTTCCCCAGCGCCACAAGCTGCGAGGGGTCGCGAGAGTCGTGGTCCTCGATTGTGAGGCGGTCTGCGAGCTCGGGGCCGAACATCTCCTGCTTTTCCTCAGGCGTGCTGGCGCGGTGGGTGCCTGTGGCGATGAGGATGGTAATGCGCCCGACCGCGCCTTCCAGCTCGGCCAGGAGCGGCGGGAGCAGAAGGCGATAGGGCACGGGGCGGGTGATGTCGGCCACGGCCACGCAGGCGTGGCGGCGCCCCGCGGCAAGCTCGCGCAGGGGCGGGGTGCCGAGCGGGTGGCGGAGGGCCTCCGCGATGGCCTCTTCTGGCCTGGACAGCGGCGCCACGGGACGCGAGCGCAACTCGACAGAGCCTTCGGGCATATCCAGCCCGAGGCGGCCGCGGCCATAGGCGATGGCGCTGGTCATCCGCTGCACCTCATGGCCGCGACGGGCCGTAACCAAGCCCGAAATCCGAAACCCGAAATCCGAAAGAAATCCGAACTCCCAAGCCCAAAACCCAAAACAACCAGGAGGGAGACCTCCAGAGGGTTCTTCGTTCTGGAGTTTGGAGAATTCGTGTTTTGGGCTTCCAGATTCCTTCGGATTTCGGATTTGGCATTTCGGATTTCCCGCGTTTCGGGAGAAACGCGTGCTAGCGCCCGAAGAGGAGCCGCAGGCCGAGGACCTCCGGGAGGCCGGCGGAGAGGATCTTCTGCCGCGCGGCCTCGACGTCGTACTCGATGCGGCGGAGGACCACCGTGCGGCGGTCGCTGTCGTAGACCGCGTAGCAGGCGCGCGGGTCGTCGTCACGCGGCTGCCCCACGCTGCCCACGTTGACGATCGTCTTCGCGTTGTCGCTGAGCTCGAGCTCGAGGTCCTTCGTGTAGAGGAGCTGCTGGGTGTCCTTCTGGCAGAAGAAGGCGACTGGGACGTGGGAGTGGCCGACGAAGGCCAGGTCGGCCTGGAGGGCGTCGAAGGAGAGGCGTGCCGACAGCTCGCCGTCTATGTAGCCGAACTGCTCGGGCTGGTGGACCGTGGCGTGGACCAGCAGCAGGCCGTCGAGCGCCAGCGTGAGCGGCAGGTCGCGCAGGAAGGTCCTGTCGGACGGTGGGAGCTGCGTGCGAGTCCACACCACCGCGTCGCGGGCGAAGACGTTGAAGTACTCCAGCTCGGTCCTGCCCGCGACCGCGTAGTCGTGGTTTCCCGCGACGATCTGGGTGGTGAGGCCCTGCACGCGGTCCACGCACTCGCAGGGGTTGGCCCCGTAGCCCACGACGTCGCCCACGCACACGTAGCGGTCCACCCCCTGCCGCTTGGCGTCGGCCAGGACGGCCTCCAGGGCCTCGAGGTTCGCGTGAACGTCGCCGAGCACACAATAGCGCAACGCTGAGACCTTCCGTCGTGCCCCTGCGCGCTTTGCGCGCACGGGTAGAGGATGAATGGATGAATGGATGTGTGGATGGGTGTCAGACAATCATCCATTCATCCACCCATCCAGTCATCCCCGTCGGTTGCGGCCTAGGCCGCGTCAATGGTCATCACCAGGCGTGGCGCACGCCGAAGCCGTCGAACTCGCCCGTCGCCGGTTCCCAGTGGAGCTCGCGCTCGCGGATGTAGGGGGCCATCTCCTGGCTCACGGCAGCCAGGAACGCCGCCACGTCCTCGCGGGCGCCCTCGGCCACGAGCTCCACCGAGCCGTCGGGCAGGTTCTCCACGTAGCCGCTCACGGGATGCGCGGCGGCGACGTGGCGCGCCGTGTAGCGGAAGCCCACCCCTTGCACGTGGCCGCGGAAGACCACCCGCGCCCGCACCGGCCCTGCCTCGCCCATGCTGCGGCCTCTCGCCCTCCCGCACCTTGACATGTCTGATTATATTCGCCGCGGGCCGGAAAGCAAATGATCACCGCTTCCCCAACCGCCCTGGTCCCCTCCATTGTTGCGGGCCTGAAAAGGGGCGCAACAATGACGGATTGGCTCATGACGGCTTCGTACGCCATTCCTTCATTGTTGCGCCCCACACACACATACACCACGCCACCGCGGGTGGCCGGTCCGGATGGGGCCTGGCGCCACGCATGTCTCGTGGTTTCAATGCCTTACGAAGCGCCCCACCCGCGCTTGACGCCCGCTCCCCCCCATTGGTGCGGCCCGCCACGCACGACCGAGGCGGAACAATGAGGGCAAACGGGGAACCCCATGCCTCGCCCCGATCGGCTCATGCACCCGCCCAATCCGCCGAGCAGCGGATTGGGCGGGCATCACCAGGCGGAGAGCGAAACCTTGGCCGGCGCGCGGGCTCAGTCTGGCACGGGGTTCGTGGCTGCGCGGACAGGGAGATCACCCGCGACCCAAGAAAGGGGAGGCGGGAGCAGGCTGCGGAGGGCGATCCAGGCCAGGCGCGAGTTTGCGCTGCTCTGCGAGAGACCCGCCGGCAGGCGCACTTCCCTCTTCAGCGATGGGGTCTGGAGAGTGCCGGTGATCAGGTTCGCCCTCAGAAGCTCTGCACCCAACGCAGCGGAGCAGAGAATCTCGCCAGAGCGGAACTGGACCTCAGGGCCGATCTCAGCAATCGTGAGACCGAGGACCGAGGACTGGAAAGCTGACCAGGAGGCGTCGAACTGCATGTTCGGGTCGTGATTGGCCTCCTTGGCGAGCATCACCGCTGCGCCTACCTGTGTGCCGACGGGCAGGAAGCTGTCGGGCCTGAACCCTAGCCCCGCGCTGGCCTCCACGTAGCCCACTGCCCAGAAGGTCATCCAAGGCCCTCCGGGCTCTCTCCCGTCTTGTGTCTGGAGGGCAAGGTCGTCGAGGTCCTCGTAGAACCTGGCACCGACATCAACGTTCACGACAGCATCAATAGCGGTCCCGACGGTCTGGCCGATGAATGGGATGAGCCGGACAAGCGAGACCAGGTCGAACGATGCCTGCTGGAACAGGACGTTCTTTGCGTAAGCACCCTGGAAGCGTGTCCCGGTGCTGTCGGCGCGCTTGAACCCCCAATGGTTGGCCGCCAGACGAGCCACCGAAGCCCGCGGCGGAATGAGGAACGAGCCGCCCTCGCTGAGGTCCCAGGACCCGTCGGTGAAGCTGACGATGACATCCGAGAGGGGAACGCCATCGTAACGGGTCACGCTGCCCTCACGCGAAGTCGCTGTCCCGGCGAGGATCACCATTGCGGAGAGCCTGTAAGAGGCTGTCGAGTAGCCGTACACCCCGATGTACCAGGTGCCGGCGGCCGGGCCCGTGATCGAAAGGGTGTCCGAGCCGCCAGCGGTGGCAGACCGATCATAGGACGAGGTGGTGGGCCGGCTTCCGCGACGGATGTACAGGTCGGGGTCACCGCTGTTCGCAGTCAGGACCACGTCGAGCCGGCTGGCCCCGCTCGGAACAGGTATGGTGTAGTAGGTGAATGCCTGCCGGGCCACCGATCCAGACACAGCCTGGCCGCTTGTCAGGGGGATGTCGCTCGGTGGGGGCGGCGGCGTTGGGGGAACAGGCGTTGCCGTGACAATGGTCGCCCGCAACTGGTACGACGCCGCAGAATAGCCGTACACGCCGATGTACCAGGTGCCAGAGAGAGGGTTGGTGATGGATACGCTGTCCGAGCCTCCGGCGGTGGCAGACCGATCATAGGACGAGGTGGTGGGCCGGCTTCCGCGGCGGATGTACAGGTCGGGGTCACCGCTGGTCGCGGTCAGGACCACGTCGAGCCGGCTCGCCCCGCTCGGAACACTGATGGTGTAGTAGGCGAAGGCTTGCCGTGCCACCGAACCGGAGACCACCTGGCCGCTGGTGAGCGGGATGTCGTTCGGCGGGGGCGGCGGCGTTGGAGGGACAGGCGGTGGCGTGACCACCGTCACCCGCAACTGGTACGAGGCCGCGGAGTAACCACGCACTCCGATGTACCAGGTGCCGCTCGCCGGGCCGGAGATCGAGAGGCTATCGGACCCAGTCGCCCAGGACCGATAGCCGTACAGAGACGTGGTCGGGCGACCCCCGAGCCGCGCATACAGGTCCGGGTCGCCGCTGTTTGCGGTCAGGGTGATGTCGAGGCGGGGGCTGTTCGCTGGGACAGTGATGTAGTAGTAGACGAAGCTGCCGGCCGGCACGGAGCCCAAGACCGACCGGCCGCTGGTCAGCGCGGTATTGCCGAGGGCGACCTGACCGAAGAGAACTGCCGCCATCAGCGCGGCGATGGCAAGACGCAACACGCACGACCTGCTGGCGTTCATCACTCTACCCTTTCCTGAGAACCGAAGCCCAGACGAGAAGTACGGATGACACGTGGAGAGGGATCCGTTCACATCTGTGGGCCTCCTTTCGTGAGCCGGGGTGCTGGATGAGCTTCCTCGTCCTTTCACGGGTCACTTAGAGCAACGGCCATGCCAACCGCTGCCGCTACCGGTTGTGCGGTCAGGCAGCACCTCATAAGTCAATACGCAATGATGAGTTATGGACAGGCCGAATGCGCGCGGAGCGCTCGGTGGCCCAGAAGAAGGCTTAGGGGGCCGTTAGGAGAGCTTACTGGCGTCCTCGGGGACCGTTAGGGAAACTTACGCCCCGGGGCGCGCCCGTACCCTCAGTGCGTCTGAGAGGGTCGTTCCAGGCCATATCTGCTGATCTTCTCATAGAGGGTGGGGCGGGAGATGTGAAGAAGCTCCGCCGCACGCGTGATGTTCCAACCCGTCGTCCTCAACACCTTCAGAATATGCCGACGCTCCATCGTCTCAAGGGCAAGCTCCATGCCCGGTTGGGTCACGTGCGTAGGCTCGTCCGCGAGTTCGGGGAACACGTCGCCAATGCCAAGCTCCTCGCCCAGGCAGAGGGCGACCGCGGCGTCAACCCTCGACCGCAGCTCCCGCAGATTGCCGGGCCACGGATAGTCGAGCATCCGTGCAAGGCAGTCCTGCGCTATCCCCTTCACATTGCGTCCGTACTTCGCGTTCGCCTGCTCCACGAAGCGCTCGGCCAGGGGCTGAATGTCCTCGGCACGCGCCCTCAGCGGCGGGAGGGTGATTGGCAGGCGATTGAGCCGGTGAAGCAGGTCTTCGCGGAAGCGCCCCTCGGCCACGGCGGCCTTGAAGTCGGCATTCGTCGCCGCGATCAGCCGAATGTCGCACGCCGTATCCTTCTGCGCCCCCAGCCGGCGTATCCGCTTCGCCTCCACCGCCGTCAGTATCTTAGCCTGACAGCTCAGGCTCAGATTCCCGATCTCATCCAGGAACAGCGTCCCGCCGTGAGCTTGCTCGAAGTAGCCCTTCCGGTCCTCTGCCCCCGTGAACGCCCCCTTCACGCAACCGAAAAGCTCCGCCTCAAGCAGCGATTCCGGGATCGCCGCCACATTCACCGCCACGAACGCCTTCCCCGCCCTCGGGCTCCCATTATGAATCGCCTGCGCCAGCAGATTCTTCCCCGTCCCCGACTCCCCCAACACCAGCACATCAATCTCATGCCCCGCCACTAGCCTGGCTTTGTCAAGGCACTTCTTCACGGCCCGGTTCGTGCTCCATAGATCATCAAAAACGATCCGCCCCTCGCAGTAGAGGACGGACGGAGTGAGGGCGTCGATGTCCGCGCGCCTCGTCATCTTCCCTCCTTTGCGGCCCCCGCGCGCGGTGGTCCATCCTGAGAGCCTTCTTGCTTGAGTGCCGCAAGGACGTCTACGAGGGTTGGGGCCGGCGGCTTGAAGCCTTCGCTGCGGCCCTCGCTGAGGATGTTCCCGTCTGCATCGAGATATAGCACATACCCGCGCGTGGTCCAAACCTCGATCTGCCCATTCCTGTAGGACACCTTCTCGTACCCCGTTCCCTGCGGCATACATGCCTTGTACCACAGGGCCTTGGTATGTGCCAATGCCTTCGCGTTGTGCGGAGGGCACTGCCCCGCCACGTTGTCTGCTGTCACGCAGAAGAGCGCGTAAAACAGCTTACCGGAGCGACCACCCAGACTCGTCCCGTCCAGGTTATTGTTGGAGCCCCAGAACACGAGGCGGTCCGAGTCCCCTAGGCGAAGCACGTTGCCCAGCCCGCCCGGGTGCCAGAGATTGCGGAGGAGCTTGCCCTCCTCGCCCAGGATGCAAGCACGGGCGGGAAACCACTCCGCCAGCGCCGTGACCACAATCTCCTGTCCCGGCTCGGGAAGCAGGTCCGCAATCAGCATGTCGCTGACCACCATGGTTAACGGGCGGTTTGCGGTGTACGGAGACGTGGTGCCCGAACGGAACCGCCACAGTTCTCTCCCGCCTTCATCGAACATCACGACATCGCCAGCAACGGGAGCCGTCCCTTTCAGGCCGGCCACCACCCTGGCATGCCCATCCCTGGCTGTCATGAGCTTCACAGGGCCGATCTCTGTTCCCATATCCCGAATCCAGAGCTTTCGCCCCTTTGCGTCCAAAGCTTGTATGGCTGTCCCACCACTGATCTGGACCGCGGAAAGCGGACCTCCAAGTGAGCCCACCAGGAACCATACGAGGGCGATGATCACGAGCAGCGCCACAGCCGCAATACTCAGGATGCCTTTGTGCCGCTCCAGCCGTTTCCCCACAAGATAGGCCGCGGAGGCTGGACGCGCGGTGATCGGCTCCCCATTCGCGTAGCGGCGAAGGTCGTCGGCCAGTTCCTCCGCGGTGCTATAGCGGCGCTCCTGTTCCTTCCGCAAGCACTTGAGGCAGATCGTCTCGACGTCGCGCGGCAGGCCTTTGCTTATGCGCCGCGGCGGCGTCGGATCGTCCTCTACCACCATGCGCAACAACTTGACGCTACTATCGGCTTGGAAGGGTGGCCGACCCACGAGGAGCTCGTAGATGGTTGCTCCGAGGGAGTAGACGTCGCTCCGGGCGTCGGCTTCGGCCGAGCGGCCCTGGGCCTGCTCGGGGGACATGTAGGAGGGGGTGCCCATCGCGGCGTGGGACATCGAGAGGCCGAAGTCGGTCTGGAGGTCCTTGGCGAGGCCGAAGTCGGTGACGTGGGGCTCGCCGGCGGCGTCAACGAGGATGTTGCCAGGCTTGATGTCGCGGTGGATGATGCCCTGGGTGTGGGCGTGGTGGACGGCTCGGGCGACCTTCTCGATGAGTTCGAGGGATTGCTTGAGGGTGAGCTTGCCCTCCTTGATGAGCTTGCTCAGGGGCAAGCCGTCCACAAGCTCCATCGTGAAGAAGAACTGGCCGTCGTGGGTGTCGGCCTGGTAGACGGGGACGATGTTGGGATGGTGGAGCCTTGCGGCGGCCTGGGCCTCGAGCTGGAAGCGCTTGAGGAGTTCCTCGCTCACGACGGCGGTTGGCCGCATGACCTTGAGGGCTACGTGGCGGCGGAGGCTTTTCTGCCAGGCTTTGAAGACCTGTCCCATGCCCCCCTCGCCGATGAGGGCCTGAAGCTCGAAGTCCTCTCCGAATGGGCGGGGGAACACCGGTGCCGCCGTTGCGGCGCCAGGGGGAACGACTTCACCAGGGCCACCGACCTTAGTTTCCTCCAGGAGTTTGTCGAGCTGGTCCTGGGTGAGGATGCCCTGCTCGACGAGCACCTGGGGGTCTGAGGCGTCGAGGGAAGCTGATTCGACGAGGGCGCGGGCCTGCTCGCGCCGCTCGGGCGGCACGAGGCCGCGCTCGAGCGCGATGAGGCAGAACTCCAGGGCCTGGTTGCGGAGCGGGGACACGGCAGGACTGCCCTCTTGCGGCCCGGAACGTAGCCTGCCACTGACAGCCGACAGCATAGCGAAGCTGAGGCAGGCTGTCAACTGTACTATGGGTTGCGACTCCTGCCCCAGCTTTGGGCACGCCCTGCATTCCCTCCTCGTCGTCGTCGAGACTCTTTGCTTCCCCTGGCCCGGAGATCCGACGACGAGGACGACGACGACAACGACGACAACGACGATTGAAGAGTGGGAACGCCTCCGCGCTGGTTGATGCGCTTGCCGCAAGGCGCTATACTCCTCGTCCGGAGGGAGAGCGAGGGAGGGAACAGGAGGCAGTGCGATGGCGGACGAGGAGTTTGGCCGGCGGGACTTCGTGGGGAAGCTGGGCGTTGGCTCTCTCGCGGCAATGGCCGCAGGGGCGCTCGCAGCCGAGGCGCCGAAGAAGGAGTGGAAGCCGACGACCGACCGCAAGCTCCGCGTGGGCATCGTCGGCTACGGCGTGTGCTCCTTCGGCGCCCAGTTCGGCTTCCAGGACCACCCGAACGTCGAGATCGTGGCCGTCAGCGACCTGGTGCCCGAGCGCCGCGCCGGGCTCATGAAGGCCTGCCGATGCGAGAAGTCCTACGAATCCCTCGAGCTCCTCGTCAAGGACCCCAAGATCGAGGCGGTATTCACGGCCACGGACGCCCCCAGCCACGCCCGCCACTCGATGCTCGTCCTCAACAGCGGCAAGCACTCGATGACCGCCGTCCCTGCCGTCTGGGGCTCGGTCGAGGACGCCGCGAAGCTGGCCGAGACGGTGCAGAAGACCGGCCTGAAGTATATGATGGCCGAGACGAGCTGCTTCCACGACGACTGCTACGCGATGCGGCAGATATACAAGGCGGGCGGGTTCGGGCGCCTGGTCTACTCCGAGGGCGAATACTACCACTACTGCCCCACGCCGATCGGCTCGTTCAAGGGCTGGCGCGTCGGCCCCCCGCCCCTCTGGTATCCCACCCACTCCACCGCCTACTACATCGGCGTCACCGGCAAGCGCTACACCAGCGTCTCCTGCCTCGGCTTCAAGGCCGACTTCCCCGCCTTCAAGCCTGGCGCAAACAAGTACGACAACCCCTTCACCGACGAGATCGCCCTCTTCCAGACCAGCGAGGGCGGGGCCTCGCGCATGGGCATGTGGCTCTCAGTCTTCAGCCGCATCACCGAGACCGGGCGCGTCTTCGGCGAAAAGGGCTGGATGGACGCCATGAACTACCGCGGCTCGCTGCGTCCCCTGCCCGACCTCAAGCGTCCGCCGTTGCCCCCTGGCGTCCCCGCAGGCGGCCACGGCGGCTCCCACGGCCAACTGATGCACGAATTCGTCAGCGCCATCCTCGAAGACCGCCAGCCGATGATTGACGTCTACGAAGCCCTGGCCATGACCGTCCCTGGCATCATCGCCCACCAGTCCGCCCTGAAGGACGGCGAAACTCTGAAAATCCCGCAATTCGACCGGCCGAAGGCAGAGGGGAGATAGGGGGAGCCATAGTGACGTCTGGCGTGTCATTCTCTCGGCTCACCGTGCTGGGCCTCCTGGCGCTGTGCGCCTCTTGCGCCACAGCCGTGAGATGCCCCCGTGCTCGCCGGAGCGCTTGGCCGGCCTTCGAGCCGTTTGCGGACGTGGTATGCCGCGTGGAGGTGGAGGCGGCGAAGCTCATTCCTCAGAGGTTGGCCGACGGCGGCCCCGGGCCAGTCTTGGCAAAGGTCGTGCAGTCGAGCGAGCTACGGCCGTGGCTTGGCACGGGGGTGTTCCCCCGCTGGCCACCGTCCGAGTACGAGATCGCATGGCAGCGCTCGGCCAGCGCCGGCAAGGTACTCATGCTGACGGGCAATACCCGGCCCGGTCAGGACCGTCCACCGAAGGGGGCCACGCCATGTGCGCAGTTCGTTTTCCGCGTGCCCGAAGATGGCCGCTACTACCTGTTCATGAGGGGTGATTCATGGTGCTGCGGGTGCCAGAGCTTCGTCTGGCGGCTCGACGACGGCCCAGACCGCGAGCTGTCGTGGCCTCTCTGGGAAGGCTGGGGTCGGTATCGCGGCTGGAAGTGGCAGCCCCTGGCGGTACGCGACTCCGGGATCAGGAAGCAGGGTACGCCAGTGGGTGTCCCCACGCCCATCGAGCTGCGCGCCGGCGAGCACCACCTCGACATTGTGTGGGCGGCCCCGTTCTGCTATGGACTGGCGCTCGACGAGTTGGTTGTCGCGCGGCAGACAAAGTGCGCGCCTTAGTCGCGTCCACCGCGGTGCAATGCTATGGGCATGAACAAACTCGAGCACATTGAGATGACAGTCTTGAGAGAAGCCGATTGGGCGATCGAGGAAATTCGAGGCGCCCGACGCCAGATGTCGGCGGAGTGCGGCCACGACCCCGCGCGGCTGGTGGAGTTGCTTCAGCGGGCGAACCGCCGCTACGCGCCCCAGGTGCGCAAGTACGCAAAGCTGGCCAAGGCGCGCCGCGCCGCTCCCAAGACGAACGCCAGGGCGACTCCCCGGCCACAGAAGGGCTGAGGCGGGCCAACTCGCTGCCAAGCGAGCAACAGACCTGTTGCAGGAGTCCGTCGCGGCCATCCTCGAGGACCGCGAGCCGATGGTCAACGTCTACGAAGCCCTTGCCATGACCGTCCCCGGCATCATCGCCCACCAATCCGCCCTCAAGGACGGCGAGTCCCTGAGAATCCCGCAATTCGACGCGCCGAAGGCGTGAGAGGGAGCTAGACGTAGTCCGCGAGGAGGAGGACGCGGAGTTCGTTGACCTGCTTGAGGCGTTGGTCGTTGGAGATGAAGGTGTCGGAGCCGGCTCGGATGGCGGCAGCAACCTGGATGGCGTCCGCGGCGCGCAGGGCGCGGTACTTCGCACGAAGACGTCCGGCTTGCTCTGCAATGCCCGTGGTGATCTCGATGAGGTCCAGGTTCCGCGTGTGCGAGAGGAAGTCAAGGAACTTGCCGGCAAGCGCCTCGTTCCCCGCGGCGACGGGTTTGGGCAGGACCTCGGTAAGGGTGACGACCGACGTGAAGGCCCGAGCCTCCCCGGGGGAGAACCTGTGGACGACCTGGCGAGCGAGTGGGCCAAACTTCGGGTGGGCTTTCGATGTGGTAGATGACGACGGCGGTGTCAATGAAGAGCGAGCGGCACTGACTCAGATCATCTGCTAGGGACACTCGCGGTCCTCCCGCACGCGGTTCACGTAATCCTGGGCGTCCTCCCCTTCCCAGAGGCTCTTGCCGGCGCCGTACAGCTCATCCCAGTCCAAGTCGCGCTTCTCGCCCGCACCTGACTTTCGCAACTGGTCCATGATGTGCTTGACTAGCCGCAACTGCTCTTGGGCCGGAAGAGCAACGACCTCTCGTTCAAGCCTCGCCAAGCTGCCTGTGTCGCTCATGCCTGATCCTCAAAGCGCTGCTGCCGTTGCCCAGACCACATGAGTATAGCGCACCGGCGCGCCGGCTGCAACCCAGCTTCCCTCGTCTGGCTGGCCATGGGTGGTTGCGGCTGCTAGCCCGCATTTCTCACGAAATGCGGGAAATCCCAAGAGCCAAACGCCAAGCACCAAACAATCTCCAAGCCCGGAATGCTCAATGACCAAAGCAAGCCCCCAGGGTCGCGGGCAACACCACGTAGT
>VGYW01000098.1 GCA_016872875.1 Planctomycetota bacterium | reverse complement strand
ATGGAGTGCGGTGACGAAGTCGCCGCTTTGGGTTCCCGCGAAGCGAACAGAGGAGCGCGACTGGCGAGGTTGACTCGGAAAAGGGGACATTCTACTTTTCTCGGCCGCGATGTTGGCGATCTATGTATCATTGGACGCTATAATCACTTACGTCCTCACCAGGGTAAGGTGAAGAATAAAGTAGAATGTCCCCTTTTTTCGCTGCGGCCCTGTAGTGACGCAGGCCCTCGAGCATGGTGGTCACGTTCTCCCATGGCACACCGGGGGTGATGGAGCTGGAGCCGCCGAGGAAGAGGCCCGTGGGGGGGCCGGCCTCGACGAGCCACCGAAGCTCCCGCCGCACGTCGTCCGGGCTGCCGTAAGGCAATGTGGTGCTTACACTCACGCCTGCGATGATGAGCAGGTCGGAGCCGTCCTTCGCCTTCATTCGGCAGATGCGCGCGTAGTCCATCCCGCACTCGTACTGGAAGCCCTGGAAGCCGCGCAGGCCGACGTCGAGGAGGCGGGGCACCATCGCCATCAGATTGCCGTCGCAGTGCCAGATGAGCCGCACGTCGCTCTTCAGTAGCGGCTCGAGGCAGCGGGCGAAGTGGGGGAACCAGAGGCGGTCGAGTGAACGAATGTCCACCAGCGTGCCCCGCGAATCGGCCATGTCGTGGTCCAGGCGCAGGAGGGGCGGCAGGTTGCCCTCTCGGTAGGCCCGCGCCACGGCGCGGTTGTTGCACAGCGCCAAGTCGGCCTGGAGGGCGAAGTCCCGCTCCATCACGTCGGGGTAGAGGGCGTAGGCCATGAAGTATGGGGCGTAGCCGTATGCCCCGTAGCGGAAGCAGGGGAAGCGGGCCACGCCGTAGGGGGCCTTGAGGATGTCGGGGCCGAGGGTGGCCTGGACCGCCGCCTCGCCTCGCAGGATGTCGGCCACGCGGCGGTCCTCGTCGAAGTCCGCGGCCGCCTTGCGGAGGCGCGAGAACTCGAAACGCTCCAGGTGCTCGACCACCGCTTCGGGGCCGGTGACCTCAATGCCGTCGAGGACGATACTTTCGGCGCCCGTGGTCGCGCCCTTCTCCTTCCCCTCGAACCCTTTATCTCCCATCGTGAGCGGGTTGTCGGGGATGAACTGGTCAATCATGCAGGCGCCCACCGCCCGCTGCATGGCGAGATAGACGCGGGTGGGGTCTCGGCGGTATTCGCCGGGCTGGGCGCCCGCGAGGCGCTCGATCATCGAGTGCTCCATGACGTGGATGATCCACGCGGGGATGCCGCGCGTGGGCCGCTGGAGGATCGTGTCGAGGGCGAGTTGCGCATTCTCTGTCATCGGCTGCCTCCTTTGCGCTATACTATTGCGGAACCTCCAGGCTTTTTCAACAGCAAAGGAGCCGGGTGTCCCCAATGGGGCAAACGTAAGGCATGGGTGCCGACCCAGCCCGCCCCGGCGGGCGGCAGGTGGTAGCCACGGGCGTGAGCCCGTGGGCGACGGGTATACCCGAGACCCAGCCCCCGCAATGGGGCCAACGTAGGCATTGGCGCCGACCCAGCCCGCCCCCGGCGGGCGGCAGGTGGTAGCCACGGGCGTGAGCCCGTGGACGACGGGCACACCCGAGGCCCAGCCCCCGCAGGGGGCGGCAGAGAGCAAGGAGAATGGCAACTCACAGCTTCTGCCGCCCCCTGCGGGGGCTGGGCCCTGTCTCGCCGCCACGTGATCCACGGGCTCACGCCCGTGGCTACCACCTGCCGCCCTTTCGGGCTTATGTTGGTGCCATTCCTGGGTGTCCCCCTTTCAAGTCGCATCTTGCTGGCCCAGCTCGTACAATGCTATCGCCAAGAGCCGAGAAGAGGAGCGACCCACATGTCGCCTGGCATTCGTGCGGTGCTGATCGGGCTGCTGCTCGGGCTGCCGGGTTGCACGGGGGTGCGCTTCGGCTGCATCGGCTTCGGCACTCCCGTGATCGGCGTGCGCCATTGGGTGAAGACGTCGAGAACCTCTACATAGAGTTCCCTGACGGCAAGACGCGGAAGATCACCCACTTCTGGGCGCCCTGGTGAGCGGATGGCCTGACCCCAGGAGCAAGCCCGCGGAAGAGGGGGTATCCTACGAGACCAGACGACTCCTGCAATGAGGGCCTGCCATGGGACTCTTGAGGGTTGTGGCGCTGCTGTCTTTGGTGCTGCCGCGCTGGGGCATTGGGGCCGAGGGGAAGATCGCGGTCCTCAGCGACACGCCGAAGTCGCGCTTCGTCCGCTCCCTCGAAACGCTCTATCCGGGCCGGGTTCAGACGTTCGAGCTGGGGGCGAAACCCGACCTCAAGGACTTCGCCTTCCTGGTCACTGAGGTCCGCGACGATGCGAAGCTGGGGCTGCTCGATGCCGAGATGGTGCGCGGCTTCGCGCGCTCGGGGCGGACGGCCATCACTGGCCTCGACGAATTCTCACGCCTCCACGGCCTCAAGGTGTCGGTCGAGGCGCTGCCGAACAAGGACCATGTGCCTAAGCTCACTCCCGAGCAGTTCAAGGCGCTTGCGGTGGCGGCGGCAAAGATCTGTGGGAACACGCCCGGCCCGAAGGAGCCGCGGTGGCTCCCCCCCGAGGGGAATCTGCCCGAGCCGTGGATGAACGAGGCGGTGAAGGCCCTCAAGGCTGAAGCGCTGGAGCCTATCCCCCGCGTGACGCTCAGGGAGGAGCACGCGCTCACGGCCGGCTTCGCCATCGGCGACTCGCTCCCGTGGTGCGGCAACGAGGGCGGCCGCTACGTGCAGCGGCAGCTTGTGATCCCCGAGGGGCGCATCGCCACGTTCTGCATCGTCGCCGTCTCGTCCCTCAACGATCGCCCAGTCTTCGTCCGCGAGCAGGTCGGCGAGGGGAGCATCTATGCCCTCGACTTCCGTTCCCTCGGCGAGCCGAACCTCGCTTGGGGCGCGGCCCGGGAGAGCCGCGGGGCATTCAACAAGTACGTCTTCCTCGGCAACCTGCTTGGCAAGTCGCTCCGCATGGGCCGCTACTGGAACAAGAAGCCGCTGGCCGAGGAGTGGGGCGGCATCCTGCGCGACGTGGCCGCCGAGCACCCGCCGCTGCGCGTCGAGTGCGAGGGCCACGTCCTCGGCTACAACGTCTGGAGCTTGACCCTCGGCGATGCCGCCAAGCCTATCTGGTATGCCTACGGCATGTACCACGCCGAGGACGAATGGCGCTCGGCGCTTGGGCTTGTGGACTTCGCCCGCTACGTGGCCGACCACCGCGAGGAGCCGGAGATCAAGGCGCGGCTCGAGAAGTTCTGCGTCAAGGTCATCCCCTGCCAGACCCCGCACATGTACATGAAGGCTCTCCGCGGCTTCCAGCCCGGCCCCGACAAGCCGCTGCGCCGCGACCCAGCGAAGGAGAAGCCCGCGAACATTGCGATGGCCTTCTCCATCCACGAATGCGACGCCGCGCTCCAATACGGCATCATCCCGATGACCGGCACGTCCGTGCCCCTGATGGCGAAGGCCGAGGCGCTCCACCGCGAGCGCATGGCCAACCGCTTCGTCGAGTGGGAGGGCGAGGCCTGCCGCCAGGCCGAATCGAAGAGCTGGCGCGGCAACGACGACCCGAACAAGGCCGAGGAGAACCGCTATTACGGCTTCGGCATCGGCTTCGAGGCCCTCTGGAACATCGGCAAGCCCTCGTTCGACAAGGTGCCCTGGGGCCTCTGCATCGAGGGCGGCCGCCGCGGCTTCCTGCCCGACGCCTTTCTCCACCACTACCAGACCCGCGGCCTCATCTGGGACGAGGACCTCTACCGGAGCGCCGTGATCAACGAGATCATCGCCGACTGGACCCTCAGCGCCTTCCTCACGTGCCCATAGGCCCGCTCTCGCTCGTTGCGTCTTGGCGAAACGTCCTCAACGGTGTAGAATACAAATGTCGGCGGGCCACCAATCATCGAGAGGAGACGAACGGCGATGCGCAAACCGCGGGGAACCGCGCCCAGAGTCCGACGCCGCCTCGCCCGGGTGGATGAGGTGACCATCAGGCTGCACATCGAGCCTTTGAGAGAAGGCGGGTATGTCGCCACCAGCCCAGATGTCCCCGGCCTTGTGGCGGAGGGACGCAGCATCACGGAGACCGTGGAGATCGCCCAAGGGCTCACGCGGACGATCGTCGAGTGCTGCCTTGACTACGGCGACCCTGTCCCGCCTGCGCTTTGCGAAATCCCCTCATGCTGAGAACGGCGTTATTCCAGCCTGCTACCGCCTTTCTCTGCTTCCCGATCTTCCTGTCCCTGTCTTGCTCACGCCAAGACATCAATGGAGATTTCGCCTTCTTCCCCGACGGCGGGGGCTACGACAAGTCATGGAAGGGCACCGGCTCGCCCGAGGAGGTGGTGTTCAAGGGCAAGACGATTCTGGCGAGAGGAGCCAAAGGCACCTACTGCTGCGGCTTCACCTTCGCCGTCGCCATGCGTGTGGCCGCGAGCCGCGGCCTCCTGGCCGACAAGTCGGTCGAGCAAGTTCACCGCCTCCAGCGCGAATGGTTCGGCGCCACGCCCGAGAGCCGCGAGAAACAATGCGTCGTGGCTGCGGAAAATCTCGGCATCGGACGCGAGCTGCCGCTCGACGAGGCCCGCCCGGGCGACTTCATCCAGTTCTGGCGCGCCGGCGGCACCGGCCACAGCGTGGTGCTCCTCCGCCCCATCCGCCGCGAGGGCAAGCTCGTCGGCCTCGAATACCGCAGCTCGCAGGCCTCGACCAACGGCATCGGCAACCGCATCGAGCACTTCGCCGACGCCGACCCCGACGGGACCATCCTTCGCGCGCGAACCTACGTGTGCCGCCTGAACGGAGGCTGACCATGCGTGTGGAAGAGGTGCCCTGGCCGCAACCCATGCCGTCCCTACCTGCCGCGGCGGAGCTTGGGCAGTCCCAGGCGCCGCCGGACCTCCGCGATCGGGATGCCACCCTCCGCTGCCTGGCGTGCCCGCGAGCGCTCGATAATAGCCATGAACTGGGGGTTGGTGGCAAGGCTGATGCTCTCCCAGTCCTCGTGCTCGACCGAGACCAGAGCGGCGACGGGCTTGCCCCGCCGTGTGAGGATCACCGGCCGCCGCTTAAGGCCCCGCGCGTATTCGGCCAAGGTCCCCTTCGCTTCGGCCATTTCAACGGTCCTCATATCTGAACCACCTTTCCTGCGATCCGCAGTTGATCGCGCTCTTTCACCCCTACGGCTCGCACGAGAACCATTGGCTCGGGGTCCGTCTGCACGTCATAGTAGACCCGCAGATCGCCGATGCGGAACTCCCACGGTGCGAGCGGGTTCGCGCGCATGCGCTTCCTGACCCGACTCGTCGCTCCGCCCCTCTGATACTACCCCGCTCGGCCGCCGGTGTCAAGAAGCAAACAGCGAGTAGCCAGCCGCGATCCTTGACAGGCGCAACGTGTCCTGATACCTTCGAGGACGAGGGACGAGAGCGACAGGAGAACGGAGAGAGAGATGCTTTGGCTTGATACTCGACAGCGCGTCAGACACCTCCTCACCCGCCGCGATTTCGGGGCGGCCGTGGTCGTCCACGGCTGGGTGCGCTCGCGGCGCGATTCCAAGGAGCTGTCGTTCCTCGACGTGAACGACGGCTCGTGCATGGCGGGCGTCCAGGTGATCGCCGACGCCTCGCTGCCCAACTACGAGAGCGAGGTGAAACGCCTCGTCACCGGCTGCTCGGTGCGCGTAGAGGGCGAACTCCGCGAATCCCCCGGCAAAGGCCAGGCCGTCGAGGTGCTGGCGAAGAAGCTCGACGTGCTCGGCTGGGTCGAGGACCCCGACGCCTATCCGATGCAGAAGAAGCGGCACACGTTCGAATACCTCCGCGAGGTCGCCCACCCGCGCCCCCGCTCGAACACCTTCGGCGCCGTGGCCCGCGTGCGCCACTGCCTGGCCTTCGCCACCCACGAGTTCTTCCAGGACCGCGGCTTCCTCTACGTCCACACCCCCATCATCACGGCGAGCGACTGCGAGGGCGCGGGCGAGATGTTCGGCGTCTCCACCCTCGACCCCAAGGAGCCGCCCCGCCTGCCCGACGGGTCAGTGGACTACGCTCAGGACTTCTTCGGCCGCCGCACGTCGCTCACCGTCAGCGGCCAGCTTTCCGTCGAGACCCACTGCTGCGCCCTCACCAACGTCTACACCTTCGGCCCCACGTTCCGCGCCGAGAACTCGAACACGCCCCGCCACCTCGCCGAGTTCTGGATGATCGAGCCGGAGATGGCCTTCTGCGACATCGAGGGCGACATGGACCTCGCGGAGGCATACATCAAACACCTCCTCCGCGCCGCCCTCGAGCGCTGCCCCGACGACATGGCCTTCTTCAACCAGTGGGTGGACAAGACGGTCGTCGAGACCCTTCAGCACATCGTGGGGAGCGCCTTCGAGCGCATCACCTACACCGAGGCCGTCGCCATCCTCCAGAAATCGGGCGAGAAATTCGACTTCTCACCCGAATGGGGCCGCGACCTCCAGACCGAGCACGAGCGCTACCTCACCGAAAAGCACATCAAGAAGCCCGTCATCGTCCGCAACTACCCCAAGGCCATCAAAGCCTTCTACATGCGGGTCAACGACGACGAGCGGACGGTTGCCGCGATGGACGTGTTGGTGCCGAAGATAGGCGAGATCATCGGCGGCAGCCAGCGCGAGGAGCGCCGCGACGTGCTCCTGCGCCGCCTGGCCGAGTGCGGCCTGGACCCGAAGGGCTACTGGTGGTATCTCGACCTGCGGCGTTACGGCACGGTGCCCCACGCCGGCTTCGGCTTAGGCTTCGAGCGCACCGTCCAATTCGCCACTGGCATGTCCAACATCCGCGACGCCATCCCCTTCCCCCGCACCCCCAAGTCCGCGGAGTTCTAGCCACCTTCCCTCCCCTCCTGGGACAGGGCGGTCCCTTCCCCCTCTCCCTTTGGGAGAGGGCCACGCGAGGGCGCGGGTCACCACCTGCCGTACCTGGCGATGGACGAGACGGCGGCGAGGACGCAGACGAGGATGCAGCCGGCGATGCAGGTGCCAACGATGCCCGTGACCAGGCCAGCAATGGCCTGGCCCTTGTAGCGCGTGTTGTCCTGCTTCATGCCCATCGCGCCCGTGATGATGCCGGTGATGCTCATCCCGGCCCCGGCGACGAAGAGGAGGAGCACGAGGATGCCCAGCTCCGGCGAAGGCCCGCGGTAGCGGTGTGCCGAGGCCGCGGCCATCATGGAGATGAGGAAGCCCAGGATGGGGGCCACGCAGCCCAGGATGCCCGTCCAGAGAGCGGTGGTGGAGACCTTTCGGAAACGCTCGGCCTCCGCGTAGCTCGTGTGCCGCTGCCCGGGGTAGTGCGACGGCACAGGCGGGGGGCCAGGCGACGCCGCGGCCAGGGCGGCGGGCGCCAGTGGAACCGTGACCAGCCGCCCGCAGCTCGGGCACTTGGCCTGCTTGCCCCCGTACTGCTCGTCCACCTGGAGCCACTTTCCACACCCGCACGCGAAGTCAATCGCCATGGCTCGTCTCCTCCAAGAGCCGCCTTGCGGCTACTGCATGACCTTCCACCCGGCCATCACGGCCACGATGTTGGCGGCCCACGAGGCGAAGTAGGCCGCCACGAGCGCGCCCCAGCACCAGGGCGACCTGAACGCCCCGAGCACGCGGGTCGGGTCCCGCCTTGCCCCGATGGCCAGAAGAGTCCAGACCACCACCGAGCAGGCAGCGATGAACGCGAGGGTGCCGAAGAGCGACGCCGCGAGCGCCGCGCCCGGGCGGCCCCTCGCCATGTGGGCCAGCGCCGTCGTGAAGCCACAGAAAGGGCACGGGTAGCCGATGGCTGACGCCATCAGGCAGGGCGGAACGCCGAGCTGCTCGTGGGTCCCATGCCCGCGCGCGTCGGGCTCGAGGCTGGCTCCGAGCGCCACGAGGCCGACGCACGCGGCCAGGAGCAGGCCGTAGAGGAGACCCGGCCAGCGCCGCGCGCGCCGCCACGTGCCGATGACCCGGGCCTCGACCGCTGCCATGCCGTGCCCCCCTTAGAAACTATCTCAAAACCCACGCGGGCTGCGTTGCCGGCGTCAGCGGGGCGGATGCAAGGCGCGGCGACGCAGGCGATGCAGCGGAGAGCATCGCTGAGGAGCCGCAACGCAGCAGCCGCCCCGCTGCCGCCGCAACCCGAAGGGACGCCGCGACTTCTGGCCGCAGGCTGTGTCGTTCGTCGTCAGTCCTGAGCGTAGCGAAGGATGCTCTCCGTTGCATCGGCGCCACTCGCCGGCGAGTGGCGCCGCCTCACTCCTTGCCTGCGGCCAGAATCGCTGGCGTCGCAGCCCGCGTGGGTTCTGAGATAGTTTCTAAGGGCCGCGGCCTCTCCCCGATGCGACCGCCCCTCGCCGCTCCTCCCCGGCGGGGGGCCGGCCCCTTCCTCCACTCCAGCCTTGTGGCCGCCGCTTCGCCCCCCCTCCCGCCCGCCCGCTGGGGGCCAGCGGCGGTCGCTACGCGGCGATGGGCGTCTCCCCTGGTGGCCGTCCCTCTTGGGGGTGCAGCACCTGTGGTGCTTCGCCCCCCCAAACCCCCTCCCGTGGCCCTGGGATGCGTGGTGGTTTCCCAATGACGGCCCGGGGATATCGCGTGCTCGAAGTGCGTGGCTCGTCCGCACCTGGCAGGATGGGCGATAGCAGGAAGCGGCAGCGGCCAAGACCCGGCTTCCCCTGGTGCTGCCACGCGGAGCCACCCCGCTGCACCCGCGGCCTATCCACTGACGACCGCGAGCGGCGAGCGAGCTGGGAGGGTGGACCGTCCCCAGGTCGAGCACGTCCAGCGTTCGGCATAAGGATGGGTTCGCCCCGTGTCGCCCCTAGAGGCCTCCCCCGCCGACCCTGCGTCGGATGCAGCGAAGCGGCGAGCGAAGCGGTGGTAGACGCCTTGCGGCGTGGAGCATTCGGCCCGCGGAGGGAGGGCGAGAGCCGGGACGGCGGCTCGCCCTTTCGGAGGGGAGGGGAGACACCGGGGGGGCTTAGCCGCCTCGGCGGGGGGGCTTCCCGCCCGACCTTTGACCTGGCCCGGCGGGGGTTCGGGGGGCGGAGCCCCCCGCTACATATACTCCCGGAGCCGGCCAGACTGGCCACACTGCCGCCGGGCAACAGCTTGTGGCACGGAGATTGCTTTGCACATTCTCTTGTATCTTCTTGTCTTGGGATTTCGGGCGGGCGGGCAGGCGGGCGGGCGTGTTTTGTTTGTTCGGAATTGTACACCAGGGCATGTCTACCGTGCTCCCTGGTCGAGGTTCGGGGGGGTGCAATAACGGATTTGCGCGCGGTATCGCGGCCAATCCTTATGTTGCAGGCTCGGCCGGGGGGTCGGCTGTAGCGGCAAGCGTCCCGCTTGCCGACCGCAACCGGGACGGTTGCGGCTACACTGCGGAGCGCCGCGCGCAAATCCGTTATTGCACCCTTGACGGCGCCGCGCCTAGCCGGTATAATGACCGGCGTTCGTGGGTAGCCCCCGTGGGCCTGAAGAGGGAAGACGGTGCGAAGCCGTCGCGGACCCGCCGCTGTGACCGGGGACGAACGCCGCACGACGCCACTGTCCGCCAGGACGGGAAGGCGCGGCAAGTAGGACGAGCCGGAAGCCAGAAGACCTGCCCACGAGACCGCTGCGGCAGCGTTGGCCCTCGAGGACCGGGGCCAGTGGGCTGCGCCGCGCAAAGTCCGAGGATGGAAAACGGCATCCCCGGGCCTGAGACATCAGGTCCGGGGATTTTTGTTTCCCCCTCGGCGGGCGGTGGACAGTAGACAGTGGACAGAGGGAAGAGGGCGGTCAGGGTCCTCGACTCTTCCCGCGGACTGAAGGAGGACCAGATGTTGGCGTGGCGTGTCGTGGCCATCGCGGTGCTGGCGGCGTGCGGGACGGGTCTTCCCGCAGCGCCGGCCGCGGAGGAGCCGAAGGCGGCGGAGGAGCAGCCGAAGGAGGAGCGGGTGGTGATCACTGCCACCCGCCTGGAAACCCTCTACGAGCAGGTGGGCAGCTCGATCACGGTCATCGCCCGTCAGGAGCTCGAGCGGCGGAAGCAGACGACCGTGCTCGAAGTGCTCCGCGGCGTGCCCGGGCTCGACGTGGCGCAGGCCGGGCCGGCCGGCGGCCAGGCATCCGTCTTCATCCGAGGCACCAAGAGCGAGCACACGCTCGTGCTGGTGGACGGCATTGAGCTGAACGACCCGATCAGCCCCGCCCGCTCGTTCGACTGGGCGCACCTGACGACCGACAACGTCGAGCGGATCGAGGTGCTCCGCGGCCCGCAGAGCACGCTCTACGGCTCCGACGCCATCGGCGGCGTCATCAACATCATCACCCGCAAGGGCAAGGGCAAGCCCTCCGTCACCCTCACCACGGAGGGCGGCTCGCGCCGCACCTTCCGCGAGAGCCTGAGCGCCCTCGGGGCCACGCCCGTCTTCAACTACGCCGTCAGCGCCTCACACCTCAGGACCGACGGCGTCTCCCAGGCGGCGCGGTGGGACGGCAACCGCGAGGCCGATGGCTACCGCAACTGCACCTTCGCCACCAAGCTGGGCTTCACCCCCGCCGAGAACTTCGAGGTGGACGTCATCACACGCTGCGTGGACGGGCGGGTGGACCTGGACAACTTCGGGGGCGTGCTGGGCGACGACCCGAACTACACGAGCCACGTCCGCCAGCACTTCTTCCGCACTCAGGGGCGCCTGAAGCTCTTCCGCGGCCGCTGGGAGCAGAAGTTCGGCGTCTCCTACTCCGACCACGAGCGCACCACCCGCAACAACACCGACCCCGCCCACCCCTTCGACCTCGAGCGCAGCCTCTACCGCGGCAGGGTGCTCAAGGCCGATTGGCAGCACAACCTCTACCTGCACGAGACCAACACCCTCACCCTCGGCCTCGAGACCGAGGAGGAGCGGGGGAAGAGCCACTACTACTCCGAGAGCATGTGGGGGCCGTGGGAGACCCGCTTGCCCTGGCGCTCGGCCCGCATGAACAGCGTCTACGTCCAGGACCAGATTTCGCTCTGGAACCGCTGGTTCACGACGATTGGCGCGCGGCTCGACGACCACGAGCAGTTCGGCTCGAAGGCCACGTATCGCGTCGCCACCATCTACCACATCCGCGAGACGGGCACGCGCCTGAAGGCATCGCACGGCACGGGCTTCAAGGCCCCCACTCTCTACCAGCTCTACGCCGCGAGGTACGGCAATGCCGCCCTTCAACCCGAGGAGAGCAAAGGCTGCGACATCGGGGTCGAGCAGGACCTCTTCGGCGGCCGCCTCACCCTCGGCGCCACCTGCTTCCGCAACAAGGTGAAGAACCTCATCGAATACGACTACGTCACCTGGCAATACTACAACACGGGGCTGGACGCCCGCGGCATCGAGCTGACGGCGACCGCCCGCCCCCTCGACAACCTGACGATCACCGCCTCCTGCACCCACCAGCGGTCCGAGGACACCGAGACCGGCCAGCGCTTCGTCCGCCGCCCCAGGCACAAGGCATCGCTCAACGTCAACTACCGCCCCATCCCCAAGCTCAACCTCAACCTCGGCGTCCTCTGCGTGGGGCCGAGGGAGGACGTGTTCTTCGACAACGTGAACTGGTGGAACCCGCCGCGCCGCGTGACCCTGCACCGCTACGTCCTGGTGAACGCCGCGGCGTCGTACGACGTGACGAAGAACATCCAGGTCTTCGGCCGCGTCGAGAACCTGCTCGACCGGCGCTATGAAGAGGTCCAGGGCTACGGCACCCCCGGCATCGGCTTCTTCGCCGGGGTGCGAGGGAGCTTCTGAGCCGCCTCGTTGCCGGTCTGCGCCTTGGTAGGGGGATGAATGGATGAATGGATGGTTGGATGAGTGTCGGACAACGTACCTGTTTGGCCAGGCGAGCGCTTGCCCCCTCTCCCTCGGGGAGAGGGTTGGGGTGAGGGTGCTTGTGTCCTCGGCAGCCTCGCGGGAGGCACCCTCACCCCGCGCCTGCTGGCGGGCACCCGCCCCCCAAGGGGGAGGGGGAAGAGCCCCCCTCGCCAAACGCGTGCCGGACGACCATCCACCCATCCAATCATGCCCCTTGGCTGCGACCACCGGCCGCTTTGAGGACATGATCGCGTGAGCGCCAGGTTCCGCATCCCGCTGCTGGCCTCGCTGGGGGCGCACGCCGCGCTCTTCACGGGCGTGGCGCTGCTCTACGCGCCCTGGCGCGAGCGGGAGTCGGGGGCCTCCGTCATCGCGGTCAGGCTCCTGGTCGAGGAGAGCCGGCAGCGGGCGCCTGCCCCGCCGCGCGTGCGGGAGGAGCGAAGGGTCTGGACCCCGCGTGAGAGCGCCACGCTGCCCACCCGCGCCCGCGTCGCGCCGCGCGAGCTGGCCAGAACCCCCGCGGCAGCCGCGCGGGCGGAGCCGTCCCCGCCCGTGCAAGCGGCGGCCGTCGCCGTCCCGCGGCCCTCGCCGAAGGCGCTTCCTCCCGCGCCCGCGCGGCCCGAGCAGGCGATGGCCGTCCTCGCGGCCCCCGTGCCCACCGTGGAGGAGCACGTGAGCGTGCCGGCACCCTCCCTCTCCCAGAGGGAGAGGGAGGAAGAGCGTCAGGGGGAGAGGGTGGAGGGGCCTGAGGGGCGGACGGCTCCCGCCGTGCTCCTCTCGCGCTATGGGAGGGCCGCCTACCCGCGCGAGTGCCACCGCCGCGGCGAGGAGGGCACCGTGGTGCTCGACGTGGAGGTCGCGGTCGACGGCAAGCCGGGGGCCGTCACCATCGTGGCGTCCAGCGGCAATGCGCGGCTCGACGCCGCGGCGGTCGAGGCGCTCCGCAAGGCCGCCTTCGCCCCCGCCACGCGCCGCGGCCGGCCCGTCGCATCCGTCCATCGCGTCCGATGGGTCTGGCGGCTGGTGGATGCGGACGAGGAGGAGTGAGGCGCCGGCGGACGAGGCACGCGCTTCGCCTTGCGCTCGAAGAGAGCAACCTCTCCCATGGGGAGAGGTCGCCCGCCCAGGGCGGGCGGGTGAGGGTGCCTTCCGTGGCTCCCGCGGAGGGCCAAGCACCCTCACCCCGACCCTCTCCCCGAGGGAGAGGGGGGTGGTCTCCCCTGGCTGGACGTGGACGCATGGGAGGGGTCAGGGCCACGGGCGGGCTACTCGCCCTCGCCCTGGTCGGGGGCCTTGTCGGAGGGCGGGGGCGCGGTGATCATCCCGACCTCGCCGGCCAGCTCGACGAATTGCCGGACCGAGAGGTCTGTCACCCGCTTCTCTTGCCTCTTCAACCGCTCGTTGAACTTGATGGCCTTTTCCTGCATATGCTCGTGCGTTTCCTGCGAGCCGCCGAAGAGGCGGAAGTTGTCCATCTTCGTGATCCGCACGTGGCCGTCCTCGTTGTCCAGCCCGAAGCCATGGACCGGCCCCGCGATCTTGGACTTGGCCAGCTTCTCGGCGTCCTTCTTCTTCACGCCTCGCGCTCCTTGTTCGTACCTGCATTATAGAGGAGTTGGCCGGGGGTGTCAAAGATTTCCCTGCTCCGGAATACGGCCCACAATTCCACTGACAGCTTCGATTCCCGTCTTCTCGTGCTCGTCGTCGTCCTCGTCGTCGTCGTCGAGTCCGTAGCCCTTCCCCTTCTGCATTCGAGGACGAGGACGACGACGAGGACGATTGGGGCCAGCCCCTTGAAATCCCCCCGATCTTCTGGTACTATCCCGGCGGGGAGGGCGCGCGAAGGGGCAGGCGATGCGGACTCTCTGGCTGGCTGCGGCGTTGGGGCTGGGGGCCCGCCTGGCCGTGGCCGAGGAGCCGCCCGCGGTGGTGAACGCCATCGTGGCCATCGTGAACAACGAGGCGATCACGAAGCTCGAGGTGGACGGGCTGGTGGCCGAGCTGTACCGCGAGAGCAAGCTGACGCCGGACGAGTACCGCGCGACGTGGGAAAAGGCCCGCGAGGCGCTGATTGACAACCGCCTGCTCGTGCAGGAGGCGCGGCGCGCCCAGATCGAGGTGCCGCCGGAGGAGGTGAATGCGGAGGTGGAACGCCTCAAGAAGGCGGGCATCGAGGCCGAGAGCCGCCGCGACCTCATCCGCGAGGGCATCATGGTCGCCCGCCTCCTCGCCACGCTCTACTCCCCGCGAGCCGTCAGCCCCGAGGAGGTGGCCCAGTACTACGAGAAGCACCAGGAGGACTTCGTGCTGCGCGAGCAGCGCCAGGTGCAGCTCATTGTCGTCCGCGCGAGCGACTTCGGGGGCGACAGGGCAGCGGCGAGGAAGAAGGCGGACGAGGTCGTCGAGGCCCTGAAGAAGGGCGAGGACTTCGGGCTGCTGGCCAAGCGCCACTCGAAAGGCCCCGCGGCCGACAAGGGGGGCGACCAGGGCTGGATGCGGAAGGGCTCGCACATCCCCGCCCTGGAGGACGTGGTGTTCCGCCTCAAGGCCGGCGAGTTCCAGGGGCCGATCGAGTCGGGCGACAGCTTCCTCATCGCCAAGGTGGCCGCGGTGCAGCCGGCGAGCCGGCAGTCGCTGGCCGACGCCCGGCCCGCCATCGAACGGCGGCTGCTGTCCGAGCACCGCCAGCGGCGGCGCGACCAGCTCCTCGAGCGCCTGCGGCGCGACGCCTCGGTGCTGCGCCTCGACTTCGCGCCCAAGTCGCCCCCCGCGGCCCCCGGCGCCGCCAAGGAAGGGGATGCCGAGCGCGAGTAGCCGCGCGCCGTTCGCCGCCCCGTCCCCGACAGCGGCAATGGCCATGAGAACTCTCCGATTCTGTCTCCTCGTGCTCTTCGGCTGCGCCGCGGCGGCGCTGCTGCGCGCGGACCGCAGCGCGGAGCGCGCGGCTCCTTCGGGCTTCCGCGCCGCGCTCCGGGCGCAGGAGGCAGCGGGGCCGTTGACGGCTGGGGGGGTCCGGGACGCGCTCGTTGCGGCCGGGCGGGACGGGTTAGCCTTTGGCTTCGCGCTGCTGGGGGACGCAGAGGCCGCCGTGCGCGCGGGCGCGGCGCTCTACCTGGGGAGCCGCAGGTCGCGCCTCGCCGTGCCGGCACTCATCAAGCTGCTGCGCGACCCCGAGCCCGGGGTCCGCCGCGCTGCCGCCCAGGCCTTGGGCGCGATTGGCGACCCGCAGGCCCTCCCCTTCCTCGAACGGGCGATGGCGGAAGGCGAGCCGCTGGTGGCCGAGGCGGCGCTCGGCGCCGCGCGCGACATCCGCCGCGCCGAGCAGGCCCCTCCGAAGCCCCAGTTCCTCCCTCGGTAGAGGACCCGTGACTACAACTGCTCCCGACTGCGCCGCCGCCAGCGCGGCAGGCGGGGCAGGCGGGAGCCCACGTCGAGCCGCAGCAGGAGCCCATCCCCGGGCTCCAGCCTCACCTTGAGGCCGTTGTTGAGCAGCCTCTGCTCCTTGCCGTTGGTGAGGTGGAGGGCGCGGCGGAAGCGGCCCACGGCCCGGCTCACCCGCAGCTTGGCCTCCTGGGCCGCCGAGCCCGTGTTGAACGCGCACAAGAGGCTCGCATCGTGCTCCCCCCTGAGCAGCCGCACACACACGTCGGGCGAGCTGCTGAGCACGCGGGGCCTCAGCCTGGCGAAGGCCAGGGAGTCGAGGACGACGCGGGCGTGTGGCTTCGGCTCGTCGCTCGCGCAGCCGAGCGATGGGTGGGTGGCGATGAGGCGCGTCGCGCCGTCCCCGTACGTGTGGTCCACGATGGCCGCCGTCCCGTCGGTGAAGCGCGCCTTGGCAACGCCAGTCGTGGGCTCCAATGGCTCCCATTGGCGGACGCACGGGAAGCTGCCGTGGCGGCCGCGGAAGGCCGGCGCCGGGGCGCCCGGCGCCACGTCCCGGACCTCGATGCCGCGGGCGCCGAACAGCTCGTCGAGCCCGAGGCCGGGCGACGCCCGCCCCGCGAGGCCCGACTCGTCGAACCGCGCCGTGCACGCCTCGGCCACCAGGCACCCGCCGCCCCGCACGTAGCGGCGGAGCGCGTCGGCCGTGGCTTCACTCATGCACAACGCCAGCGGCAGATAGACGAGGGGGAACGACGTCCACTGCTCCGGCGCAGCAAACGTCACCTGGGCGCCGCGCGAGCCAAGGGCACGGTAGGCGCCGAGCAGGGCCTCGAAATACCCTTCCCGCTCCCAGAAGCTGGCAGCCCACAGGAGCCACGACTCCTCGGCCACGCCGACCGCGGCCTCCGCGGGGTACGGGCGTGCCGTGGCGAGCTGTGGATGGCGCGCGGCCAGGTCGGCGAACCAGTTGGCCGAGGCCAGCCGCTCGCTCGGCGCGCCGTCGGGCCGGGCAAGCCCCGCCTGGCGCGACGGGAAGAAGCGTTCGGGCCGCCAGGCGTCGTAGACCAGGGCGTCGGCGCCGGCCACCAGCGCGCTCCAATGGGTGAGGCGAACCGCCCTCGCGTCCCCCGTCGGCAGCCCCGTGAGCCAGACGGGGCGGCTCCTGCGGCAGGGAGCGGTCCACTCGACGCTCTCGTGCGGCAGGAGGCGGTCGAGCGGCTCGTCCGATGCACTCACTGTCCGGGCGAGAATCGCCGCGTCGGGCAGCGGCGCGCTGCTGAAGAGCCCTTCGCCGCCGATGATGGGCGTCTCGGCGTCGGCCTCGCGCAGCGCGGCGACGCACCACTGGAGGTGCTCCGCGGCGTTCTCCACCTGGAAGCGCCGCCAGTCAAGGTTTGGCGGCAGTTGCCCCGCGTGGCACAGGGGCGCGACGTCCGACCAGTCGGTGAGACGCTGGCTCCAGGCCGAGCCGAGCGCGTCCAGGTCGTCGGCGTACCTGCGGCGCAACCAGCAGACGAAGCGCTCGAAGCTCGCCGCACACCGACACGTCTCGAGCGGGGTGCCGCGAAGCAGCTCCTCGAGCTCGGAGCACGGTGCCACCTGGTATCCCGCCAGGCTCGGATGCCCGCCCGCCTGGGCCGCGAGCGCCCCCAGGAAACGGGCCGCGTGGGCGCGCGCCCCCTCGTTGTCGAGGCACAGGCCCGGCCACCAGCCGCCCTGCACGGCCCGGGAGACGCACGGGACGGCCTTCCCGCCGCCGGCGTACTCGTAGAGGAACTCGGGGTGCCGTTGCACGAGCCAGACGGGCGCGGGGCCGATGTCCACGTCGGCGACAACCTGGATGCCGTGGCCGTGGGCCAGCCCGAGTTGGCCGAGCAAGGGCGAGAAATCGAGCCGCTCGTCGTCGAGGTGGCTCAACGCCCAGGGAACGGGCACGACCACGAACTCTAGCCCCGCGCGCGCGATGGCCGCATAGTCCTGCTCCCACTCCCCCTCGGGCGGGGGCACGGACCTGTAGTATCGAACGCCTCGACGGGCCACGTTGTTTCCTCAGGCCTCAACCGTTCCCTCGAAGACCTCCTCGGCCGGGCCGATGAGGTAGACGGTTCCGTCGTCGGCCCATTCGAGTTCCAGGTCTCCGCCAAGCAGGCGGAGGAGGAGGCGGCGGTCGGTCCTCTTGTTGAGCACGCCGGCCACACAGGCGGCCGAGGCGCCCGTGCCGCAGGCGAGGGTCTCGCCCGAGCCGCGCTCCCAGACCCGCATCTTCGCCTCGCCGGCCGAGAGCACTTGGACGAACTCGACGTTGATGCGCTTGGGGAAGAGCGGGTGGCGCTCGATGAGCGGGCCGTAGAGCGCCACGGGATAGCCATCCGTGGCGTCCACGTAGATGACGCAGTGGGGGTTGCCCATCGAGACGGCGGTGAAGCGGAAGGTGCGCGGGCCTTCGCCGGGCACGTCAATCGTCAGCTCGTCATTCACGGCCTGGCCGGGCGGGCCTTGCATGGGGACTTGGGCGCGGTCGAGGCGCGGGGCGCCCATGTTCACGCGCACGCGGCGTGCCTTGCCGCCCTCGGCGTAGATGCGCACGGTGCGGATGCCGGCGCCGGTCTCGATCCGCGCCTCATCGCCTGTGACCAGCCCGCGGTCGTAGAGCCACTTGGCGAAGCAGCGGATGCCGTTCCCGCACATCTCCGCCTCAGAGCCGTCGGCGTTGAACATCCGCATCCTGTAGTCGGCCTTCTCCGACGGCAGGATGAGGATGATGCCGTCGGCGCCGACGCCGAAGTGCCGGTCGCTCAGCTTCACGGCCGCCGCCGCGGGGTCGGCAAGCGCCCGCGCGCGGCAGTCTATGTAGATGTAGTCGTTCCCGCAGCCGTGCATCTTGACGAAGGGCAGTCGCATGTGACCTGTTTCCTTTCCAAGAGACGGCCCGCATTATAGGATGGGGCGCGGGGGGAGTCAAACAGGGGACAGATCCGACGGATCCGACCGATCCGTCGGATCGGTCCGATGCTCATACCCCCTTGCATATTTCGCGCAAATCGCTAGCCTATCCACTGGTTTGGGGGAAGACCATGCGAAGCGATGGGCCGATCGTGCTGGTGCTCGTCCTCGGCACGGCGCTCTACGCGGCCACGATGGTGGTGTGGGCGCCGCAGCCGTTCGAGGACGCGGCCATCCTGATGCGCTACTCCGAGCACGTGGCCGCCGGCCACGGGGTCGCCTGGAACGTCGGCGAGGCGCCTGTGGACGGGGCGACGGATTTCCTGTTCATGGTGCTGACGGCTGGGGTTCACAGGCTGGGCCTGCCGGTGGAGGACGCCGTGCGGGGCCTGTGCCTGGCCGCGCACCTGGCGACGGTCGTGCTCGTCTACGTGGCGATTCGCAGGCTGCACGGCTCGCGGCAGTGGATGGCGGCACTCTCGGCCGCCTACCTGGCCGTGGGGCCGGGCATGGCCTACACCTCGGCCGGCTTCGGCACGCCCTTCTTCGCCCTGTTCGCCTGCCTCACGTGGGTCCTCGCCAACCGGCTCGTGCTCGGAGACGCATCGTGGCGGGCATCGCTGCTCTTCGCGGCGAGTGGCTTGGCGATGGGGCTGATCCGGCCAGAGGGCGTGTTCCTTGCGGCGTTCATGCTCGCGGCCGTGGTGGTGATGCGGGGTGTGCGACGCTCGTTCGTGCCCATCGCGTGGTTCGTCGGCGTCTTCGCTGTTCTGGGCGGGGCGTACTTTGCGTGGCGCTGGAGCTATTTCGGCCACCCGCTGCCCAACCCGTTCTACAAGAAGGGGGGCGGGACGCTTCACTGGGACGGCTTGCGGAGCGCTCTTCAGGGCGCGCTCCGCTTCTCCTTGCCCTTCACGCTCCCCTTCCTGGCCGCGTTCCGCTCGCGGGCGACGGCGCGGCAGGCGGCCTTCGCCCTCATCCCGATGGCGGGGTTCGTAGGGCTGTGGGTGCTGCTCTCGGACGAGATGAACTACCATTGGCGGTTCCAATACGCCATTCAGCCCATCTTCCTCATCGCGTGGCCGCCGCTGGCCGAGGGGCTGTTTGGCGAGTGGCATCTCCCTCCGTGGCGGTCGCTCGCGCGGCGGGGCCGCGTGCTGGCGGCCATCCTGGGCGGGGTCATGTTCCTCTTCGTGCTCACCTATCACCATCGCATGGCTCGCCTGCCCATCCTCTACGCCGATGGCAACGCGGCGGTGGCGAAGAGGCTGCGGGCCTACCGCGGCGCAGGCTACACGATGGCCGTGAGCGAGGCGGGGTTGCTCCCCTTCTGCTCGGGCTGGCGGGCCGTTGACACCTGGGGCCTCAACGACCCCCAGATCGCGCGCAGCGGCGGCATCACGGACAAGCGGCTGGACGACGAGAGGCCCCACGTCATCGCCTTCCACGCCTATTTCGCGCAGCCGCTCGTCGAGCCCGTGGTGCGGAGCGAGTGGGACGCGATGACGGTGAGGCTGAGGGACTACGCGGAGCGGCGGGGCTACGTGCTGGCCGCCGTCTTCGGCGAGACGCCCTACGACACGCAGCACTTCTACGTCCGCCCCGACTTCGCGGACTCCGCGGCGATCATCCGCGACATCCGCGCCACGCCCTACACCCAGATGAGCACGGGCCGCCGCTGCCTCAACTACGCCCTCGTCCGCCTCCGCGAGGCCCCTTGAACGCCCTCCTCACTTGAACGCCGCGCGAGGGGCTGGTAGAGTGGCGGGGATGCGGGAGGAAGAACCGTCTCACGCAGAGGCCGCTGAGAACGCAGAGAAGAGGAATCACGGGGTGAAGCCAAAGACCGAGTGTGCGTTGCGCGTAAGGACCACTCGTTGGGAGTCCCGCCTTCAGGCGGTCTTCTCCCATTTTCTCCGTCTGAAGGCAGGACTCCGAGCTGGGCTGCTGGTCGCGGCCGCGGTGGCCGCGGCGTGCCCAGCCGCCTGGGGCGGCGCGGTCGAGGCGCCGGCGGAGGTGCTCTTCGCCCCAGGGGCGTCGGGCTATGTGACCTCGTGGCTCGTGGCCGGGCCGTTCGGGTTCCTGCGCGATGCGCAGATTGACCAGGACTTCCTGGGGGGCGAGGCGAAGGCTGCGCCAGCCGACGGGCTGCCCGCCGAGATGCCAGGACGCGGGGCAGAGACGCCCCGCCCACAGGGGACAGGGACGTCCCGCCCACATTGGCAGGCCGCGGCGTTCGACGACCCCGTGATGAACTTCAAGGAGCGCTGCCTGCCCCTCGGCAAGTCGGCCTTCTACCTCGCCGCCGTCCTGGTGGCGAAGAAGGACGCGGAGCTGACCCTCGCCCTGACCCACACGGGCCAGGCGCGGGCCTGGCTCGACGGCAAAGAGGTGATTCGCAGCGACAAGGACCCCTTCGGCCTCGGCCCGAAGACAGTTGACCACACCTTCCCCGTCAAGGCGGGCCAAAGGGCGCTCTGCCTCCTCAAGCTCGGCTCGGACGGGCGCTACCTCCAGTTCCTCGTCCGCCTCAAGGCGGGTGCGAAGGCGGCGACGGCGGACGACGTGGCGGTCGCCCTGCCGCTGAAGGCGGGCGCGAAGCCGAACCCCGAGGCATTCGTCCTCCCCTCGCTCAGCGTGGGGCTGACCCGCGACCGCTTCGTCCAGCCAGGCCGCGCCACTGACCTGGCGCTGGCTGCGGCCGGCGGCTATCCCCTCTGCGACGGGCGCGTGAGCGCCACACTCGCCGTCCAGGACGCGCAGGGCAAGCCCATCCAGACCCTCAAGCCCGAGCCGGCCACGCTCGCCGCCCTCGCCGCCACCCCCGCCGAGATGGCCTGGACGCCGCCCAAGGACTCCACCTCGCCCCTCTTCAAGATCGCGGCCCAGGTGCGATTCGAGGGCAAGGAACTCGGCACCCTGTCGAAGACCGTCTACGCCCCGAGCAACATCACGCAGTGGACGGCCGACCTCCACAAGCGGCTTCTCGCCGCGAACGCAGCGAAGAAGCTGGAACGCGACGCCCTGGCCACCGTGCTCCTGAAGGTCGAGAAGGCCATCCTCCTCCAACAGGGCATGGACCAGCGGTCCTACGCCGCCGACGAGGTGCACCGCGAGCTGGAGACGGCGAACGATTGGCTCGGCCGCCTCGACGCTGGGAAGACCCTCCCGCCCATCGAGCCGGGCGTGCACGAGCTGGCCTACCTGGCGCCGCAGGACGACTCGCCCCAGCCCTACTTCCTCCACGTGCCGCAGGCGGTGAAGGCGGGCAAGCCGCTCCCCGCAATCGTCTAT
>VGYW01000097.1 GCA_016872875.1 Planctomycetota bacterium | reverse complement strand
TCCTGCCGCGCCAGAGCCGAAGCAGGAGCTTCTGCATCGCCGTCGCGAAGCCGGAGCTTCGCGACGAGAGACACCGACCAGCGTCCACGAACTCATCCTCGCTCATCATGGTCTTTCCCCCTGGTCGACTCTGCCCCAGGCTCTGCCTTATTCGCACGGGTGCGGCGGCGCATGGCCGCGACATAGAGGGGGTTCAGCAGGTAGCGATAGGCGTAGCCGGCGATGCCTTGGCGATCGAGGGCCTGGACCGCGCCCTCGATGCCAACCTCGGCCACAAGGGCTTCGAGGATGCGCTGGGCGTCGGAGCGCGCGGTGTCCTGGGTGGAGCGGCTCCACTCGGAGCCTTGTTCCTGGATGACGGCCTCGATGATGGCACGATCAGGATTCCTGTCGCGATAGCTCATGGCGATCCTCCAACCACCATGTGGCTAGCTGGGCTCCAACAGGCTGACGCATCGTATCCGGCCCCAGCCAGAGCTCCTCACGCCCTAGCAACTTGCGCCCCTCTGTGGGCCAAGTGGGGCGCGAGCTGCCTCACGGCGGCAGGGGCACTTGCTTCTCGATGCGTCTTGGGGGATGAGCCTTCAGGTAGTCGCGGTGGCGCTTGAGGGCGTCCACGGCGGGGAGGAGGCAGTCGGCCAAGGCGTCGAGGATTTTCACGCCAAGCTCGATGTCGGGCTGGCCTTGCCAGGTGAGGCCGACGGTGCCGTGGGAGGAGTGCTCGCGCTCGGCGTCGTAGCGGAAGCCGCGGGTGCCGCGGGAGCGGAGGGCGACGAGTCCGCCGCACTTGCGGGCGAGTAGGACGGCGATGGCCTCGGCGGCGTGGGGGTGCATGCCGAGGGTGGTCCACGGCCCGTGGCCGCTGATTGGGCCGTGGGGCACGAAGACCACATCGTTCGTCTTCAGCCACTCGCCGACCTCGCGCGAGGTCAGGCGGTCCAAGTGAACGATATCCATGGGCATTCACCTCGCAGGCCGACGCGCCCCCGGTTTGCGGCCGCTCGGCCTCTTCAGCCCCGAAGGGGCGAAATGTGATAGCCCAGGGCGAAGCGAAGCGAAGCCCTGGGAAAGACGGCCCCCCAGATAGCCCTGAAGGGGCGAGATAGGGCGCGCAAGACGCCCCATGTCGCCCCTACAGGGCTATATCCCTCACGACCCCAAACCCAGGGCTTCGCTTCGCTTCGCCCTGGGCTATCCCATGACGCCCTTGCAGGGCTGCAAACCGCCCAGCCCCCAGCCCGGGGTGTGCCGGCCTGGCGAGGCAGTTGACATGTCGGGGCGCAAGTGCCAGTATTATAACAGTGGCCGTGTCCCGCGAAAACGAAGGAGTTCAAGCGATGAAGGCCATTGCGCTGCCTTTCTGCCTGACCCTGTGTGCGCTGGGCGGGGAGCCGGTGAAGTTCTCTGCGGCCCCGAAGGCTGTCAGGCAGGCTGAGGGCGCGGTGGTGAGCTTCGTGGCGTCGGCGCCGACAGATGTCGAGGTGGCCATCCTGGATGCCAAGGGGGCCGTGGTGCGCCACCTGGCCGCGGGGCTTCTGGGGAAGAACGCGCCGGAGCCGCTCAAGAAGGATTCGCTCGCGCAGGAGATTGGCTGGGATGGCTGCGACGATCTGGGGAAGGAGGCGGCGGGCGGGCCGTTTCGGGCAAGGGTGTCGCTGGGCGCGAAGCCCCGGCTTGAGCGGATCGCGGGCTGGGATGGGAACACGCTGGGGAGCGCGGTCGTCGGCCTCACGGTGGGGCCGGGGGGCGAGGTGTTCGTGCTGACATCGGAAGGCTCACGTGGACGCTCCACAATGCGGGTGCTGGACCGCGACGGGAAGTATCTTCGCACGATCCTGCCCTATCCAGCAAATCTGCCGAAGGAGCGCGCGGCGCCGCTGGGCCAACTGGAGGTCGAGGGGGAGCGTCTGCCCATCGTTTTCAACGCCCACGGCGGCAACCTCCTGCCGCTGACGAGCGGGATGAAGAAGCAGAACATGGCGTTCCACCCCAAGGGCCACCTGGTGATGGCGAGCGCGGTGGGGACGATAGTTGAGCACGGCCCGCCGCGGCACTTGCTGGCGCTGGCGCCGGACGGTGGCGCGCCCCAGGGGGTGGCCTTCGTTGGTCCCGAGATACGGAAGGCCGGGGGCTTCATGGGCGGAGCCGGCGAAGGGTCGAGCCGGTTCTTCGACCACATCGCGCTCAGCCCCGATGGGGAATGGGTGTACCTGACGTTCTCGGGCGAGAGCTGGCGCCTCAAGCCGAGGCACGCAGTCTTCCGGCTGAAGTGGACCGACGCGGAGCTCGGCCCGCCATTCCTCGGCAAGGACGGCGAGAGCGGGGACGACGATGCCCACTTCAACGACCCGCATGGCCTCGCCACGGATAAGGCGGGCAACCTCTACGTGTGCGACCGCGGCAACAACCGCGTGATGGTCTTCGCCCCCGAGGGCAAGCTCCTGGGCAAGTTCCCAGTCGGGAACCCGGAGCAGATCATCGTCCATCCGCGGACTGGCGAACTCTACGCCTCGTGCCGCAAGGCGGGGCGGATCGTGCCGGAGTGCAGGCTGGTCAAGCTTTCGTCCTGGGGTGCTGCGCCGCCGCGGGAGCTGGCGCGGCTGGAGCTCAAGAACCTGGACCTCATCGCGCTGGACCCAGAGGCATCACCCCCCAAGCTGTGGGCCGCGATGGCCGCGGGCCTCTGCCCCGTCAGCGACGAGGGGAATGCGCTCGTGGTCGGCAAGCCAGTGAGCAACAACCTCGGCCTGAGCTACCCGATGTTCTTCGCGGTGGACCTCGCCAGGAACAGGCTGCTGATTGACGACTCGTTCGCCAACAGCCTGCCGCTCGTGGCGCTGGACCTTGCGACGGGGAAGAAGACGCCGTTCGTCCGCGGCACCGCGGTCGCGCTCGACCGCGAGGGGAACGTCTACGTGGCCGACGGCTACAACTCGAACACGGTCTCGCGCTACGACCCCGCGGGGAAGCCGCTCCCGTTCCCGTCGGCCAACACGCACAAGCTGCCGGTGGGCAAGTACCGCGCCTATGGGCCGGACCTCGGCCTGCGCGGGATGTGCGTGGCGCCCAACGGCGACCTCTATCTCCTCCGCTCGAACAACTACGGCCTTGAGGACAACGCGGCGGCACGCCTCGACGTGTTCGGGCCTGACGGCACGCGCAAGCGAACGGCCGTGGACGGCCTCGGCCATGGCGACTGCGGCCTGGGCGTTGACCCGCGCGGGAACGTCTACCTCGGCCTGAACCTGAAGCCCAAGGGCCAGCCCTTCCCCGCCGAGTTCGCGGGCAAGCTCCCGCAGGAGCCCTGGGTCTGGTGGCGCAAGAAACGCGAGGCCCCCTGGTGCCACACCTACTACAACGCTTACCTCTTTCATTGGGGCGCGGTCTTCAAGTTCGGGCCGGAGGGCGGCACACTCTACGGCCACGGGCCGAACGGCTCGAAGGAGCCGCCGCCCGCCGCCCTGGCGCTCGCCGCCGCGCCCGCCGACGCCCAGGCCCTCGCCTCCGGCTACCTCGCCAGGGAGATCAAGGTCAAGGGCGCACTCTGGCGGCGCCCCGGCTGCGGCCTGGTGCCGACCTCCGACCTCAACTGGGGCGACCCGTCGTGCATGTGCATGGTCTCGCACCTGGCCGTGGACGGCTACGGGCGCGTCCTCGCCCCGAACGTCTTCCGCTTCTGCGTGGAGGTGCTCGACACGAACGGGAACCCGCTGGGGCGGATCGGGCGGTATGGCAACGCCGACAGCTCCGGCCCTGGGAGCAAGGTGCCCGAGCCCGAAATCGCCTTCGCCTGGCCCGCCTTCGTCGCCGTGGCCGGGGGCAAGCTGTTCGTCTGCGACAGCACGAACCAAAGGATCACAATCGTCCGCTTCGACCACGCGGCGGAACAGGTCGTTGACATCGTGGAGCGAAAACCATGAACAGAGTGGTCCCAACTCTTGCCGTTGTCATGGCTTTTGACGCAGCGCTGGCGGGCGAGGTGAGCTTTCGCACCCCGCCATCAGTGGCCAAGGAGGGCGGGCAGACGCAGATTCGGTTCGCTTTGTCCGGGGCGACCGACGTGGAGGTGGCCATCCTCGACGCGAAGGGCAAGGTGGTGCGCCACCTGGCCGCAGGCGCCCTGGGCGCAGAGAGCCCGCCTCCGCCTCCACTCAAGCCCGGGCTGGAACAGTCGCTCGCCTGGGACGGAAGGGATGACCTTGGGCAGGCGGCCAAGGGCGGGCCGTTCACGGCGCGCGTGCGGGCGGGCATGGGCGTGAAGCTCGGGCGGATGATCGGCGGAAGCCCCTACACCGGAATCGTGGACCAGATGCCGTTCCGGGCTCCCGTCAACGGCCTCGTCGTGGAGGCCGACGGCTCCGTCTACGTCAAGCTCCAATCATCGGTCGGCAGCCACGGGAACTCCGGCCTCTGGCCCTGGCACGTCCGCAAGCTCGACAAGGCGGGCAAGTACCTGGCGACCATTCTCCCCTACCCGCCCTCCACCGACCCCGCGAAGGCCAGCGGCTTCCGCCTCCTCGACACCGGCGATGGCGCGTTCACGCCGGCCAACGAGAACAGCCTCTATCCCGTCTTCTACGTCTTCGGCAGCGAGCTGGTGAACCGCGTGGTGGACGGCTGCCTGGTCTTTGTGCACAGCGAGCGGCGGCAACTCAACTTCTTCAAGCTCGACGGCTCGAACGCGCTCAGGACCGTGGCGATGTGGCCGGCCGAGGCCAAGCTCAACTGCCCCCGCTGGCTCGACATCCAGGTGGCCTTCTCGCCCGACGGCCGCACGGCCTACTACTCGAACGTCGCGGGCACCGCCTACGACGGCAAGCGGCCCTCAGACATTGACCCCAAGTGGCCCCAGGGCCGCGTCTATCGCCAGGACGTCGCGGCTGCCACCCCGCCCGAGCGCTTCTATGACCTCGAGCTGCCCGACTGGGAGCAGCGGCAGTACTGGATGCCCAGCGCGTGGGACAAGAAGACCGCCGCCTCCGGCATCGCGGCGGACGCCAAGGGCAACGTCCTCGTCTGCGACCTCGTGAACCAGCAGGTCGTCGAGCTTTCGCCACAGGGCAAGAAGCTCTCCGCCACAAGCGTCCCGTGGCCCGACAGGCTCATGGTCCACCCGAAGACGGGCGACCTCTATGTCCTCTCGCGCAAGGTCTCGCGTGGCTCGCTGCCGCCAGCGGGACTGCTCAAGGTGGTGGGGCGTGGCGAGGGGGCCAGGACCGTGGCACAGCTTGGCCTCCAAGGCTCCGTGGGCGGAGCCTTTGCGTTAGACGCGAGGGGAGAAGCGCCGGTGCTGTGGCTGGCCGGCCACACCGACGCCGGGACGAAGCTCCTCAGGGTCGAAGACCGCGGCGAGAGCTTCCAGTATTGTGGGCGGGATGTCCACATCCCGCGAGACGCGGCGTCGGGAGACGCCGCCCACAACTTCCTGAACCGCGACCGCAATGCCATCGCGTTCGTGGGGTATCTCGACGTAGACCCTGAGGCGGAACTGGTCTACGTCACAGACACGCGGGGCGGCGTGTGGCGCTACAACGGCGACACGGGGGAAGGCGGGCCGCTGAAGATCAAGGCCGTGGACCTCGCCATCGGCCCAGGCGGCCTCATCTACGCCTGGGGCACGGGGAGCTACGCGGGACCCGTCGCCCGCTACACCCGCGGCCTCGAGCCCGCGCCCCTCGAGGCCACGGGCAAGCACACCTACGGCTCCCTCTATGGCCGCGCGGGGCGCGGCTGTAGCGTCTGCGGCCTCGACGTTGACGCCCGCGGCCGCGTCTTCGCCACCTGGGGCACGAACGACTGCCACGTGATGGGCTACGACGCCGACGGCAAGCCCCTCCCCGCCGAACGCACGGCCGCCACGGGCGAAGAGGGGAAGAAGCAGGACTTCCCCGCACTCATCACCGGCGTCTCAGGCTACGGCGGCAGCATCCGCGTTGACCTCGCGGGCAACATCTACCTGGCCCAGAAGGGCCTGCCGAAGGGCCACAAGCCCCCCGCCGGCTACGAGAAGGACGATGCCTGGCGCCAGGCCGTAGGCTCCATCCTCAAGTTCGGCCCCAAGGGCGGCGAGCGCTCGAAGGCCGAGGATGCTGTCATGGGCTTCAGCGGCGTGCTGGCCGTCTACCCCGCCTGTGGGCCGATCAGCCAGTGGCGCTGCGATGGTGCCTGCGCCTGCACCAAGCCGCGGTTCGACCTCGACCCCTTCGGCCGCCTCTACATCCCGAACGCCATCAACTTCACCGTGTCGGTGCGCGACAACATTGGGAACGAGATCGCCCGGTTCGGGCACTACGGGAACTTCGACGCCCAGGGGCCGAAGAGCGCCGAGCCCAAGCCCGAAATCCCCCTCGGCTGGCCCGTGGCCGTCGGCGCCACCGGCCGCTTCATCTACGTGGGCGACTGCCTCAACCACCGCGTGGTCCGCGTGGACAAGTCCTTCGCCGCCGAGGCCACCTGCCCGCTCTGACGATAGGAGCGAACAGGACCGAATGGCGCCAATCTGAGGTGTTGGCGCCGGCCCAGCTCCCGCAGGGAGCGACAGCTCGATAGCCACGGGCGCAAGCCCGTGGAACACGGCGTCACCCCCTGTCAAGCCCCCGCAGGGGGCGGAAGAGGCCCCGTTCGCATGCGTCCTGTAGTTTCTGCCGCCCCCTGCGGGGGCTGGGCCAGCGCTAACATCGTGAGTCTCGGATGGTGTGCAGGTATGCACACCCTACTCGTCACTACTCGTCACTCCGTATGAGATTGGCGCGCAGGTCGGCGACGCACAGGTCGCACAGGGGGGGACCGGCCAGACGCAGGTCCGTGAGGCGCTCGAGGTCCTCGGGCATGCGCAGGCAGGGGCCGAGCAGGCAGGGGTTCTCGCAGGCCACCCGCGGGGCCATCGCCAGGCACTCCGAGCGCAAGGCGGGCACGCCGAAGAGGTGCGCCGCAACGCGCATGGCGAGGGTCTTCAGCAGGCTGTAGGCCACCCGCTCCAGGCGGTCAATGCCGCTGGTGGACAGCACGGCCCCGACCCCGACGAGCGCCGAGCCGGGCGTGGAGGCGAGGCCGAAGTGCTCCTCCTCGGCGGGGTCGAAGAGCGGCTGGTCAACCAGCAGGAAGTCGTAGTGGTCGCCCAGCATGTCCTTGTGGCGCCACGGCTCGTCGCGGAAGGCGGCCAGGACGGCTTGCGCGTTGACCCTTCGCCGCTTCGCCTCCCGCGCGTGCTCCACGTACCACTTCACGCTCAGGTAAGGCACCATGTAGCCGCGGGGGTCCATGTACGCCGGGTGGCGCCAGGCCCCATAGTCGGCCACGGGCGGCGGCGCATCCAGCCCGGCCGTCACGAACAGATCGTAGAGGGCGTCATACACCGCCAGCCGCTCGGGGCGGTACGGCCGCTCGTCGAGCAGGTTGATCGGCTTGAGGTACTTCATCAGCGGCGCCGTTGCCCTTGAATCGTCGTCGTTGTCGCCGTCGTCGCCATCGTCCTCGAATCCCCTTGCCAGGAAGAAGCCATCGGACTCGACGACGACGACGATGACGACGACGAGCACGAGGATCGGGCGATCGGGACACCTGCCAGAGGCAGGGCTCATACCCCGGTGGAAGCTCGCGCCTTGATATTCGGCCAGGATGGGTTATACTATACACAAAAGCGGCGGCGCCGGCCAGAGAAGGGGCCAGCCATGCAACTCGGGATCAATTTCAAGACAGTGTCGACCCTGGCCGCCCTCGGGGTGCTCGCGTACCTCGCCTACGATCTCGAGGTGTTCGCGCGCAAGCCCCAGACAGGTGAGCTCGCAAGGCTCCAGCGGCTGAGGACCAACTACCGGTCGGCCCGCGACTACGCGGCCGTGGCCTCCGCCCTCGACAGCAACAAGCCGGAGGTCCAGGCCCTCGCGGTCGAAATCCTCAGCGAGAACGTCGAGCGCCCGGCGGTCCGCAAGCTGCTCGAGATGCTCGGCGACACCGCCTGCGCCGACGTGGTGAAGGAGCAGCTCGCAATCACGATGGGCAAGCTCCGCGTCAACGAGGCAACCAGCCGCCTCGTCGCGCTCACCGCCAGGTCGGAGGCCCACATGGTCCGCTTCGCCGCGCACAAGGCCCTCCAGGAGCTCACCGGCGCCGGCGCCCAGGTGAAGTTCGGCGACGACACCCACGAGGCCTGGACCATGTGGCTCCGCTCCCGCCACTCCGGCGGAACCCGCTAGCCCGCTGCCCGCCGGCCCGCAAGCGGGCGGCGGGAAATCCGAAACCCCAAATCCCAAATCCCAAGGAATACCGAAACCCGAGCCTCAAATCTCAAAACTCCAACCAGACGAACACCGCGCCGGGGCCATGCTCGTCACTTGGATTCTGGATTTCGGGTTTCCTTCGGATTTCGAGTTTCGGATTTCGGATTCGGGGCTTCCTCCACCCGCTCCCTGATCAGGGTCAGGCCAAAGAGCGTCGTCTCCTTCAGCACCTCGCCGTTGCGCGCCACCCACGCCTGAGCCTTCATGAAGCCAGAGCGGATCTCCACCACGTGGGTGTCCAATATCTCCCCGCTCCATCGCAGCCTGTCCCGGTGCAGGACCTCCAGCTCCACCGTCTGCGGCGACAGCGTGAGGGGGTTGAAGACGACCGTAGTCCAGCGCATCCCCACGTGCAGCCGCGGGAGCGCCAGCAGCGGCGAGAGCCCGCCGGCCACCAGCCCACCTTTCTCGAGGCGGACTCTGTGGACCTCCACCCCCTCGCCGCGGACGTTGACGCGGATCTCCAGGAACTTCCCCCTCTCCACCACCTGGCCGTCGCACTGCGCGTTAAGCACCGCCGAGCTCACCGCCACCGAGAAGCGCTCGAGCGTGTAGTCCTTCCCAACCACCACCACCGTGTCGGTGCCGAACGCGGCCAGCTTCGACAGCAGCCCGGTCGCAGGCATCTCCAGCCGCGTCGTGTTCGTCAGCCTGTGCTTCCCGTCGTCAGTGTAGTGGAACGCGGTCTCCGTGTGGCCCACCCTCTTCTCGCCCCCCGCCAGGTAGATGCCCATCTTGCAGTAGTAGTTCTCCCGCTCCCGCGTCAGCACGCTGCGGTAGGTGCCGGGGATGAGCTCGGGCTTGACCTCGAGCAGCCAGCGGCGGACCAGCGACGCCATCATCACCGCCCAGAAGCCCACCACCGCAACCGCCACGAGCCGATACTGCATCGCCCATCCTCTCCGCCACGCGTCTCCCCACCAGCGATTCTATGTCCGATGCACCGTGCTGTCAAGGAGCCCCTGTGCAGTGCCCTCCCCCTCTTCAATCGTCCTCGTCCCTCGTCCTCGTCCATCGTCCTCGGTCCTCTTCCCCTGGTCAGGCAGAAGAGTCGAGGACGAGGGACGAGGACGAAGGACGAGGACGACTGCTCAAGAAGCCCCAGCCCCCATATCCCCATACGACTCCCCGAGCAGGTCGGCTGCCCCGATCCCCAATTCGTCGCTGAGGCGCCTCAGCAGGGCGAGCGACTCCTCGTCGGAGCGGCCGCCATCCATCACGGCCTCGAACTCCACGAACGTCCCCAGCCCCGCCACGTCGTCGAGGTGTGTCCGCACGTTCTCCAGCAGGTAGAGCGTGCGGGTCTTCTCCACGCGGCGCCTGACGCCGTGCTCCGCCTCCAGGGCGGCAAGGGTCGCCGCCGCGTCGGCCACTGGCGACACCTTGTAGAGGCTCTCGCGTGCCCCGGCCACGTCCGCGCGCTCGTATCGCACAAGAGCAGCTTCGCCTGGCTCTTCTACGCGCAGCTTCAGCCGCCCCTCGGGCACGGCGAAGTAGGTGTCCACCTGCCGCCGCGTCCAGGCCCGCCTTGCCCCCAGCCGCTCGCAGGCCGCCGCCGCGCGGGTCAGGTCCCCGCACCGCGCCTTCAGCTCGATGTTTCGCCTCATCCTGCCATCTTATGCCCACGCTCCCTCTGCGTCAAGAGCATGATCCCGGTCTTGGCAAGCGCCTCGGTTCGGCTATCGTCCTCGTCCCTCGTCCTCGATCCTCTTGGCTTCCCCGAAGAAGAGTCGAGAACGAGGACGAGGGTCGAGGACGATTGAGGAGCCACGAGTCCTCCGCCTGGATCGGAAGTCATACCCCCGCGTCAAGGCCGCTTGACACCTGCCCCGCCAGGTGTATCATTGCACCGGCGAAACGAGGGCCACCGATGCCAAACGACGAGAGACCGAACCTCCCCGCAAGAGCCGCCGCCCCATCCGAGGTTCGACACGAGTCAGTTGTTGCCGGTTTTGCAACAACTGCCGCCGACTGCAAGACCAGCCCCCCATTTGGATTCCTCCTCTACCAGACCGAGGATCGCTGCGTCTGCCTGGAAGCAACTGTTGCAGAATCTGCAACAGTTCAAGGCCGCTTCCTGGTTCTTTGTGGGTAGCCCCTACAGGTTGTGCCTCGCGGCTCCGTGGCCGGCGCCCCGACCTGGCGCGATGGGCGAGGCGGCGGGGGCTTTGCCCCCGTGCCCCCAGGATTTACCGCCTTACGGCCTCCGCCCCCAACATATTGGGGGCACCCACAAGAAACCCGGAAGAGCCATTTTTTCTGCGTGGGGCGCGCGCCCAAAGCGGAGTCGAGCCGCCGCACTCCAACAGGCTGTCGCACGGCCTGGAACGCCTGCCTCTGCACGCAGGCGGAAGCTGCTGCTTCGCTGGGCCGACGGCGGGAGCCATGCAGAGCGCGTTCCCAAGCGGGAGCTTGGGAACGAGGAGAGAGACGAAAGCGACAACAGGGACATCAGGGACACGGCAGCCTTTGCTCTCCCTTTGGTCCCTTGGGTCCCTGTTGTCCCTGGGGTCCCTTTCCGTCCGCCCCTCGTCAGACGACCACCGCCTCGATGTTGAAGAGGCGGCAGAAGTGGATGAGCTGGGCCTTGTAGTCGCCGTAGAAGAAGAGCTGGTGGAAGCCAGGGAACGATAGGACATCAGCCCCGCCGTCGAACTTGGCCATGACGGAGACGACACAGCCGCCGGCAGGGGGAACGCTGACATTCTCGATGACTTCGCCCACCGAGATGAGCATCCTGGGCTTCCCGCCCTTCGGAGCAAGCTCGACATCGAGGCAGGTGATGCGCTGGCCGATCTTCCAGAGCGTGCGGGGCACGGCGTCGCGCAGGCCGTGGTGGTGGACGATGTCGAACGGCTCGGGCGGCTGGCCGAAGCCGTTGAGGCGCGTGGGACACGAGCAGTGCGCGCCAATGACCGCCCCCCGCGCGGTCTCGGCCACGGGGTCCTGCTGGAAGCCGGGACGGTCGAAGAGGTACTGGACGACGATGTGGGTGGCCACGGCCCCCAGGTCGGCCTCGCAGGCGGCGGGAATCCCGTCGTCGTTCATCCGCGACCAGGCGATGCAGGGCAGGCTCACCTTGCTCCGCCCCAGGGCGCCCAGGCAGTCCATCGTGATCGCGTCGGCCTCGGCCCGCGCCCGCAGCGTCCGCGCCACGACGTAGCTCCTCACGCCGTTGAGCACGTCCTGCTTCGTGGCGCCCACCTGGCGGCGGGCGCGCTTCATATAGTCCTCCGCCAGGGCGCGAATCTCATCCGTCTCGGGCGTCTTCTCGTACTCGTCGAGAAAGGTCTTGGCGGGAACATAGCGCAGCTTGATGCCGAGGCGTTCCATCTCGCCCTCGCGCTCTGCGCCGCCGGCGATGACGAGGCAGCGCGTGGAGCGCATCTTGGCTCCAGCGTGCAGCATCTTGAGGCCCCACTTCACCTGGCGGAAGTCGTCGGTCGAGGCGATGAAGCAGCCGGGCTTCCGCGATGGCGCCGCGGTGTTCGTCGTGAACGACGTGCCTACGGGCGAGAACACCACGGTGGGCAGCTTGGTGTCAATCGCCTTGTTCGCCGTCGGCCAGGCATGTTCCTGGCGGTCGAGGACGACGACGAGCAGGCCGTCGGGCTTCGCCTCGACGGCCTCGGCGATCCAGGCATCGCCCTCCGCCTGGCTGTAGAGCGGCTCGGGGCGCAGATCGAGTTTTAGCTTCAGCTCCTTGGCCGCGGCGCCCACTTCTTCCGTGTACTTCTTCAGCGCCGCGGCGCCGTCGTAGACGGCCCCCGGCCAGCGCATCCCGTAGTCGCCCTTGCGGCGCACGAAGCAGGCCCGGACGTTGGGGACGCACTTCGCCCCAGGCCCCGCCGCCTCGTCCTTGCGCGCCGGGGCATCTCCCTCTGCCCCCAGGCACGCCGACCGCAGCGACAGCGCGGCCACGCCTGCCGACGCCACGCCCAGGAACCCTCTCCGCGTGAGCCCTCCGCCACAACTGCACCTGCGCACGCATCGGCTCTCGTCCATAGCTCTTGCCTCCAATAGACCGTGAAGTCCAATATACAATACTCAACATCCAATCTTCAATGACCAAGTGAAAGCGAGGGCACTGCGCCGATCGTGTTACTTGGACATTGAGTATTGAGAGTTGGATATTGAGTATTGGACATCCTGATCCTCTTTGGCTGCGGCCTGTGGCCGCGTTAAGACCGCCTAAAGGCCGAACTACCAACAGGTTGTGGCCTAGTCTGTAGTTCGGCCTTCAGGCGGAAGTGCCTTATCTTCACGCCATTCGTGGTAAGAGACGGCTTTCGAGCGCTCTGTGGGGCTGGCGCATCGGACAGAAGCGCCGCGTGGACGCCTGGGTGATGGGTGGCCGAGCAACTTGCGCCCCCAGGGGGGCGCAAGTTGCTCGGCGCGGGCCTGCGCAGGCGGCCCGGAGGCGCCATTTCAGCGCCACAACGCCTTGCCATGCAAGAGGTTAGCGATGCGCCTCCCAGGGCCCCGCCGCCAGCCGGCCGGAATGATGAGTGTGCGCGCACAAAGGGCGCAAGTTGCTCGCCGGCGGCTCGGGCGCCTGGCCAGAGACGGTACGGGCCGAAGCCCGCACCACGAACGCATGTCAACTACTCCGCGCTCCCCTTAGTACTGCCGTCCCTTCGGGACTGGGCCTTGTGTGCGCCCGGTCCGGCGGCTGAAGCCGCCGGCTAACCACTGTTGTCCCTTCGGGACTCCGGTCTTGTCCCCCTATTCGTGGTGCGTCGTACCGAGCGTTTCGTGGCGCGCCGTCAACTCACCTGGCAGGCACCTCCATCTCGGCGAGCCAGGCGAGCGGCAGCCTCTTGCCGAGGAGGAAGAACTTGCGCTCAGGATACCAGAGCACGGGCTCGCCGTCGCGGAAGGTCATGCTGGCGTACATCGCCAGGTCGGTGCGGCCCATGCCTTTGCCCAGTGGCCCGAGCGGAACGCCGTCGTTGTCCATCAGGAACCGCGGGCCGGAGAACCAGACGGGCTGCCGCGCGCCCTTGCGATACTCGCCACGCACGACGTAGATCGGGCGCCGATGATAGGTGCTCTGCATGGGGTCCCAGGGGCCGAAGTGCCCGTCGTGGTTGTGATAGAGGAGCACGTACTGCCCCTCGCCCGTGGCGTAGATTGGACACGGGCTGCACGGGTGGCGGAGCACCTGGCCGCCATCGCGGTAGCGGAGCGGCTCGGGCGCGCGCCAGGTCTGCCCAGCGTCGTCCGACACGGTGCACCAGGGGCTGCCGGTGGTCGTCCGCATCACGCAGAAGAGGCGCCCGTCGGGCAACGCCACGACGCTCGGTTCCTGCACCACGCTGACCTTCGGGTGCCCGATCAGCCCCACCTGGAGGGCCTGGGCGTCCGACATGAAGTAGCGAATGACGAGGCAGGAGGGCTCGGGGTTGTCGTCGAGGTTCTCGAAGCGGAGGAACTCGACCACTGATTCCTCTGCCCACCAGACCTTGAGTGGCGCGGGCGGCCGCACACGCGGGCTCACCCAGCGGGTGAACCCCGCGAAGTACTTCCCCTCGGACAAGCGCAGCGGCTTCTGCCACACGATCCAGTTGGAGGGCACGCTTGCGTCCGGGTTGTCCCATTTGCTCCGCGGCATCGGGATGGTTTGCTCCTCGGACCAGGTTTTTCCCGCGTCGTCGCTGTAGATGCTGGCCATCAGGCCGGTCGTGTGGCTCCAGATGTCGTTCACCCCCACGTGGCGGCTGTAGATGACGTAGACGCGGCCCTTCTTGGAGACGAGCGGGAAGCCCCAGCTGCACATCCCCTTGCCGGTCTTGGGGTCGGCGCCCTTGCCCGCGATGGTGCGGGGCGCCGCCCAGGTCTTCCCCCCGTCGGCGCTCCGCGAGAAGACGATTCGCTGGTCGGCGCGGCCCTCGAACGTGCTCTGCGTCCACACCACCATCAGCGAGCCGTCCGGCCCGTCGAACACCAGGAAGTGCTCGTTCCCCGTGTCGCCCGACGAGCCGTCCACGCTCCCGGGGGCATACACCACAAAGTCGGGCCGTGTCCTCTGGCACTCAGCCTTCAGGTCGAGCACTCTCGCCATCGGTGTCTCCTCACGGCTTCGGGGGAAAGAGCTGGAACTCCCAGATTGATGGACCCTCGATGGTCTTGAGGGCCAGGCGCAGGAAGCGGGCGGTGACGGGCTCGAACCTAACGTTCAGGCCCTCGCCGATCGTGGTGCCGCGGTGGAAGGTGCGCCAGGCGTCGGCCTCGGCGTCGCGGCACTGGAGCTCGAACTGGCGGACGCGGCCGTAGGGTTCGCTGAGGAAGGCGCGGGCGAAGGTGGCGGGCTTCTCGAGGTCAACCTCCAGCCAGGCTCCCTTGGTGCCCCAATCGCAGCCCCAGCGAGTGTCGGGGTCGTCGTCGAATGCCTTGTCGGGGCTGAACTCGGCCTGGTTGCGGAAGACGTTGGATGCCCTGGCCTTCTTGCCCATGGCGAGGGAGCCGGAGGCCGCCGCGACGGGCTTGATCTCGAAGGCCGGCCCGTCGAGCTCCAGGGCGATGATCGTGTCGAGCTCCTGCCGCTGCGCCTCTGGCACGGATAGCTCGATGCCCGCCTCTGTCTGCGTCACCCTCGCGGTGCCGCCGGTGAGGATGCGGCTGGCGACGACTTTTCGCGGAATGGTCGGGAGCGTGAGGATGTCGTGCTGCCACCTGAGGACGTGGAGGTAGATGGTGTTGCCCTTGCACGTGGCGGCGCCCCAGGGGGCGGGCTTGAAGGGGCCGCCGCGGGTGCCGTAGATGCTCTCGCCGTACAGCTTGAGCCAGGCGCCGAGCTCGCGGAAGCGTTCGGCCTGGCGCGGCTCGATCCGCCCATCGGGCATGGGGTTTGTGTTGAGCGCCAGATTGCCATCGCCCCCAGCGCAGCGGACCAGGATGTCAATGCACTCCTTCAGGCTCTTGATGCGGTCATTGGGCTTCCACGCCCATTGGGTGCCGAGGGTGATGCAGCTCTCCCAGGGGCGATGGGTCTGGAAGCGGCCGATGACCTGCTCGGGGGTGTCGAAGTCGCCGGGCAAGCCGCAACGGTTGTTGATGAGGGCGTGGGGCTGGAGCTCGCGGATGAGCCGGAAGAGCGGCTCGGCATCCCAGTCCTTCGCGCTCCCGCCCAGGCCGTCGAACCAGATGCCGTCAATCCTCCCGTAGTTTGTGCACAGCTCGCGGAGCTGGCCGTGGAGATAGGCGATGTAGCGGGCGTGGTTGGCGGTGCGATAGTCGGCGTGATGCCAATCGGGCTGCGAGTAGTACCAGAAGAGCTTGATGTCCGCCGCTCGACACGCCTCGGCGATCTCCGTCCCTATGTCGCGGCGGAAGGGCGACAGGGGACTGGTGATCCTGTAGTCCGTCAGCTTCGTGTCGAACAGGCAAAAGCCGTCGTGGTGCTTGATCAGGAAGATCACGTATCTCGCCCCCGCCGCCTTCACAACGTCAATCCACTCCCTCGCGTTGAAGAGGGTCGGGTTCCACTCCTTGTAGAGGTTGTCGTAGACCTCGGCGGGGACGGAGCCGCCGCCCCCCTGCTTCTGGTCGGGCCGGGCCTTGCCGCGTCCCCAGCCGATCTCGACCCCCTTCAGGCTCACCGGCCCCCAGCAGATGAAGACGCCGAATCGCGCCTCTGTCCACCACTGCATGGCGTCCGGCGTGGCCTTGAGGTAGCCCTTTTCCAGTTCGCCGGCAACAGCCCCTGACCCCAACACGATGGCCAGCCCGAACAACAGGGCGCAGTAGTGGCCCACATGTCGGGAGCCCCAACAGGGGCGTGCTATAACAGCCCAGGGCGAAGCCCTGGGAAGAGACGGGACGCCCATATCAGCCCTGAAGGGGCGTACTACGTGGTCCGGGCGCCATGTCGCACCTGCGGGGGATAGTACGCCCCTACAGGGCTGGATTGGACCGCTCGTCTCTCCCAGGGCTTCGCCCTGGGCTGATATAGTACGCTCCGTTCGGAGCTTGGGAAACAGACGACAGTCCCACAACAGGGTGTACGCTCCTAAAGCCGCCTTGATTGGTATGCAGACTCTACCTATACTGTCTCCATGGCAGTATCGCAGTTTCGCTGGGAGACGTCAAGGCAAGGAGTCGGACGCCATGAGGTCAGGGATGCCAATCGCCGCTCTCGCTCTCTTTGTGACCGCGGCCCTGGCCGCGGAGGCTGAGAAGAGGAAAGAGGAGAAGCCGCCGCCCGTGCCGCCCCTCAATGCCGAGCAGGAGGCGGAGTTCCGGGCCGAGCTGAAGAAGGTCCCATTCAAGATCGTCTTCGAGACCTTCCGCGAGAACAACTGGGAGCTGTTCATGGTGAATGCGGATGGCTCGGAGCCTGCGAACCTGACAAAGACGCCCGACGCGAATGAGCTCTACCCACACGTCTCGCCCGACGGCTCGAAGGTCTGCTTCGGCACCGATGAAGGGAAGGGCGAGGCCACGGTCCGAAGCGTCTGGTTCATGAATATGGACGGCACCGGCCGCACGCTCGTGGCAAAGGGCGGACGCGAGCCGTGCTGGACGGGCGACGGCTCGGGCATCGTCTACCTCAAGAGCGAATTCGGCAAGTTCACCCCCCTCGACTACGCAACCAAGGGCGTCGTCGTCTACGACCTCAAGACCGCCACCCACAAAGAGCACGCGAACAAGGGCATCCACCACCTCTACAACATCGCCGCCGCGCCTGACGACAAGTGGTTCATCTCAACCGTCCACGCGGGCATGGGCTTCAAGCACGCCATCCTCGCCATCGAAGGGAGCGGGATGAAGGTCGTCAACCTCCAACTGCCGGGCTGCCGTCCCGACTTCAGCGCCGACGGCAGGCAGGTGGCCTGGGGCGCGAGCGACTGGGCGCTCCGCATCGCCGACTTCGACCTCAGCGGCCCAGAGCCCAGGGCAGTGAAGCCACGCGACGTGGCGACCAGCCGCGAGCCGATCAAGATATACCATGTTGACCTCTCGCCCGACGGCAAGCACGTGGCCTTCAGCCGCGGCCCGGCCCACAAGAAGCTCGGCTTCGCCCCCGAAATGATCGGCATCAGGGCCGAGGGCTGGAACATCTGCGTCGGCGACGCCTCCAGGAAAGACCGCTGGATTCAGATCACCAGCGATGGCTTGTGCAACAAGGAGCCCGATTGGGTTCCGGCGAGGCGAGAGGCGAGATGAGAACGCCACTCCCCGTTCCGAGCACCGGGGCGCCGCACGAGCGGCCGGGTCCGTCCTCGGTGACGAGAATTACGGAGTTGAACAACTCCGTAATTCTGCCTGGCCGACGCTCACGCCGCGGCAAAACGCCTGGTTCTCGGGCCGCGGACTGGGCGGCGCTCCTGGCTGCCGCGGCGGCAGAGGGCTGGCACATCTGCCTCGGCGCCGCCTCCAAGAGGGGCCGCCGGATTCGGACCACCACCGACGGCCTGTGCAACAAGGAGCCCGATTGGGTTCCGGCAAGGCGAGAGGCGAGATGAGAACGCCACTCCCCGTTCTGAGCACCGTGGCGCTGTCCGAGCGGTTGGCTCCGTCCTCGGTGACGAGAATTACGGAGTTGAACAACTCCGTAATTCTGCCTGGCGGACGCTCACGCCGCGGCAAAACGCCTGGTTCTCGGGCCACGGACTGGGCGGCGCTCCTGGCCGCCGCGGCGGCAGAGGGCTGGCACATCTGCCTCGGCGCCGCCTCCAAGAGGGGCCGCCGGATTCGGACCACCACCGACAGCCAGTGCAGCAGGGAGCCCGCCTGGGTTCCCGCGAAACCAGAGGCGAGATGAGAACGCCACTCCCCGTTCTGAGCACCGTGGCGCTGTCCGAGCGGTTGGCTCCGTCCTCGGTGACGAGCGTTACGGAGTTGAACAACTCCGTAATTCTGCCTGGCGGACGCTCACGCCGCGGCAAAACGCCTGGTTCTCGGGCCGCGGACTGGGCGGCGCTCCTGGCCGCCGCCACGGTTGCGCTCGCCTCCTGCGAACGGGCCGAGGCGCCTTCTGCCGCCAACCCCGAGGTTGTCACCACAAAGTCCGGCGTCGAGATGGTCGCCATCCCGGGCGGGTGGTTCGAGATGGGCAGCCGCACGGGCGACGCCGACGAGCAGCCGGTCCACAAGGTGTGGGTGGACACCTTCCTGATTGACCGCACGGAGGTCACGCAGGAGCAGTACAAGCGGGCCATCCTCGCCGACCCTGCGCACTTCAAGGGCGACAAGCTGCCCGTCGAGATGGTGAACTGGGGCGACGCGGCGCTCTACTGCAACGCCCGCTCGCGGGCAGAAGGGCTGACCCCCTGCTACGACCCGGATGCCGTGAGGTGCGACTTCGCGTCCGACGGCTACCGCCTGCCCACCGAGGCCGAGTGGGAGTACGCCTGCCGCGCCGGGACGAGCGGCGATTACCCCTTCGGCAGCGACCCGCGTCTCCTCGCGGACCACGCCTGGTTCGCCGCCAACTCGGCCAAGCGCACCCACCCCGTGGGCGAAAAGCGAGCCAACCCCTGGGGCCTCCACGATATGCTCGGAAACGTCGCCGAGTGGTGCAACGACGTCTACGACAAGGGCTACTACGCGGCCAGCCCCGAGCGGAACCCGACCGGCCCAACCAAGGGCAAGCTCCACGTCCTGCGCGGCGGAGCCTGGAACTCCAGCCCCGACGCCTGCCGCTCGGCCTATCGCGTGGGCCAGGCCCCCGGCATGCAGGATGCCTGCTTCAGCGACGACGCGGTCGGCTTCCGTTGCGTGCGCAGGCCGAAGGCCGCCTCAGGGACCGTCGCGCTTTCGCGCGAAAGCGCGACAATCACCGGCACATCGCTCCACCCTTCTGTCATTCCGAGCCTGTCGAGGGACATTTCAGGGCAGTTGACCGTGCCTATGGAGCTGGCTCTCCTGGCCGTGGACTGCTCCCCTGAAAGGTTCTTCGGCAAGCTCAGAATGACAGTGTTACAGGGTGCGGCGGGGGCTGAGGGAGAGAAGGGGGATGCGGGGCGACGGACGGGTTTGCTGTATGGCGACATCTATCTCCAGCACAAGACCGGGCCAGGCCACCCCGACCGGCCCGAGCGGCTCACGGCGATGGTGGAGCGGCTCAAGCAGAAGGGCATCCTGGAGCAACTGGTTCCCATCAAGCCCGCACCCGCCGCCATCGAATGGATCACCGCCATTCACTCCGAGCAATACCTGGAACGGCTCAAGAAGGGCTGCGAGGAGGAAGTCCCCTACATGGACACGCGCGATTCGCCCGTGTGCAAGGCGACGTTCGAGGTCGCCCGCAACGCCGTCGGCGGCATCCTCGCGGCGACCGATGCGGTGATGGCGGGGAAGATTCGCAACGCCTACTGCGCCGTCCGCCCCCCAGGCCACCACGCCCTCCGCGACCAGGCGATGGGCTTCTGCTACTTCAACAACGTCGCCATCGCCGCACGCTACCTCCAGAAGAAGCACAAGCTGGCCAAGGTGCTCATCGTGGACTGGGACGTCCATCACGGCAACGGCACCCAGGCCGCCTTCGACGACGACCCCTCTGTCTTCTACTTCAGCGTCCACCAGCACCCTTTCTACCCCCGCACGGGGCTGGCGACCGACCGCGGCACAGGCAAGGCCGTGGGCACAAAGCTCAACGTCCCGCTCCCCGCCGGCTCGGGCGACGCCGACTACAAGAAGGCATTCGAGGAGCAGTTGCGGCCAGCCGCCCTCGCCTTCAAGCCCGATTTCGTCCTCATCTCGTGCGGCTTCGACGCCCACGAGGGCGACCTGTTGGGGCGGATGAAGGTCACGACGCCCTGCTACGCCGAACTGACGCGCATCGTGAAGGGCATCGCCGAGAAGTGCTGCGGCGGCCGACTCGTCTCAGTCTTCGAGGGCGGCTACAACCTCGACAACCTGGCCTCCGCCGCCGAAGCACACGTCCGCGTCCTGATGGAGTGAATTGTTCAGTCGTTGCCTGCGCTCCTTATCGGGGGATGAATGGATGAATGGATGAATGGATGGTTGGATGGTTGTCAGACAATCATCCATTCATCCACCCATCCAATCATCCCCTTTCATTGCGGCCAGTGGTCGCCCTGAGTCGGTGCCATGCTCTTCCACACCTGGCTCTTCGCGCTCTTCTTCTGCATCGTCTACCCGGTCTACGTCCTCACGCGGGGCACCTGGTTCGAGAAGCCCTGGCTCCTCCTGGCGTCCTACATTTTTTATGCCTCGTGGAACCCGGTGTTCCTAGTCCTCATCATCTACTCGACGGTGGTGGACTACGCGGTGGTGTGGCGGATGGAGGTGAGTCCGCGGCGCGGGCTGTGGCTGGCGCTCGGGGTGGGGAACCATATCTTCCTCCTCGGCTTCTTCAAGTACGGCGGGTTCATTGTCGAGAATTTCAACGCCCTCTTTGCGCGCCTCGGGCTGGGCTGGGAGATTCCCGACCCGAACGGGGTGCTGAGCTACGTGAACTTCGTGAGCGAGCGGATCAACCACCTGCTCGCCGCAATCGGCATCCCCTACCATCTCGCTCCGCAGACCACCCTCCTCATCGTCGGCATCTCCTTCTACACCTTCCAGTCAATGAGCTACATCATAGACTGCTATCGCGGGATCGCGCGGCGGGAGAAGCAGTTCCTGGTCTACGCCGCCTATGTCTGCTTCTTCCCGCAACTGGTCGCCGGGCCGATCGAGCGGTCGAGCAACCTGCTCCGCCAACTCGGCTCGCGGCGGACGATCACGGGCGAGGACATCGGCGATGGCCTGTCGCTCTTCCTCGTCGGCCTGTTCAAGAAGGTGGCGATGGCCGACTTCCTGGCGCTCTACGTGGACAAGGTCTACGGCTCGCCCGCCCAGTTCGGCGCGCCCGCACTCATCCTCGCCACCGTGGCCTTCGGCTGGCAGGTCTACTTCGACTTCGCCGGCTACACCGACATGGCCCGCGGCATCGCGCGCCTGATGGGCATCCGCCTGGTCCTGAACTTCAACAACCCCTATCTGGCGACGGGCTTCGGCGACTTCTGGCGCCGCTGGCACATCAGCCTCTCGTCCTGGTTCCGCGACTACATCTACATCCCGCTCGGCGGCAACCGGCGGGGCGAGGTGCTCACCCACGTAAACATGGCCGCCACGATGGTCATCTCCGGCCTCTGGCACGGCGCGAGCTGGACCTTTGTCATCTGGGGCGCGCTGCACGCCGCCTATCGAGTCCTCACCCGCAACCTGGAGGCCACGGCCTTCTACCGAGAGCGCCTGCCCGACGGCGTGAAGCGGGCATTCGTCTTCGCCTGCGTGACCTTCGCCTGGATTTTCT
>VGYW01000096.1 GCA_016872875.1 Planctomycetota bacterium | reverse complement strand
ATCAGCCCCGACAGAGGGCGGGCTAGGGGGGATAGAAGGAAGGCGGCGGGACTGGTCAAACTGGCGACAGTGCAAAGGCCGTGCCGTGCCGCCGAGTCAAATGGGGCAACCTGAAACGCGACAGCGGGATTTCCAAGCAAACAAACAAAACGCGGGCGGCCTAGGGCGGCGGCTTCGCCGCCCTCACGCCCCCCAAACGGGTTGATGTCCGCAATAGCGATGTCGTCTGGCCCCTGGCCTTCGGCCAGCACCTTGCCTTGCGGCGAGATGATCATGGAGCCGCTGCCCCGCTGCGAGACGGCCAGGTAGACGAAGCTCTCCACGGCCCGCGTCCGGAACGCCGCCCAGGTCGGGGGTGTCGAACACAGGAAACCCGCCGCCCCGCTTCTTATCCAACTCGTGGATGGGCATATTCACCTTGTGGTAGCGGCCGATCTCTTTGCCATCACGGCCCCGGGCAACACGTCCTTCAGAGCCGCCTTGTGCACGATCTGCTCCAATTCTCCCAGCGACTTGTCCGCCTGCGCCAGGGCCTCCGCAGGCTTCAGCCGCCAGTCAATCAAGCGTGAGCGCGGTTGCGCTGCGCCAATACGCATCGTCGCTTTCCTCCTTGGATTGGCCTGGCCGCGGTCAGGGGCGTTCGCAGGCTTCGCCGACTGGTCGCGCGCCAAACGGGTCTGCCCCAATGAGCAGCCCGCAACACTGATTGCCAACAACAAGACGACGTGCTTTGTGACTTCCATGGTCGTTCCCGTGTGAGACCCTCCGGCAGCCGGAGCGCCGCCTCCGCCGCTTTCGATCTGGGTCAGCTCTTTGGCCGCCCAGTAGCGGGCGATCTCGCTCAGCTTCATCCAGATCAAGCGGCCGTACTTGGCCTGCAACCGGCGAACCGCCTCCTGGAACGTCTTGAAGCCCTCCTCTTCGCCGTTGAAGTAGATGCCCGTCCAGTGCGAGACGATGATCGCCGGTTCGCCGCGTTCGACGACCTCGACCATTCGGCCCTTCGAGAGGTCCGCGGTGATGAACTTGTCGGGCTCGCCGCACCACTCGCCGAACTTCCGCACGAAGGCGTCGGGGATTTCGGGCGGCATCTTCCGCCGGTCGTGGTGGTACTGCTTGTAGCCAAAGGCCTCGGCGAACTGGGGGATGCAGAGGAGGTTCGTGAGCTTGCCCTTGCGGTTGGCCTCGCGGACCTGCTCGACCTTGGCCTTCCAGCCCCAGCGCCCCTCGAGCCCCGTGCGGAGCGACATCCAGGACTCGCAGTTGGCGCCGTCAGTGACCTCGACGTATGCCCGCGACTCCTGCGGCTCGCCGGAGCGCATGTGGTTGAAGATGATCTTCTTCTCCTTCAGCCCCGCGTCGGCGACGGCTTTCATGATGGCCTTGAGCAAGGCCACCTCGTCGGCCGTCCACTGCGCCGGCGTGAGGTCCACGGGCGGCGCCGAAATCCACTTGCCGGCCAGCTCCAGGCGGAAGGGGAACTCGGTCGAGACGTTGTCGAGCTGGATGCCGTCGTAGCGCCCCGTCTTCAGCGTCTCGACCACCAGCCCGGCGAGGTACTGCTGGAGGCCGGGCTTGCCGGTGTTGAAGGCGCAGCGGTTCTTGTACTTCGGGTAGTAGATCCTCACGCGCGCCCCGGCCGCGTCGTGATGAAACCAGTCCTCGTGGGCGTTCGTGTCGGTCCAGATGCGCGCGTAGTAGGGGTACTTGGCCGAATCGGCGTTGATGTCAGAGGTGTTGACGTAGCAGAAGACGAGCGCGCCGGGGTTGCGCTGGCGGAACGCGGCGATCACATCCTGCCCGACGTTGGCGGAGGCGATCATCAGGCCGTAGCGGCCCGTGAGCGCGTCGAGGTCGGCCACGCGGTTATCGCCGAGTGCCATCAGGGTGATCTTGGCCGTGCGCTCGGCGGCCGATGCCAGCGGCGGCGCCGCCAGGCCGCACAAGCACAGGCCCCACAGGAGCGAGACTGGCCTCCACATGGCGCGGTTCTCCTTCCCCGACGACGCAGTTTCTGTCAAGGCGCATCGAACAGGTTGCCCGGATTGAGCAGGAAGCCCGGATCGAAGCGGGCCTTGAGTTGCCGCATCTCCTCGATGGCTTGGGGCGCGAACATCTCGCGGAGGAGCGCTCTCTTGAGCTTGCCGATGCCGTGCTCGGCGGACACTGTGCCGCCCATGCGCACGGCGGCCCGCGCCCAGCCGTGGTACACCTGCCGTCCCGCCTCATACTCGGCGAGCGACCTGGGGATGATGTTCACGTGAAGGTTGCAGTCGCCCAGGTGGCCGAAGACGAGGTGCTCGAAGCCGCCGGCGTCCAGGTCCCTCTGGTAGAGGGCCATCATCTCGGCGAAGCGCTCGTCGGGCACGGCGAAGTCGGTGCCGAGCTTTCGGATGCCCGGCTCGGCCTTCTGCCGTTCGGCCACGAGGCCGTTCACCACTTCGGGCAGCAGGTGCTTGATCTGCTTGAAGTTCGCCATCGCGTCCTGCCCGGCCTCCACCCACATCAGGCCCCGGTCGCCCCCGAGGCGGGCCACGGCGTCGCCCACGTCGCCGGCGGCTCGGCGGGCCGAGTCGGCGTCCTCCGTGTGGTACTCGGCATAGACAGCCCAGGGGGGGCCTGACGGCACCTCGTGGCCCATCTGGTAGTTCTCGAACACGTCCTTGCGCCGCCCGAGGAGTTCGACCGAGTGGTGGTCGAAGTACTCGAGCGCCGCGGGCCGGGCCGGCGATGCCTTCAGGCAGCAGGCCAGGCCCATCGCCGCCACCTGGTCGCGGATGTCCCCCTCCGTCTCCGGGAACGAAATCGAGTCCATCCATCCAACCAGGCGCGACTGGTCGTGGATGAACTCGGGATGGTAGTGCTCCACGTTGGTGAGGATGCCCGGCGGGGCGGACAGGATTTTCTCGTGCTCCTGCCTGGTCACGTTCATCGGCTCCTGCGGCTGACCGGCCCGAGCCCCTCAGCCTGCGCCGCGTATGCCCACGGCGCGCAGGCCGGCACGAGCGCCGCCACCCACTTGGTCATCGAAGATTGGATGTTGAGTGCTGGATATGGACTTTGGGCGTGCGGCTCGGTTCGCCGAGAGCCTCGCGCGGTTTGAGGAGCTTCTCTTCGAGCCCCAAGACGAGCAGGCGGCGTGCTGCCCAGGCAGGCAGATGCTCACGTCACGGACCTCCTTCGTCGTGCGCTCTCTCGCCGAGGAGGACGCCCAGGCCGGCAGGCGAGGCGGCACCATAGACGGCCGCCATCGCGTCGAGGAAACCCTCCGCTCCGCGCCAGAAGGGGAAGTTGCCCAACCGCCTGGGCAAGGCCGCCGCGATGGGTGGGATGCTGACATCGCCCAGGGTGATTGCCTTCGCGTCCTCCGCTCCCCAGAAGGCCCCAGGGTGGGCTGGCAAAGGCTCTGCTGGCGACGCCGGCTCGCTCGCCGCCTCCGGCTTCGGCGGGACAGCAGCCTTGGCGCCGAGGAGGCCGACGAGTTTCTCGCGGGTCATGCCGCGGAGCTTGAAGATGAGGAAGGGGTCGCGGTCGAACTCCTCGCCGAGCAGGTAGTAGACGGCGGCGATGTGCTTGCAGGGGTTCGACCAGTCGGGGCACGAGCAGTCGGTCACGAGGTCCTTGCTCCTGCCGGGGAAGAGCGAGAGTCCGGCGGACTTGAAGGCGTCCTCGATGTTCTCCGGCATCTCGCCGGCGAGGAGCTTGGCGGCGAAGAGGGCCTGCTTGCCGAGCGACTCCGCCAGCTTCTTCCAGTCGGCCTTCGAGAGCGCGGCGACCTCGATGACGACGTCGTAGGGCTTGGGGCGGGAGCCCTGGACCTTGGCGGTGACGGTGCCCTCGCCGACCTCGAGGTGCGTGACCTGGCCGCGTCGGGCGTAGGAGCGGCCGCGGCCCAGGCGCGCGCCGATGTCGAAGCTCTCCAGCACGGCGATCCAGCGCTTCGCCCACCAGCTCTGGCCGAAGCCGCCGCGCTTCGTCTGCGCCTTGATGCCGCCCTTGGCCTCGCGGGGGCGCGAGGTGGGGAAGCGGCGATAGTAGCCGTAGTCGTAGTCGCGCCAGCGGCGCCATCGGGACATGCTATCCTCCTGGAACGGCCATCGCCTTCAGCGAAAGGGGATGAATGGATGATTGGATGAATGGATGGATGCCAAACATCCGCCCACCCGCTCTCTCATTCATCCACCCATCCACTCATCCATTCATCCTCTACCGAGATGCGCGCAAGCGAGGGCCTACTCGCCGATCGCTTCTGCCCTCAACGCGAACAGCTCCTTGAGCTGCTGGTTCGACAGCTCGGTGAGCCAGCCCTCGCCCGCGCCGACGACCTTCTCGGCGACCTCCTTCTTTCGCTCGATCATCTCGTCAATCTTCTCCTCGAGGGTGCCGGCGCAGAGGAACTTGTGGACCTGGACGTTTCGGGTCTGGCCGATGCGGAAGGCGCGGTCGGTCGCCTGGTTCTCCACCGCGGGGTTCCACCAGCGGTCGAAGTGGAAGACGTGGTTGGCCTGCGTCAGGTTCAGCCCCGTGCCGCCGGCCTTGAGCGAGAGGATGAAGAGGGGCGGGCCGGCGTTACCCTGGAACCGCTCGACCATTCGGTCGCGCTGGGCCTTCGGCACGGCGCCGTGGAGGAAGAGCGCCTCGCGGCCGAAGGCCTCCTCGAGGTGGCGCTTGAGGATGGCGCCCATTTCGGCGAACTGGGTGAAGACGAGCGCGCGGTCCCCCACCTCGATGGCCTCCTCCAGCATCTCGGCCAGGCGCGCGAGCTTGCCCGAGCGGCCGGGGACGGGCGAGTTGTCGCCGAGGAACTGCGCGGGGTGGTTGCACACCTGCTTGAGCTTGGAGAGGGTGGCGAGGACGACGCCCTTGCGCTGGATGCCCTCGGCGCCCTCCAGGGCGCCCTCGGCGTCCTTCACCACCGCGGCGTAGAGCGACGCCTGCTCCTTCGTGAGGGTGCAGAAGACCTTCATCTCCTGCTTCTCCGGCAGGTCGGCGATGATGCTCTTGTCGGTCTTGAGGCGCCGCAGGATGAAGGGGCCGGTGAGGCGCCGCAGCCGCGCCGCCGCGTCGGGGTCGCGGTTGGCCTGGATGGGGATGAAGAACTCGCGCTTGAAGCCCGCCTGCGAGCCGAGGAAGCCGGGGTTGAGGAACTCCATCAGCGACCAGAGGTCGCCGACGTTGTTCTCGACGGGCGTGCCGGTGAGCGCGAGGCGGTAGTCGGCCGCGAGCGAGCGGGCGGCGCGGGCCTGTTTGGTCTCGGGGTTCTTGATGTTCTGCGCCTCGTCGAGCACCACGCCGAGCCAGGGCACCTTCTGAAGGTGCTCGATGTCGCGGTGGAGCAGCGCGTAGCTTGAGACGACGACCGCGTGGCGCTGGGCCTCCTCGGCGAAGTGTTCGCCCCGCTTCCGCTCGATGCCGTGGTGGACCAGGACGGGCAGGCCGGGGGTGAAGCGCTCGGCCTCCTTCCGCCAATTGCCCACGACCGACGTGGGGCAGATGAGGAGCACGGGGCGCTTGCCATTCGCCTCCCAGTCCCGCTGGAACAGAGCCAATGCCTGGATCGTCTTGCCGAGGCCCATGTCATCGGCCAGGCAGGCGCCCAGGCCCCACTGCCGCAGGAAGGTGAGCCAGGCGTAGCCGCGGCTCTGGTAGGGACGCAGCGTGCCCACGAAGCCCTTCGGGACAGGCAGCTCGTCGAGCGCCGCGGAGCCGTCGAGCCGCTGGAGCACGTCGCCCATCCAGCCCGTGGCCTCGATGCCGGCGAGGGGGATGCCGCCCACGGCCTCCGCCGCGCCCAGGGACATCTGCACGACCTGCCGCGCCGTGAGCGTCTCGGTCCCCTTCTTCCGCCAGAAGTCGAGAGCCGCCTGAATCTCCTCCGCGCTCACCTGCACCCACTGGCCGCGCACCTGGACGAGTGGGGCCTTCAGCCGCGCCAGGGCATCAAGCTCCTCGGACGAGAGGCGCTCGTCCCCGAGCGCCACCTCCCAATCCACGTGAACCACCTCGTCGAGCGACAGGCCCCCGCCGCCCTGCATCTTGGGACTCTTCACGCTCGCGCGGAGGGCGAGGCGCAGCTTCGTCCCCGTCCGCGTCCACCACGCCGGCAGCAGGACCCCGAAGCCGGCCTGTTCGAGAAGCAGCGAGCGCTGGGTGAGGAACTCGTGTGCGCCCGTGGCGTCGAGTTCGTAGCCTGCTGGCCGGGCCGTCTTCAGCGCCGCCTCGATGCGGGGGCAGATGCCCGCCGCCTGACCGAGCGACGAGAGCAGGTGCTCCTGCGCCGAATAGCCGGCCCTCCGAAGCACCGAGGCCGCGCTCCCCCGCGCTGCCCAGGCATCGTCCGCGGGCACCAGCAGGCTCGGGTCGTCAGCCGCCTGGAGCAGGAACCGCACGCGCCAGGCATCGCGCGGCTTCCGCGCGCGCTGCGCCTCGGCCTCGACGCCGCTCTCAGGCTCCTCAAGTCGGAAGCACAGGCGGAACGGCGCCGCCACGGACACTGACAGCGGCCTGCGCCACTCGCGCACCTGCTCGGCGAACCGCGCAAGCTCCGCCGCGTCGCCTTCCATCAACCCGTCGGGCGACCGCAGAGCGTGAAGCCACTGATCGTGGATGCTGTCGAACGCAGGCTTCTTCCGCGGCCGGCCGCGCTTCGGCGGGGAGGGCTCTATCGCGCGCCCCGACGCGGCAACGCGCACGAGGTGGTCCACCATCGCGCCCAGGAACCCGCGGAGGACCTCAGCAGAGGGTGTGGCAGGAGCCGCCGTGGCATCGGCAGCGGCGAGCGCCCTCGCAACGGGCGGCATAGCCTTCGCCAGCGCCGCCAGACGCTCGGCGTCGGCCCCGGCGAACACCGGCTCCCAGCACGCGCGATACCCGCCATCCCGCGCCTCGATAGTGGGCAGGTACTGCTGCCTTGCCACAAGCGCCGCCGCAAAGCGAAGCGCCTGCGCCCAGAACGCCACGTCGCGCCCCACCAGCACGCCCGGCGCCAGCGTCGGCCTCTCGGCGCACCGGCAGAGCAGTTCAACCGCCTGCCCCGGCGTCAGGGCCAATGCCTCGACGCGCCACGCCGCGAGCGCTGCCTCGCCCGACCTCTCGCCGGCTCGCGGCGCCCGCTGCGGCGCGTCGGCGACAAGGGGGCTTGAGGCGATCGCCGCCCCATCCAGCGTGGGGAGCCACGCAGTCGCCGCCTGCCTTGCCGCCTTCCTCGGCTCGACGGCGACGCCCCACGCCGCCTCAACGGCCTCCGAGCCAGCACCGTAGGGATAGGGGTCCGCTGCCCCGCCCACCCGCCGCCTGCTCCCCCGGCGAGCGGTGGGCCGCGCGCCGGCGCCCTCGGGAGGCGATTCGCCCCACAGCAACATCTCTCCATCAAGCCAACCTGAGTGCAAGACGATCATCGGGTTCCCAACTGTCGCAGCGTCCTCACGGAAAGAACCCCGAAGCCGGCGGGGGAGTCCGACGCGGCACGGGCTGGTGAAACGCAGGCCCTCCGGCAAGGAACCACTGCAAGACGGCTGCAAACAGGGCGCCACGCGTTGGTGACGCTGGCGCGCCTTGCATCCGCCCCGCTGACGCCGGCAACGCAGCCCACGTGGGTTCTGAGATAGTTTCTAAGTCATGGCGGGATAGGTTCTTACATCTGGTCGGGGCGGCGGGACTCGAACCCGCGACCTCTTGAACCCCATTCAAGCGCGCTAGCCAAACTGCGCCACGCCCCGGATTCCCCAACACGCATTAGCATAGCAGGCGGAAGGGGAGATGTCAAATGGGAACACGCGCTCAACATCATGAGCGGCAGGCTCAAGCGCGCTTGCGCAGGAAGCGAATGGCGAGCGCCAGCAGGATGAGCGCGCCGCCCGCCAGGGTGCTCGCGCTCGGCCGCTCGCGCACCGCGAGCCACACCCACACGGGGTTGAGGATCGGCTCCGCTAGGGTGATGAGCGCGGCGTCCGTGGCCGGCACGTCGCGCAGCCCGCGAATGAACAGGACGTATGGGATGCCGAGCTGGACGGCGCCCATCAGGGCGACGAGGAGCCAGGCCTCCCCCGAAATGCGCAGCTTGCCCCACGCCAGCGGAAGGAGAAGCACCGCCGCCGCCAGGTTGTAGAGGCACGAGAGCGCCACGGGGCTGCCCGACCGCGTGGCGCGCTGGAGGAGCGCCAGGGCCGCGAACGCAATGGAGCTGGCGAACCCGCAGATGAGCCCGGTCCGCTCCGCCGGGTTCCACGAGCAGACCAGGATGGCCGCCACGCCGGCCAGCCCGAGGGCCAGGGCGGCCACGGTGCGCCGGCTCAGCCGCTCGCCCAAGAACCAGATGGCCCCGACGGCTACGAAGACGGGGTAGGCGTACTGGAGGAAGATGGCGTTGGCCGCGGTGGTGCCTGCGACCGCGATGACGAAGCTGCCGACGACGACGGTGTAGCAGAGGCACGAGGCGGCGGCACGCCACGGCGCCGCCCCGGCCAGCCCGGGCAGCGCCCAGGCGAGGAGCAGGCCGGCCGTGGCGCTCCGAAGGCAGGCAATCGCCCCAGGCTCCACGCCGTAGCTCCCGCGCAGGACCTTCACGAACACCCCGCCCAGGCTCCACATCACCGCGCACGCCAGGATCATCACGTGGCCGCGGAGGGCGGCATTGGGACGCGGACCCGAAGTCTCCATAGGGGTCCGGTCTACCACATCCGGCCTTGCGGGTCAACATTGACTTCGGGGCGTGGCGCGGCTATGCTAGTTAGTTTCTGTTGCGGAAAGTGGAAGGGGGCTGCTGCCCCGATCACAGGCCAGAGGCCTGTGCCACCAAGCCCCTTGTCTCACCGGTGGCACAGGCGTCCCGCCTGTGATCGCACTTTCCGCAACAGAAACTAGTTAGATACTGAGAGGAGCAGTGCGGATATGCCTGCAAACCTGTCGCCCGAATACAAGAACGCCGAAGAGGTCTACCGCCAGGCGAAGTCGCCGGAGGAGAAGCTGGCCGCCCTGGAGGAGATGCTGGCCTGCATCCCGAAGCACAAGGGCACCGAGCACATGCAGGCCGACCTCAAGCGTCGGATAGCGAAGCTGCGGGAGGCCCCGCAGGGGAGGGCCGGGGCGCGCACCCGCGACATCTTCCACGTCGAGCGCGGCGGCGCGGGCCAGGTCGTCCTCATCGGCCTGCCCAACTGCGGCAAGTCGGCAATCGTCGGCGCGCTCACCAAGGCCAAGGTCTCCGTCACCGACTACCCCTTCGGCACCCACGCCCCGGTCCCAGGCATGGCCTTCCACGAGGACGTGGCGGTCCAGCTCGTCGACATGCCGCCCGTGACCCCCGAGGCGGTGCCGCCCGGCATGATGGGCGCCTATCGCGCCGCCGACGTCATCGCGCTGGTGGTGGACCTCGCGGCGGCGGACGCCCTCGAGCAGCTCGAGGCGTGCCTGGACGTGCTCACGAAGCGGAACCTGCTGCCCGTCGCTCGCCGCGTGGGGCGCGACGAGCGGGACGAGGAGGGCCGCCAGCTCAAGACCGCGCTCATCCTCGGCACGAAGGCGGATGTGCCCGGCGCCCCCGACACCCTCGAGGCCCTCCGCGAGCTCTACGGCCAGCGGCTCCCCATGTTCGCGGTCTCCGCCACCACCCGCCAGGGCCTCGACGCCTTCGTCGCTCACGTCTTCCACTCCCTCGACGTCATCCGCGTCTACTGCAAGCAGCCGGGCAAGCCGCCCGACATGGGCGCACCCTTCATCCTCCCGCGGGGCAGCTCGGTGCTCGACATGGCGCGCGAGGTCCACCGCGAGTTCCCCGAAAAGCTCAAGTACGCCTGCGTCTGGGGCTCCTCCAAGTTCCCGGGCCAACAGGTCCAGCGCGACCACGTTCTCCAGGACCGCGATGTCGTCGAGCTCCACGTCGCCAGTTGACCTCCCACAGAGAGGAGCGCGGGACAGGTTGTGAGTCTTCGCGTCTGAAGCTGTGCTCTCTCTTTCACTTGGTCATTACCGAGGGGTTGTTGTGCTCTTCTCCCGCGGCCGCTGCTGGGCAAGGAAAGGGGGCGTGTTCGCCATGGCGTTGCTCGCTGGGCTGGCCGCGTGGGCTGGGGAAGGCGAGGGGGCCGCTCGCCCGCTTGTCTCCGTGGTTGCAGGCAGGGCGCTCGGCCCGGGCGCGACGCACGGGCTGGGGAAGCTGCTGGGCGCCCTGGCCGAAAGCGGGGTGGCGGCGGAGCGCGCGCACGCCCTCAACTCCGCGCGCGGCACCACCCTGGTGGTGGCCGGCGTCGCATCGGAGGGTGGCCCGGCCGCGACGCTTCTCAAGGCCAATGGCGTTGCCGCGCCGGCGGGGGCCGAGGCCCTGGCCATCCGCAGGATCGCGTTGAATGGCAAGCCCACGCTCCTCGTGGCCGGCTCGGACGACCGGGGCCTGATGTACGCCTTGCTCGACGTGGCCGACCGCGTGGCCTGGGCCGCCGACCCCGCCGAGCCGCTGAGCGAGGTGAAGGACTGCGCCGAGAAGCCCGCCGTGCCCGAACGCGCCCTCTCGATGTTCACGTTCCACCGCGCTCGCTTCGAGAGCTTCTTCCACGATGAGGCATTCTGGGCGAGATACCTGGACACTCTGGCCCGCAACCGCTTCAACTCGTTCGTCCTCATCTTCGGCTACGAGAACTGGGGCTACTTCGCCCCGCCTTACCCCTACTTCTTCGACCTCGAGGAGTTCCCGGACGTCCGCGTGGTCGGCATCACGGCGGAGCAGCAGCGGCGGAACCTCGAGGCCCTCAACCGCGTGATCCGCATGACCCACGACCGCGGGCTGAGCTTCACCCTGGGCATCTGGGACCACATCTACCGTGGCGGGGTGCAAGGCCCCACCGACCAGGCGCACAAGCCCACCGAGGGCCTCGTGTGGGGCCTCACGGCGGAGAAGCTGGTGCCGTTCACCAAGGCCGCGCTCGCACGATTCCTCAAGCTCGTGCCCACGATTGACGCCCTCCAGTTCCGCATGCACGGCGAATCGGGCCTCAAACGCGAAGAGATGGATGCCTTCTGGGCGAACGTCTACCAGGTGATGAAGGACTCGGGCGGGAAGATACGCTTCGACGCCCGGGCCAAGGAGTTCCCCGACGCCCTGATTGACAAGGCCCTGGCGATGGGCGTGCCCATCCGCATCTGCACGAAGTACTGGGCCGAGCAGATGGGCCTCCCCTTCCACCCGACGCACGTCAATCCCCAGAACCAGCGCGACCGCCGCCACGGCTACGCCGACCTGCTCCGCTACCCGAAGCGCTACGCCATGCACTGGCGGCTCTGGAACGGCGGCACGGCGCGGGTGCTCCTCTGGGGCGACCCCGACTACGTCCGCCGCTTCGCCGAGAGCACCCACCTCTACGACGGCCAGGGCTTCGAGGTCAATGAGCCCCTCTGCACCAAGATGCAGGACCAGCCGCACGGCCGCAAGCCCTTCGGCCTCCTCAACCCCCAGTGGCGCTACTACGACTACGAGTTCGAGCGCTACTGGCACTTCTTCCAGGTCTTCGGGCGGGTGGGCTACAACCCCGACACCCCGCCCGAGGTGTGGCGGAACGAGTTCGCGCGCCGCTTCGGCAAGGCCGCCGCGCCATTCGTCGAGCGGGCGCTCCATCGGGCCAGTTGGGTCCTCCCGCGCATCGTCGCCTCCTGCTTCCCCTACCACCGCTTCCCGATGACCCGCGGCTGGGCCGAGAAGCAGCGCCGCGAGGACCTGCCCGCCTACGCCAAGGCCGAGGCCAGCGACACCGAGCAGTTCCTGACCATTGACGAGGCGGCACGGCTCCACCTCGAAGGCAAGGACTCCGCCAGGCTCTGGCCCCAGGCCAACAGCGCCTGGTACGCCGCGCTCGCAAGCGACGTGCTGGAGGCGGTAACACAGGCGGAGCGGGCTGCGGGAGCCGCCCCCAGCAAGGAGTTCGCGGCCACGATGGTTGACCTTCGCATCCTGGCCAACCTCGCCCTTTACCACTCGCGGCGCATCCACGCCGGGCTAGGCTGGGCCTACTTCGAGCACGCGAAGGACCTCAACGCCCTCGACGACGCGGTGCGCCACGAGGCCGAAGCAATCGAGGCCTGGGAGAAGCTCGTCGAGGCCGCGGGCGACGTCTACCACCCCGACCTGATGTTCGGCCGCCCGAGCGCCGGCCTCTCAGGCCACTGGCGGGACGAGTTGGCCGAGCTCAAGAAGGGCCTCGCCAAGCTTCAGCAGCAGCGCGACAGCTTCCGCCCAGCCATCCCCGCCGACGCCCCGGCCATCGCACACGTCCCCACCCGCAAGGCCCCGCCCGGCAATGACCTCGCCATCCGCGCCACCGTGTCCGGCCCCAAGCCCATCGCTGCGGTCCGCCTCGGCCTCCGCACCGCCCAGGGCCAGGCCGCCTACACCGACATGGAACCCGCCGGCCCCTTCCGCTACCGCGGCGCCATCCCCGCCGCCAGGGTCGCCGAGGGCCTCACCTACTTCATCGAGGCCACCGATGAGGCCGGGCGAAAAGCCTCCACCCAACCCATCCTCGTCACCGTCACCAACGACACCGAGCCACCCGGCCTCACCCACGTGCCTCCCGCCACCGTCCCAGCCGAGAAGCCCCTGGCCATCACCGCCGAGGTCCGCGACCCCTCCGGCGTCAAGTGGGTCCGCCTCCGCTACCGCAGCGTCACCCAGTTCGACGACTACCGCACCCTCCCCATGACCCCCACCGGCCGCCCAAGCGAGTTCCAGGCCATCGTCCCCCCCGACCACCTCCCCGCCAAGTGGGACTTCATGTACTTCTTCGAGGCCATGGACTCCTGCGGCAACGGCCGCATCTACCCCGACCTCGACCGCGAAGCGCCATACATCATCCTCAGGCTGGAGCGCGCGGGGAGTTGATGGGCGCGGCCACGGCCGGCGCCCCGTGGGAAGAGGTCCGCGAACGCATCCGAGCTCGGCGATGAGCTACACGATCATTACTGTCATGGACCTGCGCCGCTCGCCCGTCCGGCTGGAAGAACGGCGATCCTCTCGTGGTAGCTGCCAACCATCGCCCCACGGGGGCAATCCCTGTGGAGACGGCAGAGGATCTGCGCAGATACGTTATTGCACCCGTTCTGGAACTGGGGCTTGACTTTGGAGCGGCGAGGCAGCATACTCCCGTGGGTAGATTCCTCGTGGGTCGCTGTCGGAGGGCATCACTTGCCTGCGCCTCAAGTCGTCGTTGATCTGGTTGAGCGGTACCGCCTCAACGCTGGCTTCTACGAGTCCGGCGCCTACAGGGAAGCCGAACTCCGCCAGGAATTCGTCGAGCCATTCTTCAAAGCTCTTGGTTGGGACATGGCCAACGAGCAGGGGCTTGCCGAATCGCTGAAATACGTGGTCCACGAGGAGGCCCTGAGGGTTGGCGGCGCGACGAAAGCGCCCGACTACACGTTTCGGATCGGTGGCACGCGAATGTTCTTCCTGGAGGTCAAGAACCCCTCTATTCGCATCGGGGAAGATGTGGAGCCAGCCTTCCAGCTCCGCCGGTATGCGTGGTCGGCGAAGCTGCCGGTCAGCATTCTCACCAGTTTCCGCGAGTTCGCCGCTTACCACCGTTGCTTCGTGCCCAAACGGACCGACAGGTCCTCGGTAGCACGCACCCTGTTCCTGTCCGTGGATGACTATGTGGCTCGCTGGGATGAGATCGCGTCCATCTTCTCCTGCCAGGCCGTCTGGAGGGGATCCCTCGAACGCTATGTCAAGTCCAAGGAGATCAAGGGCACCACGGAGGTGGACGACGCTTTTCTCGCGGAGATCGAGTCCTGGCGCGACGCCTTGGCGCGCCACATCGCGCTGCGGAACGACCTTACCCAGAACGAACTGAACTCCGCTGTCCAGGCCACCATTGACCGTATCGTGTTCCTGCGCATGTGCGAGGACCGGGGCATCGAGAGCTATGGGCGGCTTCAAGCGCTGCTGGACGGGGAGGGGGTGTACCGCCGCCTCTTCGCGCTCTTTGAGCGTGCCGATGAGCGGTACAATTCCGGGCTGTTCCACTTCCAGCGGGAACCGGGCAGGGCCGAGCCCCCGGACACATTAACCCGAAACCTCGCGGTCGAGGATAGAGTCCTCAAGGACATCCTTCGCCGCCTCTACTACCCTGAGAGTCCGTATGAGTTCTCTGTCGTCCGCACGGATATCCTGGGCCAGGTCTACGAGAGATTCCTGGGCAAGGTCATACGCCTTACGGCCGGCGGACGCGCCGTTGTCGAAGACAAACCCGAGGTCCGCCGGGCAGGGGGCGTGTACTACACCCCATCCCACATTGTGGATTACATCGTGCAGCGGACGGTCGGGCGGCTCCTGGCGGGGAAGACACCCAGGCAGGCGTCCCGTACCCGCGTCCTGGACCCTGCCTGCGGCTCCGGCTCGTTTCTCCTCGGAGCCTACCAGCACCTGCTGGACTGGCATCTCGACTGGTATCGCAGCCACGAGCCCGAGAGGCGCCGCCGTGGAAGGCAACCCGTCGTCTGCGAGGCCCCCGGGGGCGACTGGCGGCTGACCGTGGCCGAGCGCAAGCGAATCCTCCTCAACTCGATCTACGGGGTGGACATTGATCCCCAGGCGGTCGAGGTCACCAAGCTGTCGCTCCTGCTGAAGGTGCTCGAGGGACAATCGGGCGAGGCCATCCAGCGCCAGTTCGATCGCTTCCACGAGCGGGCGCTCCCCGACCTGGGAGCGAACATCAAGTGCGGGAACTCGCTGGTCGACCGCGGCTTCTACAACAACCACCAGATGGGCCTCTTCGATCAGGAGGAGATGCTGCGGATCAACCCCTTCGAGTGGAAGGACGAGTTCCCCGAGGCCATGGCGGCCGGAGGCTTCGACGCCGTCGTTGGCAACCCGCCCTATGTCCGAATCCAGGTGCTCAAGCAGTTCCGGCCTCCCGCCGAGGTGGCCTACCTTGAGAGACACTACCACTCGGCCGGCCGCGGGAACTACGACGTCTCCGTTCTCTTTGTCGAGAAAGCGCTGCGGCTTCTTGCCAAAGGGGGGTTCCTCGGGTGCATTGTCCCACACAAGTTCCTCAAGTCCCACTACGGCCAGCCCCTCCGCGAACTCATTGCGGCCGGGAAGCACCTCGCTCACGTGGTGCACTTCGGGGCTCATCAGGTGTTCCGCGGACCGACCACCTACACCTGCCTCCTCTTCCTCGACCAGGCCGGGACACGTCGCGTCACGTTCGCGCAAGTGGACGACCTGGATGCCTGGATAGAGAAGCGCGAGGCCACCGAAGGGGTGGTCCGCCAGCCGGCGACGGGGAAGGGGGAATGGAACTTCGTCGTTGGAAGCGCCTCGCGTCTCTTCAAGCGGCTGAGCCACATGCCGGCCAAGCTCGGGCAAGTGGCCGACGTCTTCGTCGGGGTGCAGACGAGCGCGGACGACGTCTACTTGCTTGAGAAAGCCGGGGAAACCCGCGATCGCCTCATGCTGCGAACTCGATCCCTCGCCAGGGTGTGGGCATTCGAGAAGGGCCTGCTCCACCCGATTGTCAGTGGAACGGATGTCAGGCGGTACTGCCCGCTCCCGGAACGCCAGTACGTGATCTTCCCTTATCGAGTCGCCGAAGGCGTCGCCGAAGTCATTTCCTTCGACACGATCGAGAGGGACTTCCCGCGAACGGCCGCATACCTGAGCGAGAACAGGAAGCGACTGGAGAGCCGCGAGAAGGGAAAAGGGAGAGGGCCCCACTGGCACCGCTATGTCTATCCCAAGAATCTGGCGAGGCAATCGGTGCCCAAAGTCTGTGTGCCGCGACTCGTCGACCGCCTCCATGCGGCATTCGACCCCGACGGAAGCCACTTCCTGGACAACGTGGATGTCGGGGGGATCACCCTCAAGGCCGGGCACACGGAGCAGGGCCTTCTCTATCTCCTGGGGCTGCTCAACTCGCGTCTGCTCGCCTGGTATTTCCCCTTCGTCAGCGCCCCTTTCCGCGGCGGCTGGCGCTCCGCCAACAGGCAGTTCCTCTCCCAGCTTCCCATCCGAGCGATCGATTTCTCCTGCGCGGCGGACCGCGAACGCCACGAGCGGGTCGTGCGCCTCGTCGGGCACATGCAGGCGCTCCACCGCCAGTTAGCCGCCGCCAGGACCCCCCATAGGCAAACGGCCCTCCAGCGCCAGATCGCCGCGACGGATGGGCAGATCGACCGGCTCGTCTATGAGCTGTACGACCTGACGGAAGACGAGATCCGCATCGTCGAAAGCCCTGCGCCGGGCGCCTCGCGAGACTCCGGCGCCTGACGCACGCAGGCGCGGGGGCAGCATGAGGCCATGCCCACCTAGTGGGGTGCCGCGATGGCGCAAGCCTGAGGCCCGCTCGCGCTTGCCGCACCGGCGGAAGGCATGGCGGCGAATGGGCGAAGGGTCTTCCGGCGCGAGATAGTCCGCGCTCAGACGTTCCCGAAGATCTCGCTCACCCGGCAGCGGAAGCCGGGGATGACGTGCTGGCCATCAAGATCATCGTTCTCGGTGAGGGTGTGGGTGTCGGTGGAGCTGCGGTGGACGGTGACGGTGCGCTGGGCGGGGTTGGCGACCCAGACCATCGCGGCGCCGGCGTCGAGCCAGGCCCTCACCTTTTCGTCTACCTCGCTGTGCGTGTCGCTCGGGGAGAGGACTTCGACGGCGAGGTCGGGGGCGCCGGCCCAGCAGGTCTCGCGGCGGTCCCAGTGGCGGAGCCGGTCGCTGCTGAGGAAGGCGATGTCGGGCACCCGCACGGTGTCGGGGTCGCGGGAGAGGCGGAATGACGGCTCCGCGGTGAGTATCGCGCCGAGCTTATTCAGGGACACGTGCTGGCCCAGCATGTGGGCGAGCTGACCAGCGACGAGGCCGTGTACCGTGCCAGCGGGGCTCATCTTCTTGATCTCTCCTTCGACGAGTTCGTAGCGGAAGCCGTCGTCGGGCATGGCCAACAGGTCTTCCGCCGTGGCGAGCGTGGCGATGCTCATGGCTCGTTCTCCTTGCAGTATCAGTATAGCGCCTGGCGACGAAGATGCAAGCGCTGAGAGAGGGGATATGAGGAAGGCAGGAAGGCGGGAGAAGAGGGGCGGGGCCGGCGCGGTGTGCGGGGTGCTGCGCGGGGTGGGATGCCAACCGGGAGCCACGGGCTCGGTGAGCCGGGTTACTTCCTTTCGAGGACGGCGGAGCGGACGAAGTCGGGGGCGAGGGGAGTGCGGCCGATGGGGGTCTGCTGGGCCTTCTCGCCCTGGCCGGCGAAGGCGGTGGCGGCGAGGAAGCCTTTGTGGCAGCGGGGGCAGTAGCTGGCCGCGAGTGCGATGCGGCTGGCGAGCTTGCCATACTCCTTCTGCTTCGGCTTGGGGGCGTGCTGGGCGAGGAGTGCGGTGAACTCGGCGGCGCGGCCGGCCGTGGCGTGCTCGCTCAGCGTGGCGAGGAGCGCGGCGCCCGCGGCCGCGGCCTCCTCGGTCTCCTTCGCGTAGGCGGCCTGGCCCTCGGCGTCCTTCTTCTTGAGCTTCCGCACGGGCGGGCCGGCGGGCAGGAGGCCGAGGGAGCGGGTGCGGAAGTAGACCTGGCAGAGGTCGCAGTAGGGCTTCTTCCAGAGGATGAGGGGGACGATGAGGCTGCCGATGACGAAGCCGATGATCTCGAGCGCCCGCAGGCCGTAGCCCCATAGACCCAGCGGCGCACCCGGGTTGCCGCTACGGTCCCTGAACGCGAAGGTGCGGGTCGCGAAGTCGAAGTACCGCCAGAAGCCCACCCTCTCTCGGACCGCCGCGGGCAGGTTGGCGTACTCGATGTACTGTGCGGCGAAGTAGGCGACCACTTGGAGGATGAGGATGGTCCAGAGAAGCCCCTTGGTGATCTTGACGCCCGCGGACCAGGAGGCGAGTCCGTAGCCGCTGGCCGCCACGAGGCCAACCAGGAGCGCCCCAATGGGGATGACGTAGTTGGCGTACCAACCCATGATGTTCTCGCCCGCGCGCGCGTTGAGGAGGTAGACGCCCAGGAGCGCCAGGGTGGTGGTGATCAGCCCGGAGCCGAGGACGAGGCGGAACTGGCCGCCCGTGGCGGCGGGCGCGGGGACGGGGACGGGTTCGCTGCTGCTCATGGTCTGTCTCCTCAGTGTCGGGCCTCTGGCTATGGCCGTCACAGGTCGAGCTGCACCCTGATGGCCCTGGCGATGTCCTCCATCTCGCCCGGAGAGATGGTGCCAACCCTATTGAGTAGGCGTTGCTTGCTCACTGTCGTGAGCTGGTTGCCCAGTGCCTTCACCATTCTGCCGCGGAGCGTAACGTAGGCCTCGCCCGGATACAGCTTGGCCACGTTGCGTGTGAGTGGGGCGACCTGGACGCGGTTGAGGAGCTTGTTCGCTGCGTCGTTCCTGACGATCACGGCAGGTCGGTGCTTCTGGATTTCGCCCCCAACGGAAGGGCCGAAGGCAACCCACCAGACCTCACCTCTCATCATCGGCGACATCTCCGCAGGTCCCCTCGGCCCATTCGAGTGCCTCGGCCTCGGCCGCCTCATCGGCGGCCATCTCGCGGTATGCCGCCTCGAGGTCCTCTCGCACCACGTGCGGGCGCACGAGGCCCTCGATGAACCGGCTGATCTTTCTCCGGCCGATCACCCGGTGAAGGCCATCGTATACCTGTTCGTCAACCGTCAGCGTCAGCTTCCTCTGCATAGCGGGGCTCCTTTCTCCTAACACGTATACTACAGGTGCTCGAGCGCCTTGTCAAAGCCGAGTGCGATGGCTGGCCGCCCTTCCGGTCGCGCGCGGCTTGCCGTGGACCGATCGGTCCGATCCGTCGGATCGGTCGGATCAGTCGGATCACTTCGGCTCGGGCCGGGTGATCCCCTTGCCACACAGGGGCACGATGTCGCGGGCTACGGGGGCGGTGTATTCGAAGATGGTGAAGCCCTTCGTGCCGGGCTTGCGGGCGGCCTGGATGAAGTCGATCAGCTTCACGACGTTGTCGCCCGGCGGCCAGACGCCGAGGCCGATGCCAGGATAGCAGGGCACCTTGCCCGCCCACTCGAGCTGCTGTTTCACGAGGTTCTCGAACGACGCGATGTGCGGCGTGTAGTCCATCGGGCAGACGAAGTCGAGCCAGCCGCGCTCGCACCAGAGCCGCCAGTCCTGGCCAACCCCGTCGCGGTCAACGGCCCAGTTGGGGAAGACGGCGGCGGAGGTCTTCGCGCGGGTGGTGCGCTCGATCGCCGTCATTCTTGCGTCCTCCCTACGGTGGGAAGAGCCAGAGCTGACCGCGGTCGGATTCCCGATGCCGCCTTGGGCGAAGTGTCAGTGTCACCTCTTTACCCCCATAGACCGCGACGATTTCGTGCTGACTGTCTGGGAAGCGCAAAGCCTTACGAACACCGGGCTCCAAAGGATCGGGCGGGATCAGGGGGATGACCAGTCCTCCCGAGGTGACGCGGCAGCCCCGGCCCTGCGGCGGGGAAGAAACAGGTGGACGCGCCGGGCCGCGGTCGGTATTGCTGCCATCGAAATGCTGGAACAGCGTGGACTGCGGGGGTGTGCGCGAGATGAGAGGTAGCTCCTCTGTCTCCACAAGCACCACCCCCTCACTGAACCCGCCTCTTTCACCACGTTTTCTTTCCGCCTCAGCAAGTACTTCTGAGAAATCGCGGCCCGACGCGCGGCATGCCGCTTGGACCACTTCCAATATGTCCGCAAGTTCACTGAATGCTTTCGAGGGATCTGCCTCCCAATAGAACTCCAGGGCCTCTTCTACAGCCTTGGCCTTGAGAAGAGGAATCAGCTCATCCGGGGTGACTCGATATGTCCGCACACGCTCCCCATGCGCCTTGATCTGGACAGGGATCAGATCACGCACCAGCTTGCCGAATCTTGCTCTCCGAGGCCTAGGTGTGAATAGATCAACCGGCCTTACTCTGACGCCACGGCTGCTCAGTATATAGTAGGTATGAGATAGGACGCTGCCTTCGAGTTCTACAGGCAAGCCATGGCGCAAAGCGACATCCGTGACCGCTGATAGGAACTCCTGTGATCGTAGGAGTTCCGGGCAGGGCGCAAGCCTGATGGAAGAGCGCCTACTCGGTGTCGCCGACAGGACTTGCGCCGCAAGCCTGTGGAGGTCACCCATGTCCGCGACGAGGAAACGGTTGCTCGCGAAGCGCACATCAGAGGATTCGTATTCCCCTTTTGGGAGCGCGACGGTTGTACTATACCACGGGAGCCATGCCGGCGATCCTTGGTCCCCTCGAAGGCCAACGAAGTACATCACGTCAACAGGAGTCCGCAAATGAGCGGCTACGCGAAGTGTTGCCGACGCTATCTCAGAAAGCTCGGAGTCCTGCAACGAGGGCCGCCAGTCCCATGGCCTGCCGCACGGTTTCTGGCACCAATGCCCGCGTTCGTCTATCTCCAGGTAGTGAGTCTTGCAACGGATGCGACGTCTGGGCCTCGCACGTGTGGTCGTGTCCACCTCAAAGGAATCATGCGGGTAGAAGAGAAGACCGTCAGGCAAGCCCCAACTGGCGTCCACTCTCACTCTTGGGATATCGGGCCGGGACAGGCACAAAGCGGACGATCTCGACCAGATGAACCGATGAGCGATGAAGCAGAATTCGTTCGGCCTAAGGCCCTGACCCCCCAATTCAGCAGCAGCCCGCTGGAGGAACGACACTGCTTCGCTGCGAGTTGTGACCGTGTCTGTGCGCGGCAGCAGAACGTCAGACCCCACGGTCTCCGCCACATCGCTTCGGATTACTGCGGGAGCCTTCAGCAGTTCATCCAGATCCTGGCAAAGCCTGTCGTCTATGTCCCGCCGGCACAAACGCTCTATCGAGGCCTCATCGTCAAGCACATATAGGGAAGCTGTTGGCAGGCCGCAGTCCCGAAAGTGCCGGACGCACTTGATCTTCGGCCACTCCCTTCGAGATATGGACTCTGGCACGAACACGGAAAGCCGGAGACGGTCATCTTCTGTCCGAGGCGTGCTGATCCAGAACGCGCCCGGTGCCGGGGTCTGGAGATCCACCTCCTCGTCCGCCTGCACTACCCAAACCCGAGAACCATCCCAAACCCACTCGTAATGCACACGGCGGGTCAGACTGCTACTTACTGCAGCTATGAGCCTGAGAGCCGAGGCGAGTTCCTTTTCCTGGCGACAGGCAAGTGACGCCGAAGACCTTCTGCTGCGCCCCGGCTTGGCGCGGAATCGGGTCGCGGTCGGCTGCCCCAGGCTGGTTAGTACCTCAGTCTCGCACAGCCAATCAATGGGCCTGCAGCTCACTCGCCTCTCGTTCGAAAGATGCCCAGAGGCGCGGTTGGCAATGTACGTTTGTATCACGAAGGCCATGCCTACGCCGGGATCGATCATGCCATGGCGCTCCCCCTCGCCCCAAAGCGAGCATGCAGCCGCGAGGACCGAATCCACAGAGGAGCGACACCGTCGACTCTCGTGGCGGCCACGTTCCGCAAACCTCTCCCTCGGGCCGCTGGAACGCACGATCAGAGTACCCTCCCGGTCCAGCCCCGAGACGGCAAGGTGATGCACCAGCGACTGTTCCAGTAAAGGCAGGTCGGGCATGATGTCCCCGGGCGCTGGCAGGCCACTGGAGGCGTTCTTCCACTCCCTATGGGCCACAGTCGTGATCACTACAAAGGGCGGTGTCCAGGCCTTGGGCAGCCGTCTCAGGCCCATCGCTTTGGCGCCCACCAAGTTAGCAGACCACGAGATGCGGTCCGTCCTTGAAGCTGCAGGCGAGCGCGAAACCACGAGTTCATCCGGTTGGTCCATGCGGTGCGCCCTCGTCGTGTATTGGCGCGTTGCCCGGTTGGACAATCTCCTCCGACTCCATCGATGAGCTTCCACGCGTGCGTCTGGTCCCAAAGAGCGTTTCGGCAATCTCCGATAGCTTGGCCATGGCGCTGTCGGAGAAGTAAGGCAGCGTCAATAAATAACATTTACAATCCGGGGCGTCGTCGAGGTCGGATGATGTAATTCCATTCGCCGTGGAACAGTTGGGGGATGAGATGCACCT
>VGYW01000095.1 GCA_016872875.1 Planctomycetota bacterium | reverse complement strand
CATCGCCGAGATCAACGCCCGTGCACCCAGGACTTCCGGGCCTGCCGGCTACCCCATCTGCTTCACTTTGGTCACTCGATCGTAGGCGAAATTGTGGTGTCAGCGCACCCAGATGATCTGAGTTCTGGGTGTCAAATCTACTTTTTTCACTTTCGGGCGGATTGGGTGCGGGTGTCAAATCTACTTCTTTCACTTTCCGGCGGATTGTGGGCAAGACATAGTGCAATCATCCTAGCGCGCGCCGACCGCCCCGTCAAGAGCGCCCTCCCTGTGCTGGCGTCTTCAGGCAAAGGAGGCGGGATGCCGCCGGAGCCGCCCGGGGCGCCAAAACGCCCATAGTGGGCCAAACATCAGGCGCGCAGTTGGCCCACTATGGGAAAAACGGCCCCGGATGCGTCCGGATCGCCAAAACACCCATACTGGACCAGGTTCAGGCTTGGTCCAGTATGGTGGGACCGCCCCGGATGCGTCCGGATCGCCAAAGCGCCCATACTGGATCAAGTTTGTAGTGCGGCCTTCAGGCCGTTTCTGGCGGGACGGGCTGAAGCCCGCACTACGAACCTGCTCATTCTCGTGGACGCTCCAAGTGCTTGCGCTGACGGCGCTCGGCCACGTCGGCCCAGTTGCACCAGGCGGGCGTGCGTGGTAGAGTCGCTCCCCCCGAATCCCGTTTCCGGCGTCGCGGAAGGGCCTCAGATGGCGAAGGCGGTTGATTTTCACACGCACGCGTTCCCCGACGGCTTGGCGGCGAAGGCGATAGCGACGCTCGAGGCGCAGCCGGGCAACCCGAAGGCGGTGCTGGACGGGACGCTCGGCGGCCTGCTACGCTCGATGGACGCGGCGGGGATCGAGACCTCGGTCGTGGCCTGCATCGCCACCAAGCCCGAGCAGTTCCCCTCCATCCTCAACTGGTGCCGGAGCATCGCCTCCGAGCGCATCGTGCCCTTCCCGTCGTTTCACCCCTTCGACCCCGCGGCCCTGGCTCGGATTGACGCGGTGCGCGAGGCGGGGCTGAAGGGGATCAAGCTCCACCCCTACTACCAGGGCTTCGACATGGACGACCCGCGCCTCCTCCCCATCTATGAGGCTCTTCAGGAGAGCGGGCTGCTCCACCTGAGCCACACGGGCTTCGACACGGCCTTCCCGCGCATCCGCAAGTGCGACGCCGTGCGGGTCCTGCGCCTGCTCGACCGGTTTCCGCGGCTGCGCCTCGTCACCACGCACCTCGGCGGCTGGCAGGACTGGGGCGAGACGCGCCGCCACCTCCTCGGACGGCCCATCTACATGGAAATCTCGTATTCCCTGGAGTTCATGGACGACGCAGCGGCCCGCGAGCTCCTCCTCGGCCACCCAAAGGAGTACCTTCTCTTTGGCACGGACTCCCCCTGGTCCGACCAGAAGCGGACCGTGGAGCGGGTGCTGAGCCTGGGCCTCGGCGCCGAGCGCGAGGCCGCGCTCCTCCACGACAACGCACGAAGGCTCCTGGGACGAACCACTACTTGACACGGCGGGCTTTGGCAGTACAATAGGGCGGTGTGACGCATTGCGCCTGCAACGCGCAGCAGAGGTGCGAATGGAAAACGAGCTGACGGGGCGCCTGGCGGAGGTCCGCCGCGTCCTCGACGAACTCCTGGTGTCTCTTTGACAAGGCGGGGAAGGACTCCGAGCTGGCCCGCGTGGAGGCCAGGATGGCGGAGCCGAGCTTCTGGTCCGACCCCGAGGGCGCCCGGCGCACGGTGCAGGAGCTCAAGCGGCTGAAGGCGGTGGTTGACCCGATGCGCGGCTTCGAGAGGCGCGCGGGGGACATCGCGGAGCTGCTGCCCCTGGCGGCCGAGGAGGGCGACGGGGCGGCGCTCGAGGAGCTCGGGCGCGACCTGGCGGCCCTCGAGGCCGACCTGGCCGCCTTCCAGCTCAAGGCCATGCTCGGCGGGCCATACGACGCCAACGACGCCTTCCTGACCATCCAGGCCGGCGCCGGCGGCACCGAGGCCTGCGACTGGGTGGCCATGCTCCTCCGCATGTACACCCGCTGGATGGAGCGCAAGGGCTTCGAGGCCACGATCGTGGACTCGATGGAGGGCGACGCGGCGGGGCTGCGGAGCGTGACGCTGGACGTCAAGGGGCCGTATGCTTACGGCTACCTGCGGAGCGAGGTGGGGGTGCACCGCCTGGTGCGCATCTCGCCCTTCGACGCCGCGGCTCGCCGCCACACGTCCTTCGCGTCCGTGGACGTCGCGCCCCAGATTGACGAGGCCGAACTGGACGTCGAGATTGACGAGAAGGACCTGCGGGTCGACCGCTTCCGCTCGGGCGGCCCGGGCGGGCAGAACGTGAACAAGGTGGAGACGGCGGTGCGGATAACGCACCTGCCGACGGGGCTCGTGGTGGCGGCCCAGAGCGAGCGCTCGCAGCACCAGAACCGCGCCGTGGCGATGCGGCTCCTCAAGGCGCGCCTCTACGCGCGCCGCCAGGAGGAGCGCCAGGCCGAGCTCGCCGCACTCAGCGGCACCAAGATGGAGATCGCCTTCGGCAGCCAACGCCGGAACTACGTCCTCCAGCCCTACAAGCTCGCGAAGGACCTCGTGACCGGCGTGGAGACGAGCGACGTGGACGGGGTGCTGGACGGCGACCTCGACCGGTTCATCGAGGCCTGCCTGAGGCAGAAGATCGGCGAGCCGGCCGCTGCCGCGGCCAGTTCGTAGGACCTTCGGTCGTGGCTCGCGCGCGCTTTGCGCGCATGTTGGGGGATGAATGGATGAATGGATGGGTGGATGGGTGTCAGACAATCATCCAGTCATCCATCCATCCAATCATCCCCGTTGGCTGCGGCCACAGGCCGCCTTAAGAGAGAGCGGGCTAAAGCCCGCACTACAAACGTGTTTGAGGAAGGCTGAGCGAATGGGCCTAGAGGGAATGGACAACCCGCTTCAGGCTGTGGACCCCGAGATCTACGATGCGGTGTGCCGGGACCTGCACCGGCAGCTTACGCGCATTGACCTCATCGCGGCGGAGAACTACACGAGCGCGGCCGTGATGATCGCGACCGGCTCGGTGATGACGAACAAGTACGCCGAGGGCTACTACGGCGCGCGCTACTACGGCGGCTGTGAGTTCGTGGACGTGGCCGAGCGCCTCGCCATCGAACGCGCGAAGCAGATTTTCGGGGCCGAGCACGCAAACGTCCAGCCCCACTGCGGCACGCAGGCCAACATGGCGGTCTACTTCGCCTTCCTGCGGCCCGGCGACACGCTGATGGCGCTCGACCTCGCCCACGGGGGCCACCTCTCCCACGGCGCACCCAAGAGCTTCTGCGGGGCTCTCTACAACGTCGTCCCCTACGGCGTGAGCCGCGAGACCGAGACGATCGACATGGACCAGGTGCGCGAGCTGGCCCAGCGGCACCGCCCGAAGCTCATCGTCACAGGGGCAAGCTCCTACCCGCGGTTCATTGACTTCCAGCGCTTCGCCGAGGTCGCCCGCGAGGTGGGCGCATACCTAATGGCCGACGTGGCGCACCCGGCCGGCCTCATCGCCGCCGGCCTGCACCCCACGCCGGTGCCGTACGCCGACTTCGTGACGGCCACGACCCACAAGACGATGCGCGGCCCGCGCGGCGGCATCATCATGTGCAAGAAGGAGTATGCCGCGAAGGTGGACGCCCAGGTCTTCCCCGGCATCCAGGGCGGCCCGCTCATGCACACCATCGCGGGCAAGGCCGTGGCGCTCAAGGAGGCCCTCGAACCCGACTTCGCCGACTACCAGGCCCAAATCCTCGCCAACTGCCAGGCCATGCTCCGCGAGCTCCAGGACCGCGGCTACCGCATCGTCACGGGCGGGAGCGACAACCACCTCTTCCTGGTGGACCTCCGCAACATCGGCATCACGGGCCGCCTCGCCTGCCAACTGCTCGACGAGGCCGGCATCACCCTGAACCAGAACCTGATCCCCTTCGACCCGCGCAGCGCGCGCGAGGCCAGCGGCATCCGCATCGGGACCCCGGCCGTGACCACGCGCGGCATGAAGGAGCCCGAGATGTTCCTGATCGCCGACTGGATAGACCGCGTGCTGCGGCGGCCCGACGACGCGGCGCTCCGCGCGCGTATCCGCCCTGAGGTCGAAGAGCTCTGCCTCCAGTTCCCCATCTACCCCGGGCTTTCCGGCATCTTCTTGCCGGAGCTCGCCGAACGCGTTGGAGCCTGAACCAGAAGGGTGTCCGCCCATGCGTAGAACGCTGTCCGCCTTCGCGTGCATGGCTCTCCTCGCCGCACCCGCCGCCCTTGAGGCCGCCGAGGCCCCGCCCAGGCCCGCGCCGAAGTCCTGGATCGAGCAGGTGCGCTTCTACACCCTTCGCGCGCTGAAGGACCTGGGCCGCGACATCAACTCGGCCGTGGCCTCCATGCGCCGCGGCATGGCAAGCGTGAAGGACGACACGGCGAAGGGTCTCGCCAGCATCACGCGCGAGGGACGCCGCGGCCTCACCCACGCCAGCCAGGCCGTCTCGCAGACCACCAACAGGGTCTTCCGCGACACCCACGATGCCTTCCTGCTCGCCGGGCGCCAGGTGACGCCAGGCGTGGCCGCGCAGCCCGACACGCGCGGCGCCGTGGCCGTCGCACGCAAGCTCGAATCGCCCGTCCTCGCCCAGCACTTCCTGCGCGGGCACGACATCCTGCTGGCCTGGCACCTCGACACCGGCGGGCGCCCGATACGGGCCAGCTACATCACGGACGACCGACTCCTCATCGAGACGACCGACAACGACCTCTACTCCTTCGAGCCGACGACCGGCATCCTCCAGTGGATCTACGCCCTCCCCGGCGGCAGCCAGAGCGGCTACGGGGAGGACACCAACAACATCCTGGTGATCGCGAAAGACGTCTACTACGAGATTGACCGGATTATGGGGCGTCCGCGCCGCCGCATCGTCCTGCCATTCCCTGCGTCCAGCCCCCCCGCCGTCCGCGGCACCACCGTGATCGTCAACTCCTGGGAGCGCCGCGTGTGCGCCCTCGACCGCGAGACCCGCTCGCGCGAATGGTCGTTCGTGACCGACGAGACAGTGGTGGGCGCCGTGGCGCCAGCCCCCGACTACGTCTACTTCGCCGACACCGGCGGCGTCCTCACCGCATACTCCCCGACCACGAACTCGGCCAAGTGGACCTACAAGGCCCACGACGGCTTCAGAGTCACCCCAGTCCTCTACCTCGTGGACGTCATCCTCCCAGCGGAGGACCTCTTCGTCCACTGCGTCAACCGCTTCAGCGGACTCCTCCGCTGGAAGTACCCCGTCCAGGGGCAAGTCACCCAGCCCGTGTGGGTGGAGAACGATGTCGTCTACTTCTCCGCCGACGGCGATGCCTTCTACGCGGTGCTCTACTCCCAGGCCCAGCCGGCGGCGGCGGCGCGTGCCGGGGGCGAGCCGGCCGCCAAGGCGGCCCCCCCCGTTGGCCCCACGCAGGACGGCAAGCTCCTCTGGCGCGTGCCCAAGGGCGGCTGGCCCATCGCGCTCGGACGCGACAACATCTACATCCAGGGCGCCGGCAGAGAGGTCTGGTGCATTGACCGCAAGACCGGCGAGAAGAGGTGGGGCGTCTCCGCAGAACCATTCACCCACTTCGTCCGAAACACGGTCAACGACCACTTCTACCTCTGCACGGACAGGGGCGAGATCTATGCCTTCTACGTCCGTGGCGACCACCTCGAGAAGAAGGCCCCGCCGCCCCCGCCCGAGAAGAAGGCCCCGCCGAAGGTCAAGGGCGTGCCCGAGGAGCCCGAGCCGAGCGTGGAGCCCGGCGAGACCCCCAGGCCCAAGCGCCCCACCCTGCCCCCCAGGCCGCCGCCCAAGAAGGAGGCCGAGGAAGGCGTCGAGAAAGGCGAGCAACCCAAGGACAAGGAGGAGGGCCTCCCCGCCGCCGAGGAGAAGGAGAAGGAGAAGGAGGGCGCCAAGCTCGGCCCCACCAAGTCCAAAGCCCCAGAAGGCGAGAAGACCCCCGCCGAACTCGACGACGAGGAAGCCAAGAGAAAGGGGAAGGAGTAGCGAGCACAGCGCTCCTTCTCTGATCGTCCGCGTCCTCGTCCTCATCCCTCGTCCTCGACTCTTCTTGCCCGACCTGGGGGAACCGAGGACGAGGAGGAGGGACGAGGACGAGGACGATAGGACACCCACCGTGATCATCCGCACACAGGCCCACGCCCGCGCCGCGCTCCTGGGCAATCCCTCCGACGGCTACTTCGGCAAGACCATCGCCTTCATCATCCGCAACTTCACCGCCGAAGCCACCCTCTGGGAGAGCCCCGAGATGGAAATCCTCGACAGCGAGGAGGACCGCTCGCGCTTCAAGAGCCTCGAGGACCTCGTCCGCCAGATACGCCTCTTCGGCTACTATGGCGGCGTGCGCCTCATCAAGGCCACCATCAAGAAGTTCGCCGAATACTCCGCCTCGCGCAACGTCACGCTCCCTCCCCGCAACTTCACCCTCCGCTACCGCAGCACCATCCCGCGCCTGGTGGGCATGGGCGGCTCATCCGCCATCGTCGTCGCCACCATCCGCGCGCTCATGCGCTTCTACGGCGTCGAGATCCCCAAGACCCTTCTGCCCACCCTCGCCCTCCACGCGGAGACCGAGGAGCTGAAAATCCCCGCCGGCCTCCAGGACCGCGTCATCCAGACCTACGAGGGGGTGGTCTACATGGACTTCGCCCGCGAGCTGCTCGAGCGGCAGGGCCACGGCCTCTACGAACCGCTCCCGAAGGCCTGCCTACCCCCGCTCTTCGTCGCCTACAGCGTCGAGCACGCCGAAGGCTCCGAGGTCACTCACAGCGACCTCCGCAGCCGCTTCGACCACGGCGACCCCGTGGTGGTCAAGGCCATGGGGGAGTTCGCAAGCTACGCCGAGCAGGGTCGGGAGGCGTTGGCCCAGGGCAATGTCCGCAAGCTCGGCGAGCTGATCAACGCCAACTTCGACCTCCGCCGCAGCATCATGGCCCTCAAGCCGGGCCAGGTCGAGATGGTCGAGGCCGCGCGCAAGCTCGGCGCGCCCTGCCACTTCGGCGGCTCCGGCGGCGCCGTCGTCGGACTCTACCGCTCCGAGAAGCACTTCGCCGCACTCCGCCAGGCATTCAGCGCACTCGGCTGCAAGACCATCAAGCCGCGGGTCTGAGCGGACATTGAGCTTGGGGCCCCAATCGTCGTCGTTGTCGTCGTCGTCCTCGTCGTCGAACCTCCAGGATGGACTGAGCCCAGAGAAGCGACGACGACGACGAGGACGACGACGAACCCGAGAAACCGGGACTGTAGGCAATCTCAATGTCCGGCCAGCTTGAGCTAAGCATCATCGCCCCCATGTTCAACGAGGAGGAGAGCGTGGCCGAGACCGCGCGCAGGGTGCGCGAGGCGATGGCCGGGTTCACCGGCTCCTGGGAGCTGGTGATGTTGGACGACGGGAGCACGGATGGTTCGCGCGCCCGCGCGGAGGCCGAGGCGGCGCGCGACCCCCGCGTCCGCGTCGTCGGCTACACGCCCAACGCCGGCCGCGGGCGCGCGCTCCGCACCGGCTTCGCTGCCGCACGGGGCCGCTTCGTGGTCTCCGTGGATTTCGACCTCAGCTACGACCCCGCCCACGTCCTGCGCATGCACCAGGCCCTCGCGCGGGAGGGGGGGCCGGACCTCGTGCTCGTCTCCGCCTACATGCCCGGCGGAACGAGCGAGGGGGTGAGCTGGAAGCGGCTGCTGCCGAGCCGACTCGGCAACTGGCTCCTCCGCTTCGCCTGGCCGCGGCGCATCTACACCTCCACCTGCATCGTGCGCGGCTACCGCCGCGAGGCCCTCAAGAGGCTCGCACTGGCCGAGGACGGCAAGGAGATCCACCTTGAGATCCTCAGCCAGGCATTCGAGCGGGGGCTGCGCATCGAGGAGATTCCGGGCCACCTCCGCGCGCGCGCGCGCGGGCGGTCCAAGGCCCGCCTCGGCGGCACGATCGGCAGCCACCTGGCCTTCCTCGCTCGCCGGAGGCCATTGTTCTGCGCAGGCGTCGTGGCACTGGGCCTGGCCCTGGTTGCGCTCGCAGTCTGGGCCAGTTTGTAGTGCGGCCTTCAGGCCGTCTCCTAAGCGACGGGCTGAAGCCCGCACTACGAACTCCCCGGCCTCTTGCACGATCTGGGGAAAAGGAAAGGAGCACGCGATGAGAACGGCACTTCTTGCGGTGGGCGTGTGGCTGGCGCCGCTGGCGGCGGTCGCAGCCGAGGCGAAGGAGCCGGAGCCCGAGGCGAAGATCAAGGAGGTTCTCAGGGCGAAGAGAGTGACCTTCGACTTCGTGGAGACGCCTCTGGTTGACGTGATGAACTTCATGCAGGCGCTCATCGGCGTGAACCTCGTCCTGGACCCCGGCCTGGACAAGCAGGCGGCCGTGACCCTGCGGGTGAACGACATGGCGGTGGGCCAGGCCCTCCAATGGATCGCCCGACTGGTCGGGGGGAGGGTGGACGTGCGCGACGGCGCCGTGGTGGTGGAGCCGGCGCGCGACGAGGGCCGCGAGCGCGGCCCCCGCGAGCCCCCTGGCCCCGAGCGGCCGCCCCACCCGGGCCGGCCCTTCGCCAGGGCCACCATCGCCCTCGGCCCAGGCTTCAACATCGAGATGGAGCTCGGCGAGGACGACCTGCGGCCCGAGGTGCGCCAGCTTCTCCTCTTCCTCATCCACCGCCAGGTCATGGCCGAGGCCCAGAAGCACGACCCCAAGGCCGTCCAGGAGTTCATGGAGGGGGCCATGAGGCGGCGGCAGCCCGAGGCCGAGATGCGCCAACGCCTCGAAGGCCGGCTCCGCCAGGCCGAGGCCCAGATGCGCGCCGCCATGGAGGCCGAGGCCCGCCGCCGCGCCGAGGAGGAGGCCCGAAGGCTCCGCGAGAGGCGCGAGAAGCCCGAAGGGCCTGAGGAGAAGAAGGGGCAGTTCTGAAGCCCTGGCCCATACCAGCCCGTCGCGCTTTTCTATCGTCCTCGTCCTCGTCCCTCGTCCTCGTCCTCGATTCTCCTGGCTTGATGGGAGAGGAGTCGAGGACGAGGGACGAGGACGACGGACGAGGACGATTCAGGACTAACGGAAGGCGGCTAGGGCCACACTAGAAGGGAAGAACAGGTCGCGCGATGGAGCCAGATGCCGACGTTGCGGGCCTCGTGAGCGCGGCGCGGGCCGGCTCCGAGGATGCGTGGCGACGCCTCATCGAGGCCCATCAGGACGCCTTGCTGCGGCTCGCCTGGGCGCTCACGGGCGACAGGCATCTGGCCGCCGACGTGGCTCAGGAGGCCCTCGTCGAGGTTTTCGTCCGCATCCGCCAGCTCCGCGAGCCGGCCGCCTTCGGCGGCTGGGTGCGAACGATCCTGGTGCGAACCGCCCAGCGCCGCCGCAGACGCCACAAGGCTCTGCCGGAACGCGAGATGGAGGACGGGCGGACGCCGGAGGCCGACCTGGCGGGCCAGGAGTTGCGGCAGGCGGTGGACGCCGCACTCGCCGGGCTCTCGGACGCCTGCCGCGATGCTCTTGCCCTCGCAATGGAGGGCGGCTTCAGCTCCGCCGAGGCCGCCGAGCTCCTCGGCTGCTCGCCCGAAGCCTACCGCGTGCGGCTACACAAGGCACGCCAGCGACTCAGGGCGGCACTGGCCGACTTCCTGACGGAGTAGACGATGGACGCTCTCGACGATCCGAAGCTCGACGCCCTGCTGCGCGAGGCGGCGCCGCGCGGCGCCCCGGCGGGTTTCGCCGACGCAGTGCTGGCGAGGGCGCGGGCACGCCAGCGGCGCGGGCGATTCGTCCACCTCGCGGCCGCCGCTGCCGCCATGCTCGCGCTCGCCCTGGGCGCGACCCTCTGGCCCGAGCGCCCAACTCCCTCTCCCCTTGGGAGAGGGCGGGGTGAGGGCCCTCAGGGCGGCCGCGGCCCCCATTCGCAGGCCCCTCACCCTACCCTCTCCCAGAGGGAGAGGGAATTGGGGGAAGCAGGCGGGCGCCAGCCAGAGGCCCCAGCGCCCGCCTTCGCCGCAGTCGTGCCGTCGCGCGGCGACTCCACCCACAGCGTGATGATGGCGCGGTTCGAGGGCAAGTTCGTCATCTTCGCCCGGCCCCGGGCGGCGGAGGCCGATGAAGACGGCCCCTCGCCACGGGCGTCGGGCGGCTGGACCACTATTGACTAGGCTCTGCTCCACAGATGAACGCACCGAATCCCAGTCCCGAAGGGACAGCAGTGGGTAGCCGGCGGCTTCAGCCGCCGGACCGGGGCGCACCCAAGGCGCAGTCCCGCAGGGACGGCAGAGACCCACGGCGAGGCCCTCTGTGCCGTCCCTTTGGGACTTCCCTGGTTCTTGGCGCGCGAGTCCGGCGGCTGAAGCCGCCGGCTACCCACTACGCTCCCTTCGGGAGCAAGGCATCGCTGCGCAAGAGGTCTGGCCCTCTTACCCTTGGGCAGGTGTACTAAGGAGAACGTGCGATGAGAAGCGTGTTGATGGGACTCGCAGTGGGCGTGTGGCTGGCGGCTCTGGCGCTGGGGGAGGAGAAGCCTGGCGACAAGAGGCCGCCGCACGTCGCCAAGCCCGCCATCGCAACGGAAGTGAAGCCAGCCGATCAACCCGATGCCGACAAGGCAGTCAGCGGCCTGCTCAAGACGAAGAAGGTGACGTTCGACTTCGTGGACACGCCGGTCGCCGACGCGATGGAGTTCATGCGGCAACTGGTCGGCGTGAACATGGTCCTTGCGCCGGAGGTGGACCGCCAGGCCACGCTGACCCTGAAGGGCAACGACATGCTGGTCGGCCAGGCCCTCCAATGGATGGCCCGGCTGGTGGGCGCGAAGATGGAGGTCAAGGACGGCGCGGTCGTCGTCCAGTTGGCGAAGGAGGGGGAGCAGGACTTCCCCCCGAAGGCCAAGCCTGACAAAGGGTTCGGCAAGTTCGACCCCGACAAGTTCCGCAAGCACGGCCTCGCCCCTCTCGGCAAGGCCACCATCCCCCTCGGCAACGGCGCCAGCGTGGAACTGAACCTCGAGGAGGAGGACCTCGACCCCGACACCCGGCGCGTGCTCCTCAAGCTCCTCCAGAAGCAGCTCCTCTCGGAGCTTGAGAAGCAGGACCCGAAGGCGGCCGCGGAGTTCCGCGAGGCCGCCGAGAAGCGCGCCAAGAAAGAGGCCGAAGAGGGGCCGCGCAACCCCGCCGAGGAGCACCTCAGGCTCCGCGACAAGCTCCGCGACAAGTTCCACAAGCTCCTCAAGCCCGAGAAGGGCGAGCCGCGCGCCGAGGAGAACAAGGGGCAGTTCTGAGACGAAGGAGAACGGTTGAATGGGTGGTGGATGAATGGATGAGAGGATGAATGTCTGACACCCATCCACCCATCCATTCATCCACTCATCCCCTGCCGGCAAGCGGAGGACGCGCCCTCAGAAGGGCAGCATGCGCTTGACGTAGTGGGTGCCGTCGTTGAACGACAGGTAGTAGTAGGTGCTCGCCGCGGAGTCGAAGGCGCCGGCGCTCTTGCCCTTGCGGACCGGGTGCTCGGGCATCTTGCGGAAGACCACCCTGCCCTCGCGCGTCTCCCCAGGCCCCACCACCACGCCGTCGAGCGAGTTGTCCTGGTGGGTCGCCACGAGCACGATGTCCTCCACCCCGCGCAGGTAGAAGTGCGCGTTGCGCAGCGTGAGCGGCTCCTTCGTGTGGTTCGTGATCCTCATCGGCACCACGAGCGCGCCGCTCATAGGGGTCGGCTTCTTCATGTCGATGACCACCTCTTTCGGCTTCACCTCGCCCCCCTGGTCGAGTGTCTTGCCTGCGTTCTTCGCCATCTCCAGGGGAATCTGCTTCAGCCAGAGGTCGGCCCGCTCCTGGTCGGCCCCACTGAGTTTCGGCCTGAGCTCCTCGAAGGCCTTCTGCGCCCTCGCCAGCTTGCCGTCGTTCACGTAGCCCACGGCGTTCATCATGTTCATCTTGCCCAGGAGCGGCGCGCCCAGGAGGAACCAGCCGGCGACGAGCAGCCCCACGGCCCCCGCGACGATGGCCACCTTGACGAAGGGGAAGGCGAACGTCACGCGCGTCTTGGGCTTCTCCGGGCCGGGGCCCAGGCGCGACTTCGTCCGCCGGTCGTAGCCGCACTGCACGCAGAGGACCGCCTCCGCCCCCATCGCCTGGCCGCAGCTCGGGCAGGCGTCCGGCGACGCCTCCTCGGGCGGCTTGAACTCCGCCGGCGCATCCTCGAGCCTGAGCTCCGACGCCGCGGGAATCGTGACCACCCGCTGGCACGCCGGGCACTTCGCCCGCTTCCCCTCGCTCCCGTCCTTCGCCGTCAGAGCCTTCCCACATTCGCACTGGAACTTGATTGGCATGGCAACTCCTCGCTCACCATGTTCGCCCACCGCACCAGCTCGCACAGTTGCCATGATTGTACAACAACAAGCCGCCCGCGCAAGCCCGATCGCACCTGACGGGTCCGAGCCGGGATTGTGTCTGGACGGATCTCCTCTGGAGCCTGAAAGGCTCGCATGGTAAAGCCCAGGGCAACGCCCTGGGAAAGCGGCGACCCCGGACGCAGCCCTGAAAGGGCGCAATGGCTGCGCTCTATCTCGCCCTTTCAGGGCTTGCCCATAGATGCTCCTGGACCCAGGGCGTTGCCCTGATCTTTGCCCACATCTCGGGGCCTTGTAGCCCGCCGACGCGGGCGACCCAGCCGTAGCCCAGGGCGACCGAAGGGAGCCCTGGGATCGCGCGTCCCCCCCATCCAAGCCCCCGAAGGGGGCGTTTCACGCCCATTGAATCGCCCCGCTTCGGGGGCTCTACGCTGGCGGCGCCTTTCCCCAGGGCTCCCTTCGGTCGCCCTGGGCTACGGCTCAAACGCCCCCATTCGGGGGCTAAACCCCAGCCCCCAGAAGATGTGGGCAAAGATCAGGGAGAAGCCCTGGGCTGCTATAGTACGCTCCGTTTGGAGCTTGGGGGCCGAAGAGCACTACCAGAGCTGGGGGCCATACTCCCCGGCCGCACTTGACTCCGGGGTGGCTTTTGGTTTGATCTGTGGGTGTTGGCGATTGGACTTCTTCTCCGAGTTCCCTCGCGCCGAAAGGAGAAGCCGATGGGCAAGAGGGCGACAGGTCTCGTGCTCCTTGTTGCGCTGGCCGCAACCACCCGCGCCGCCGAACCGCCGAGCGCGGCAGACATCCGCGCCAGGCTCGGCCTGAAGAGCGGCATCTGCGCCCTCGTGGGCGATAATGCCCCCGAGTTGGCACTCCACCTCGCGAAGAACAGCGGCCTCACCCTCTACGTCCAGGTGGCGAGCCAGGACGCCTTCCTGGCGGCGGCGAAGGCGGCGGAGGCCGCGGGCCTCCTCGGCTCGCGCGTCTTTGTGGCCTCTGTCAAGCCCCCGTACATCGGCCTCGCCGACAACGTGGCCGACGCCGCCGTTGCCCTCGACGCCGCCGGGGGCGCGAAGGCCGAGGCACTGCGCGTCATCAGGCCAGAGGGCACGGCACTCGTCGGCGGCGAAATCCTCTCCAAGCCCTTCCCCCAGGGGATTGACGACTGGACGCATCACTTCCACGGCCCGGACAACAATCCGCAGTCGTCCGACACCGTGGCCCGCGCGCCCTTCCTCACCCAGTTCGTGGCCGACCCGCGCTACGCCCCGGCGCCCCAACAGGTCGTGGCCTCCGCGGGACGCACCTTCATGGCCTTCGGCCACATCGCCTGGCACCAGCGCGAGGAGGACGTCCTCGACACCCTCATGGCCGTCAACGCCTACAACGGCACGGTCCTCTGGAAGAAGCCCCTCCCCACCGGCTTCATGGTGGACCGCTCGACGATGATCGCCACCCCCACCGCGCTCTACGTGGCCGACGACAAGGGCGCCAAGCTCCTCGACCCCGCCACGGGCGAGCAGAAGGACGAGATCACCGTCCCCGCCGAGCTCTCCGACGGCTCCTTCTGGAAGTGGATGGCGCTCGAGGACGGCGTGCTCTACGCCCTCGTGGGCAAGCCCGAGCCGCCCGACCCCGTGGCCAAGTGGCGCAGCACACGCCACGGCTGGCCCTGGGGCGGCATCTCGAAGGGCTACAACGACCCCAACCTCCCCTGGGGCTTCGCAAAGACCCTCGCCGCCATTGACCCAAAGTCCAAGAAGGTCCTCTGGCACCGCCAGGAGGACCCGCCCATCGACTCCCGCGCCACGTGCCTGAAGGGGGGCCGGCTCTACGTCTCGAACTACGGCAAGTACCTCGCCTGCCTCGATGCGAAGACGGGCAAGGACGTCTGGCGCCGCACCGCCGAGGCCGACCCCGACCTCTTCAAGGCCATCGGTCCCTATCGCCCGGGCCAGGGCTACATCGAGGGCTGGCGGACCCAGGCATACCTCAAGTGCACCGACCGGGCGCTCTACTTCGTCGGCCCTCAGGTGCCCTGGCTCTCCGCCGTCTCCGCCGCCGACGGCCGATTCCTCTGGAAGCACGACGCCCGCGACCTCCACATCGTGCTCCGCGGCGACGGCCTCTACGCCATCGCCGCACAGAACAAGCCCAAGGACACCAAGAAGCTCGACCCCCTGACCGGCCAGGTGCTCGCCGAGTACGACACGCGGCGGCGCGCCTGCACGCGGGCGACGGGCAGCGCCGACGGCATCTTCTTCCGCGCTCACGAAGGCTCCGGCCGCTTCGACTTCGAGACGGGCAGGACCCAGTGGATTTCCGCCATGCGCCCCTCCTGCCACGTCGGCGTAATCATCGCAAACGGACTCGCCACCTGGATTCCCTGGGCCTGCGACTGCGACCTCCAACTGTTCGGCACCATCGCCCTCGCTCCCGCCGGCACCTTCGCCTTCGGCCAGAAGGCCACCGAGCAAGACCGCCTCGAGCGGTTCGCCAGCGATGCCCCCGCGAAGCTGGACGTGGCGGAGGCCGACTGGCCAGCCTACCGCGCCAACAACGCCCGCACCGCAATCACCCAGGCCCCCAGCCCCGAGGAAGCCCATCTCCTCTGGATGGCCAGCCTCAAGGCCGAGCCGACCGCGCCCGTCGTCGCAGGCGGGCTCGCCTTCGTCGCCGACGCCAATGGCGTCGTCCGCGCCCTCGACACCGCCACGGGCGCCGTTCGCTGGACGGCCTACACCGGTGGAGCGATCAAGTTCCCGCCTGCCATCGCGGGCGGCCGGGCCTTCGTCGGCTCCGCCGACGGCTTCCTCTACGCCTTCGAGGCTGCCACGGGCAGACCCCTCTGGCGCTTCCGCGCCGCGCCCGCCGAGCGCCGAATCCCAGTCTACGGCGCCCTCCCCAGCACCTGGCCCGTCGCAAGCAGCGTCCTCGCCGAGGGCGGCGTGGTCTACGCCGCGGCCGGGATGAACGACTTCGACGGCACCCACCTCTACGCACTCGACGCCGCCACGGGCGCAATCAAGTGGCAGAACAACGGCACTGGACACCTCGACCCCTTCTCGCGGCGTGGCGTCGCCTGCCAGGGCGAACTCCTCCTGAGCGGGGGCACCCTCTGGCTGGCGAGCGGCAACTACGTCTCCCCCGCCGCATTCGACGCCGCGACCGGCGAGTGCCGCAACACCCCGCCCCAGACGATGGGCACCACCGCAGTCCGCGGCCGCGAGCTCCAGCTCGCCGGCAACGCCGTCAGGGTGTCGGGGCAACCGCTTTACTCCAAGCCCGGCTACACCGTCTTCGACCCCTCGTGCCAATGGCAGCCGATGGCCGTCGCCACCGCCTCCGGCAAGGTCTCACTCCTCACCCGCAAGAGCAACGGGGGGGAGTTCTGGGCACTCGTCGCCGCAAAGCCCGACGGCTCCGAGGCTTGGGCACACCCGCTCCCCGCCGAGCCGGTCCGTTGGGGCCTTGCCCTCGACCCCCGGGGCCGCGCCTTCGTCGCCCTCCGCAACGGCCAGGTCCTCTGCCTCGGCAAGAAGCAGTGACCCTGAGCTGCCAGTCCCCATTGTGTATCAACTTCCCCTCTCCCTGGGTTGATACACAATGGGAGGGAATGGGCTTGACAGATGCGATAGCATGTGATATATACTGATAGTGTGGGGGATTGCCACCGGGACGCCAGTTCACACGAAAGGGCAGCTATCGTGAGCGAGCCGAGGACCGATGAGCAGGCCGTAAGTGCCGAAGCCCCAAGGCGTTGGTACACCGCGCCCGAGGCCGCGCAGTACCTCGGCGTGAGCGAGCCGACGATTTTCCGTTGGATGCGCGACGGACGCCTCTCCTTCCTCAAGATCGGCGGCTCCCTGCGCTTCACCCAGGAGGGCCTCGACGCCCTGATTGAGAAGACGACAGGCTGGAAGGAGGCCGAGGCCGCCGCCGGCCGCTGCACGTCTTGCGGCAACTCAGTCCTCGTCGAAGGCCGCGTCCAGGGCACAGGCCGCCTCTACTTCCGCCCCGAGAAGACCCGCTTCTGGGTGTTCGCCGAGGCCCTCGTCCCCATTCGCGCGCGCGTCTGCACCGCCTGCGGCTACGTCCAGATGCACGCCGACACGTCCAAGCTCAAGCGCTTGCTGCCACAGGACTTAGAGACGGCCGAGCCCGCCGAGGAAGAGCCTTGATTCAGCCTATGCCCGGTCCGGCGGCGGTCCCCCCAGGAAGCCTTCGTGGAGGAAGACGGGCTCGTAGCCCTGCTCGGTGGCCCAGCGGATGGCGGTCTCGAGCCGGGCGAAGTGGTCCGGTATGTGGTGGTGGTAGAACGGCCAGAAGTACTGCTCGTGGGTGAAGAGGTCCATTATCTCGGCTGTGGCGGGGTCGCGGGCCAGCGGGGCAAGGGTCGGGACGATCTGCTCGATGGGCACACTGTTGCAGATGATGTCCACGCGGGAGAAGGTGATGTCTGTGGTGAAGTCGTGGAGTGCGTCGTGGCGGCTGAGGTATTCGGAGCGGGCGTCGTCGAGGAGGTAGTTGACGTCCCAGCCCCAGGGGGCGGGGCAGAAGTAGCCGCTGAGGGCGCGGACGCCGCGTGACGCAAGTGCTTTGAGGGCTTGAGGTTGCACCATCCCCCAATGGATGACCGTGGGCGGGGCGTAGGCCGCCTCACCCGCGAAGCGGTGTATCTCGCTGGCTACGCGGTCGAGGTCGGCCATCAACTTCTCGGCTGAGGCGTGTTGGTAGGGGCGCTCGGGGTCGTTCGCCCAGGCGTGGAAGGCGAGCCTGAGCCACCCCGCGTTGTCCGCCCACTCCCCCTTGTAGCGCTCTGGGAACTGCGGGAGCGAGAAGTCCGGGCCGGTCGTGAAGTAGATGTTGGCGCTGAACCTGGCGCCATAGAGCCTATTGAGCCGTTGGAGGCCCGCAAGATAGAAGCAGTCGAAGAGCGAGCGTGGGGCCTTCTGGGCAATGTCGCGGAGGAAGAAGCTGTTGTCGTCGAGCGAGAAGCGGTAGCGCGGGCGCGAATGGCGGTCCCAGACCACGCTGATGCGGTGCTCGGCCTGCCCGCCGACGCCTTCCGCAGTGGCCACGATCTCTGTAACCTTTGACCTCAGAATGACTTCGGCCTCGAACTCGCGTCCCTCGCGGCGCGCCGGCTGCCCGTTCACGGCCACGGCGTCGCGCAGCGGCGCCTCGCCGCGAACCCGGATGCGCAGGCCGCCTTCGGCTGCCTCGCCGTGGCGCCGATTGAGCACGGCTCCGTGAAATGGGTGTCTGATGCAGACCATAGGCAGTCTCCAGTGGAAACTCGTCTGAGCCCCGCCCTACCGCCAGGCAAGATAGCGGGATTCGGGTGGGCTGTCAAGAGGGGGAGCGGGCCGGCGTCCAGTTGTGCGTGTCTAGCGCCGCATCGGAAGGTTGTCCACCTCTCCCTTGGGGAGAGGTCGCCCGCCAGAGGCGGGCGGGTGAGGGTGCTTCCTGCCCCGTCCGCGGCAAGCCAAGCACCCTCACCCCAGCCCTCTCCCCGAGGGAGAGGGGGGTGGTTGCACCCTCGCCAAACAGGTGCGTCCAGTTTCTGGACGCCTCGGCCTCGTTGTGTCGTGGCCGGGCAGGTCCGGCCCCCTGGTGATCGCGCGCCGCATCTCCTTGTCACACCAATGTTTGCGGCGAGGCAGGCAGGGCCCACTGGCGTTCGGCACGCGGATTGCTCCTGGGCAAGTCGAAAGGAGAGGGAGATGAGAAGAATCGAGACGACAACCCAGGAAAGGAGAAGTGCGATGAAGGGCGTGAAGAGCACACAGCGGCGTCGGGGCTTCTCGGTGGTCGAGATGATGGCGGTCACGGGCATCCTGGCGGTTCTCTTCGCCCTCGGGTCGGGCGTCTACAGGAGCGCCCGGCTGGCTGCGCGGGTGGCCCTCGCCGAGAGCAACCTGAAGCAGGTCGGCGTCGCCCTGGAACTCTACTACCGCCGGTACGGGGCGTTCCCCGCTCAGGGCTCCGACCTCGCGGCCGCGCTCAAGGGCTTCGTGAAGGACGAGCGGGTGTTCGCCAACCCCCTCGCGGAGGAGAGGGTCGCGGGCGAGACCATCACGCTGATGTATCGCGAGCCGAGCCTGGACGAGGCGGACAAGGCCGGCCAATACGTCACCGCGATGTTCGCCGAGGACGGCCAGACCGTGGTGGTGCTCGAGACCGGCGACCGCGTGGAGCAGCGCAGCGACCTCCGCTTCGACCCGAACCATGTCATCCCGCTCCTCATCGCCCTCACCGGCGAGCAGCAGATACGCGGCGAGCTCAACCTGAACCCCAGGAACAACTGGGACTGCGAGTTCGAGATGCGCAAGCCGGACGGCACGGTCATCACCCGCGACGACCTCCTCGGCTCCAAGGGCGAGCTCACCTACGAAGGCAAGGCGCTCTGGATTCGCGTGAACCCCAAGGGCAACGGCAACCAGAACAGCCTGACCCTGGACGGCGAGTCCTACAGCGTCCGCAACGGCGTCCTCTACACCCTCGACGGCGGCAGGATGGGCGTCCGCCTCTACAACTCTGGGCGCAACGGCGAGGCGATGGGCAAGTGGTGGATCGCCATCCACGCCAGCGGCACCGCCATCCAGGGTGTAAGAGGCAACAAGTGAGCCTGCGTTTCCTGGGGGGGGCTCCGTGCCAGGGCGGGCCGCAAGGCCCGCCCTGCGCTTTTCTGCCAAGGCAGTCGTTGCGCACAGCCGAAGGGGATGATTGGATGGGTGGATGAATGGATGATTGTCTGACACCCATCCACCCATCCATTCATCCACTCATCCCCTCCTGACAGGCGCGCGTTGAGTGAATCCTCTCTTGAGGGCGTGTTGCCCAAATCCCCAGGAGGACAAGAGAGTTCGTAGTGCGGGCTTTAGCCCGTGTCCGGACGGCCTGAAGGCCGCACTACTAACCCTGCCAGCCTCCCCGGGCGCATTTGGGCAACACGGCCTTGACCGCTGGCCCCATTCGGCTATACTTTGCAGCATCCCCAGCGAAGGTCCCCGATAGAGGGCTGAATGGGCATGTGTGCAATAGGCTTCGCGGGCAAGCGCGTCACCGTCATGGGCCTCGGGCTCTTCGGAGGCGGGGTCGGCGTCGCAAGGTTCCTCGCCAGGCAGGGGGCGCGCGTGACGGCCACCGACCTCAAGGACGCCACTGCCCTTGCCGAGTCACTCGCCAGGCTCGACGGCCTTCCCGTCGCGTTCCACCTCGGCGGACACGTGGAGTCGGACTTCACCGATGCCGACATCGTGATCGTGAATCCCGCTGTGGGGGACGACTCGCCCTATCTCGCCAATGCCCGCGCCGCCGGCGCCCAGCTTGAGACGGAGATCAACCTCTTCTTCAAGCTCTGCCGCGCACCCATCGTCGGGGTGACGGGCAGCAACGGGAAGTCCACCGCCGCCAGCCTCGCCGCACACCTCCTGGCCGCCGGGCCGCGACGCACCTGGCTCGGCGGCAACATCGGCCGCTCCCTCCTCGAAGACCTACACGCCATCGCTCCCGACCACCTCGTCGTGCTCGAGCTCTCCAGCTTCCAGCTCGAGCGCCTCGCCTGGACCGGCCTCAGCCCCGCCGTCGCCATCGTCCTCAACCTCCGCCCAAACCACCTCGACCGCCACGGCACGATGGCCAACTACGCCCGAGCCAAGCAGGCGATCCTCCTCCACCAGTTCCCTGGCGACGCCGCACTGCTAAACGCGGACTGCGACGTGGTCTCCACCTGGGGCAGCCTGGGAGCCGGGCGGAAGCTCTTCTTCAGCACCAGCCGCCCAGTCGAGTGCGGCGCCTGGCTCGAACGCGAAGAAGCCCTCTGGCGCGACGGCGGCCAGCCCCGCCACCTGTTCCGCCGCGATAGCCTGGTGCTCCGCGGGCAGCACAACGCCGCCAACGCCCTCGCCGCCGCCGGCGCCGCCGTCCTCTGCGGCGTGGCCCCCGACGCCATCGGCCCGCGCCTCGCCTCCTTCAAGGCCCTCGAGCACAGGCTCGAGTTCGTCCGCTCACTCGACGGGGTGGACTACTACAACGACTCCAAGGCCACCACCCCCGAGGCCGCCATCGCGGGCGTCGAGGCGTTTGACGAGCCGGTCATCCTCATCGCTGGCGGCTACGACAAGCACCTGCCCTTCGACGGCTTCGGCAAGGCCATCGTCAAGCGAGTCAAGGCCGCGGTCCTCCTCGGCGCCACGGCCGGCCAGATTCAGCAAGCCATCGAGGCCGCCGGCGCCACACCCGTCCACCGTGTCGCCGGCCTCACCGAGGCCCTCCTCACCGCCCGCCGCCTCGCGGCCCCCGGCGACGTCGTCCTCCTCTCCCCCGCCTGCGCCAGCTACGACATGTTCGAGAACTACGAGCAGCGCGGCTCCGTCTTCAAGCGATCAGTGAGGGAGCTCTGACAGGCTGCTGCATACACCGGGGGCGTGGGGTCTTCGCCCCGGGCCGCCCGCCTCCTTTGTGGAACCGGCATTGGGGACGCGCTATACTCTGAAGGAGGGACTGGAGACGCCGACGAGATGGTACACGTGAAGATCTGCGGGATCACGCGGCCCGAGGATGCAATCGCGGCAGCGGAGGCGGGGGCAGACGCGATCGGGCTGGTCTTCGCCGAGAGCCCGCGGCGGGTGAGCGTGGAGCAGGCGCGGGCCATCCTCGCCGAGGCGCCGCCCTTCGTGACGCCCGTCGGCCTCTTCGTGAACGAGGCGCTGGAAGGCATGCTGGCGACGTGCGAGTCACTTAGGATCCGCACGGTGCAATTGCATGGGGACGAGCGGCCGGAGGTCGCCCAAGCCTTGGCTGCGAACGGCCTCTGCGTGATCAAGGCGTTCCGGGTCGGCGGCGAGGCCGACCTCCAGGCGCTGGATGGCTACCCCGCCGCCGCCTACTTGCTCGACTCCAGGGGCGCGGGCAAGCGGGGCGGGACGGGTGTGCCGCTCGACTGGGGCCTCGCCGCACGCGCGACGGCACTTGGCCGCATCATCCTCGCCGGTGGCCTCACGCCCGACAACGTGGCCGAGGCGGTCCGCCGCGTCCGGCCATACGCCGTGGACGTTTCGAGCGGGGTTGAGGCCAGGCCGGGGATCAAGGACCCAGCAAAAGTCGGCGCCTTCATTGCCGCCGCCCGGCGCGCCCTCAGCCTAACACGACAACGCTAGTTTCCGGTGTAGCGCCAGCGTCCCGCTGGCTCTCCCGCGGGCATCCTGCCCGCGGAATCGGGGGCGGGACGCCCCCGGGACAGCCGCCAAGATGGCGGCGCTACACGTACGCGCTATAAGTCTTTTCGTAGCAAAACATTAGGTCTGCGGATGCTCGGAAACAGCGTTGTCGTGCTAAGAGACAACTGATAAGCGCCTTGCGTTGCCAAGCCACGCGGTTCCTGCGCATCGGTGTCCCTCCCTGGCCGCCGTCGTGCTCAGCGAAGCCCGCCCGCCCTACGGCGCCCGCTTCTAACGGAGCATCCATCAGGACCACACAACGGACCGAGTGGTCGAGCACTTGCGGCAGACGTCTCTGTGACCGTTCATGCAGCGACGCATTGTCGCGCTTTCGCGCGAAAGCGCGACGATTCTGACAAGCGGCGCGCAACCCGCCGCCGTGGCCATGAGAGAGCCACGCGTGTCCGACATTGCCCACCTTCGGTCTCTGCGTGAA